>JADGOX010000107.1 GCA_017882745.1 Mycobacteriaceae bacterium | reverse complement strand
GTCCCGACGCCGCCCACAAGCTCGACGTACTCCGGGATCACTGCGGAAACGAAGGCAGGGACTACGACGAGATCGAGAAGACGGCGACGCTGGCTGTCGACCCGACCACCGGACCCGGTCCCATACTGGAACAGCTCCGAGAACTTCACGAACTGGGCTTCGGCGTCGTCTACCTCATTGTCCCCGCAGTGGAGACACTCACGCCCTTGGAGATGCTCGGCGCAAGCGTCGTTCCCGAAATTGCGCGCTGGCAACCTGCATAGGTCCTACGGTTCGCGCAGCACCGCTCGCCGAGGGACAACCCTCAACAGCCCAGGTGGTCGATGTCGCAGATGAGGCCGCTCACCTTGGGCGTTCCGAAGCCGGTGACGTAGTCCCAGCCGGGCTGGGTGAAGTACGCGCCGTTGCTCGCGGGCAGCCCGGTGGCTACGTCGGTGGAGGAGACGTCAAAGAAGTCACGCGCATAGGTGACGGGGTCCTTGCCGACGCGGTAGAGCGAGTAGTTCGCGAACCCGTTGCCCTTTGCGGTGCTGCTGGCGCTCTGCACCCGGGTCCACATGCCTGCCCACAGCGGCGAGGAGAGCGAGGTTCCGCCGCCGTTGGCTGCCTGTCCGCCGCTGATGATCGAGTAGCCGTTGGTGAGCACGTCACCGGACTGGGCCGACACGTCGGAGATGCCGCGGCAGACCTTGGTGGGATCGGTGATGCAGGGGATGCTCAGTCCGGGTGTGCCCTGCTGGTAGGACGGAGCGGTGGTGAACAGCGTCGATCCGCCACCGGAGTAGGCCCAGCCGTACTCCCGCGTCCGGCGCCCCGCGCCGTCGGTGTAAAGCACGGTCCCTCCGACACCCACCACGTTGGGCAGGTCCGCCGGCGAGTTGGTGATCGGCACAACCTGGTTCAGCACACCGTTGCCGGCTCCGATGATCGCGGCATAGACCACCGGGCAGGAGGAGCCGGTGTCACCGGTTGAGGAGAACAGCGTCCTGCCCTCGATGGCCGCCTGCGAGAGGATCTGGTTGAAGGTGGCGTCCGAGTTGTTCCCGAGTCCCAGACCGACGGGCAGTGCCGGGTTCAGCAGCGGAGTCCCCGTGATAGCGGCGACGATGGGGCTGACAATCGGAACGGTCTCGCACTCGCCGAACGATGCGTTGGCCTGCATCGGTCCGGTCGGGTCGTTGGCCCAGGTGCTCATCATCGCGCCGACGCTCGCGTCGGAGAGATCACTGCCGAAGTACAGGCGGAGCTCGTCCGCCTTCGGGGCCATTCCGGTCGAGGCCTGAGTGTCGATGTTCCACTCTTGGAGGCCGGAGTCGTCGGTGAACCCGGTTTGGCCCTGCGGGTGGACCACCGTGGTCGGAACTTGTGGCAGCCCGAACTTGGTCTCGAACGTGCGGAGGTCGCTGATCACGTCGTCGGTCCGGCCTGCGCCGAAGACCGCGATCTTCTGGCCCTGCCCCTGCCACGCCTCCGGCTGCTGGTAGACCGACCACAGGTCCTTCGGCGTGGTCGAGCCGGTGCAGTTGCCGGCCTGGCAGGTGTCCTGGCTCGGTGTCCGGGCGGGCACCGACATGCGCTGCAGCGTGTTGAGCCCAACGATGTTCGTGATCCCGAGGGAGACCGGCACGACGGGCGCGGCGGTGTTCGCGACGAAGGCGACGCCGTTGCTGGTGAACGAACGGGTCGAGGTCTTCATCAGCGAATCGATCTGGGCAATCGTTCCGCTGACGGTGAGTTGGTCACGCGCGGCGGACACACTCGCCACCGTCAAGCCTCCGCCGGTCAGCCACGAGGTCGTCTGGTCGACCTTGGACTGCGGGACGCCGAACCTGGCCGCGAAGTCGTCCACGCTGAGGAACTGTCCGTAGACAGGGTTCCCGGGGGCGTGCTCGGCCTCGAGCAGTGCCTGCTCGCCGGACGGGTTCGGGCGCGGGAGCGTGACCTGCAAGTTCAGCACGTGGGCGGCCGGCGCGACGCCGAGGTCGCTCGCATTGGCCAGCCCGGGCAACAGGTTCCGAGTGACGGTGAGGCTCGGCAGGCCGAGGCCGGTCAGTCCAGGTGCGGCCGAGGCCAGCGTCGCAGGCAGTGCGGTGGCCGCGAGCCCCAGAGCAGCGACCAGAGTGAGGTGACGGACAGATTTCACGGGCGACCTCTCGCAGATCCTCATTCGTGGACTGTCATGTCAACGACACGGAGTGATCTTCGGTACGACTCGATCCACCGGTGGGACTTCGGGCGAGGGTCGTGACCCGCCGCCAGCGCAGGTGCGGCCGGGATCACGCGTCCGACGTCACGACGTGCCGGCCCTCCACCTGGTTGATGACATCCCGGGCGGCACCCCGGTTCACGACACGCCCTTCATCAAGAACAAGAATCTCATCGACGGCACCGAGGTCGGCGAGACGGTGGGTGACCAGCACGGTGGTCCGGCCAGTGCCGGCGGCCAGCAGATCAACGATGAGCGCCGCGGCGGTGGGCTCGTCGAGGCCCGCGGTGGGCTCATCCAGCAGCAGCACCGGGCGATCCGCGAGCAGGGCGCGGGCCAGCGCGATGCGTTGACGTTGTCCGCCGGAGATGAGTGCGCCGTGTTCACCGACCCTGGTGTGAATGCCGCGCGGTAGTTCGTCGATCCAGTGGTCCAGCCGCGCGCGGCGGAGGACGTCACGGATTTCACTGTCGGTTGCCTCGGCCCGCGCCAGACGGACGTTCTCGGCGATGGTGGAGTCGAATAGGTAGGCGTCCTGGTCGCAGAGGGCCATCAGCGAGCGGACGTCGTCGCCATCGAGGGTACGAACGTCAGTGCCGTCGATGGTGATGTTTCCGCCGCTGGGGTCGACGAAGCGCAGCAGCGCCGCGAGCAGCGTCGACTTCCCGGCCCCACTGGCGCCGACGATGGCGACGCGTCGGCCGGGGGGCAGGTCGAGGTCGATGGCCTCCAGCGCAGCCTGTGTCCGTCCTGGCCAGTTCACCTGCAGGCCGGTGACCCGAATGTGTGGCGCAGCAGCCGCGGGTGCGGCGAGGGGACGGACATGTGCTGGCTCGTGGACGGGGTCAGGGCTGTCGAGAACGGCGAGCACCCGTGCGGCCGAGCCACGAACTCGCTGCAGTTCTTGCGCCGCGACCGGCAGCGCTTGAACCAGCTCGGTCAGCGCGAGCGGGGTGAGCACGAGCACCGCGAGGGCAGGCCCGGCCAGCGACCCCTGGTGCACAACGGGCACCGCAACGACCAGCGTGCCCCAGACGGCGGCCGCGACAGCAAGTATCGCGATTCCGACACCGGCGCCCGCCAGCCTGGCCGAACGCAAGACCCGCAAGGCCACGCGACTTTCCAGATCATCCACCCGGGACAACCACTGATCAGCGGCACCGCAGGCGAGCAGGTCCGTGGACGCGTCCAGCAACTCGACGACGGTCGCGGTGCGCTCGGCGCGCTCACCGGCCACCCCGTCCTCCACCGTGCGTGAGGCACGCACCCACAGCCACGGTGTGGCGATGCCCGCGACGGCCAGCGCCCCCGCGAGGACGAGCGCAGCGGACGGCAGCAACGCGACGGCCAACCCGAGGGTCGCGAGGAACACGAGGGCCGCGGACGCGATCGGCAGCAGCCCGCGCAGAGCGAGGTCCTGCATGTCGTCTACGTCGGTGACCAGGCGGGTGAGCAAGTCCCCGCGCCGCCAGGCCGGCAACCCGGCTGGGGCGAGGCGTTCCAGCTTCCGGTACACCCGGACCCGAACGTCGCCGAGTGCGGCGAACGCGGCGTCGTGGGAAACAAGCCGTTCCACGTACCTCAGCAGGCCGCGGCCGATCCCGAATGCGCGGACGGAAACGATCGCGACCATGAGGGTGAGTACGGGTGGGTGCTGCGCCGCTCGGGCGATCAACCAGGCTGAGGTGGCCATCAACGCGACCGCACATCCGGATGCGGCGGCGGCGGCCAGCGCCCCGGCGAACAACCGGAGCCACGCCGGCCGTAGCAGCACAGCGGCGCGCCACAGCACGGAGCGGCGCCCGCTCATCCGATGCCGCCGACTGCGACGGGCAGACTGGGAGTTCCGCCTGCACCGTCCGGGCTCTCGACACGCCCCGCGAGGTCGGTGAGATCGATGACGTCATCGGCGATGTCGAGGACTGTGGCGCGATGGCTGGCGATCACGACAGTGCGACCCACCGCATGCTGCGCGAGACCGGTGAGCACGCGGCGTTCGGTGTCCGTGTCCAGCGCAGAGGTCGGCTCGTCGAGCAGCAGCAGCGGCGCGTCACGCAGCAGCGCGCGGGTGAGCGCCAGACGCTGCCGCTGACCGGCCGACAGCAGCGCACCCCCTTCGCCGACGTCGGTGGCAAGACCGTCAGGCAGTGCGTCCACGATGTCGTCGGCGGCTGCCAGCGCGAGCGCATCAGCGATCTCCTGGTCCGTCACCGCCGGGTTGCCCAGTCGCAGGTTGTCGAGCACGGTTCCTGCAACCAACCGCGGCCGTTGACCCAGATAGCCGGTCCGCGTGCGCCAGGTGATCGGGTCGACATCGGCGAGGTCCACCCCGTCGAGCGTCGTATCGCCGACGGAGACGACACCGGCGTCGGGTTGCAGCAGGCCGGCCAGCAGGTGCAGCAAGGTCGTCTTGCCTGCCCCGCTCGGTGCAATGATCACCGTCACCCGCCCAGGACGGATGACGACGTCCGGGCACCGCAGGGCGTCGCTCTCGCGGTCAGCGAAGCACACCCGCACCCCGCGCAGCTCGATCGACGCTCGCGCCGGGGAGGGTATGTCGCAACGGGTGCCACGGCGCGGCAGCGGGGTTTCGAGCACCGCGAAGATCCTCTCGGCGGCGGTCAGTCCGTCCATGCTGGCGTGAAACTGCGCGCCGACGGCTCGCAGCGGGACATACGCCTCCGGCGCGAGAATCAGCACGGCCAGCCCCGTGCGCAGCCCCATCGACCCGTCGACCAACCGAAGTCCGACCGATACCGCGACCAATGCCACCGACAGGGTCGCCAGCAGCTCGAGGACCAGCGAGGACAGGAAGGCCACCCGAAGAGTGGCCATGGTGGTACGCCGGTAGTCGTTGGTGGTACGGCGCACGGCCTCGGCCTGCGCTCGGGCCCGACCGAACACCTTCAGCGTCGGCAGCCCGGCGATGACGTCGAGGAAATGCCCGGACAGCACCTCCAACGCCCGCCAGCGGTTACTGGTCTGGCGCTGCGTGTGCCAGCCGACCAGTGCCATGAACAACGGGATGAGCGGCAAGGTCAGAGCCACGATGAGCGCGCTCATCGGGTCGGCGCTGAGCAGCCACACCAGCATCGCCACCGGCACAACTGCGGCGAGCACCAGCTGCGGAAGGTAACGGGCGGCGTAGTTCTCCAGTCCGTCGACACCCGTCGTCGCCAGCGTCGCAAGCGGCCCCGTCCGCTGCCGTCCCGACCAGCGCGGCCCCAGCGCCAGCGCATGCACGAGCAGCGCACGCCGCAACTGCGTGGTCATCCGCCCGGCGCTGCGCCGGGCCAGCTCTTCACCGGCCCAGCCCAGGGCGGCACGCAGCGCCATCACCACGGCCAGCGCGACCAGCGGT
>JADGOX010000106.1 GCA_017882745.1 Mycobacteriaceae bacterium | reverse complement strand
CGGCGCTGCGTGGCTCTCATCGGGCTTCGAGCAGCTCGCGGCGCTGTCGGTATTCCTCTTCGGTCAGCTCACCACGGGCGAAACGCTCGTCGAGGATCCGCCGGGCGGCCGACTCGCCGGGGACGGTCGGCTGCTGGTGCTGATGCCCCTTGCTGCGCAGCAGCCAGACGACGCCACCAACGACCAGCGTCCAGAAGACGATCATGAACAGGACCATCAGCAGCCAGACTCCGCTGCCCCCGCCGTGGTTCCAACCGTTGTCCCACATCATCGTCATGCCCTTCTGTAGGTCTTGCGTTCAGCATTCCTGTCGGCCGTTCTCCCCTGCCAGGGTCGAAGGTCCCGAACCCCGCCCGAATCCGACCACTGCCGAGCTCGCTGGGATCGCTGGGATCGCTGGGATCGCCGACGGACCCGCCGTGCGTCCTTGGGGTCCGCATCGGGCACGCACATTCAACGCCGTCCACCATTGTGTCAATGCACGTTGAGACGATACGGTTGGGATGATTCCCCTCACACGAGGGAGACAGCGAACCCCGGGAGCGTTGATGCCGAGTACCAAAGACGTCACCAGCACGCAGCCTCGACGACATACCCTCACGATGACCGACCGTCAGCAGGTGGCCACCAGGCTGTTGGCCTCCTCCGCGAAGAAGTCCTACGACCCCAACGTCGAGATCGACTGGGCTGCCCCGGTGCCCACACACCTGTTCGGCCTCACACCGGAATGGTCCACCCTGTACGGCACCGCCATGTGGGACGAGATGAGCCTCGAGCAGCAGGTCACGCTCACCAAGCACGAGGTCGCCAGCATCAGCGGTACCGGCATCTGGTTCGAGATGATCCTCATGCAGATGCTGGTCCGTGACATGTACGGCAGGGACGCGTCAGCACCGCACTTCCAGTTCGCGCTCACCGAGATCGCCGACGAGTGCCGCCACTCGGTGATGTTCGCGCGAGCTTCAGAGAAGTTCGGCTGCCCCGCCTACCGGCCGAACCGCCCGATGATCGCGCTCGGACGCATCTTCGCGGCCACCGCAAGTGGTGCGGTCGCGTACGGGGGCACGCTGTTCGCCGAGGAGATCCTCGACGTGATGCAGCGCGAGTTCATGAAGGACGAGCGGGTACAGCCGGTTACTCGCACGGTGAGCAAGATCCACGTCCTCGAAGAAGCGCGTCACATCCGTTTCGCCCGCGAGGAAGCCGTTCGCCGCGTGGAGCACCTGAACAAGGTGCAGCGTGCGCGGGTGCGGGTATTGCTGGCCGGCGCCGCATACGCGGTCGCCACGAACCTGGTTGGTCCGCAGGTCTATGCCGCCGCCGGCCTAGACGTCAAGCGCGCCGTTGCCGCCGCCAAGGCCAATGAGCACTACCAGGCGAAGCTACGGCAGGGCGCATCGAAGACCATGGAGTTCCTCACCGACCTCGACCTCATCGGCGGACCGTCCCGACTGGCCCTGCGCAGGGCGCATCTGCTGTAGGCGCCTGGCGGTTCAGGCGCCGGAACGCCGGTGCGCGGTACTAGGTCGCCGAGAGCAGGCGGTTGCGCAACACCTTGCCGGTGGCGTTGCGGGGCAGCTCATCGAGGAACACCACGTCACGCGGAACCTTGTAGCGGGCGAGGTTGGCCTTGACGTAGTCCCTGACACCGTCGGCGTCGAGCGTTGCACCGGGTTCGCGCACCACGAAGGCCCGCAGACGCTGCCCGAACGTGTCGTCGGAGACGGCCACCAGCGAAGCCTCGACGATCTCGGGATGCGTGGCGAGCAGGTGTTCGATCTCCAAGGGGTACACATTTTCACCACCGGAGACGATCATGTCGTCGTCACGCCCGTCGACGAACAGCCTGCCCTCGGTGTCGAAGTGGCCGACGTCCCCGGTGGAGAGCAGGCCGCCAATGAGCTCCTTGTGTCCGCCCCCGCTGTAGCCACCGAACGCCAGTCCGCTACCGGCGAAGATCCGTCCGCCGGTGTTCGCGGTGGTGATCTCACGGCTCTGCTCGTCGAACAGCTTGACCTCACAGCCGTGGGGCGCCCTACCTACTGTGCCCGGTGCCGCCCGCCAGTCTGCTGGCGTGGCGACACTCACCACCGCAACCTCGGTCGACCCGTACAGGTTGTGGACCACGTCGCCGAACTCGGCGGTGACCCGGTCGCCCAGCTCGGGAGACAGTGAGGATCCCGCCGTGAAGATGATCCGCAGGCACGAGGTGTCGTAGCGGGCCAGCACCTCCGGACCGAGGTCGAGGATGCGCTGCAGCATGGTGGGCACGACCACCAGGGCCGTACAGCGATTCCGTGCGATTCCCTCGAGCGTCGCTTCGGGGTCGAACCGCCGACGCAGCACGACAGTCGAGCCCAATCCCAAGGACAGGATGAACTGCGACAACCCGGTGCCGTGGAACAGCGGTGCGGCCAGGAAAGTCGCCTCGCCGCTGCGCAGAGGGATGCGCTCGAGGAAGTGCGCTGCGGCCAGTGGCGAACGGACCTGGCGCGGCGCGCCCTTCGGGGTGCCAGTGGTGCCGCTGGTCAGCAGCACCAGCCCACCGGGCTCCTCCGGGGTGGACACCGCGCCGTCGTCCGTACCTGCGATCAGCTCCTCCAGCACGGTGACGTCCCCTGCAGGCTCGTCCACCCACCCCAGGAAACGCTGCACCTGCACGGGCAGCAAGCTGAGCACCTCGGTGAACTCCTGGTCGTAGACCACGGCCGTGACCTGCTCCCGGGCCGCCACGCCGGCCAGCTGCGGCGGGCTGAAGCCGGTGTTCATCAGCAACAGCCGCGCTCCGATCTTCGCGGCGGCCACCATCGACTCGACCAGTCCGCGGTGGTCGCGGCACATTACGGCGATGACCGAGTCCGTTCCCAGACCACGATCGCTCCACGCTCGCGCCAGGGCATTCGATCGCCGGTCCAGCTGCTGGTAGCTCAACGAGCCGCGCTCGTCGACCAGCGCACATGCGTCCGGGTCGCGGCCGGCGGCCGACGCGGCCGCACCGCCGATCGGCCCGAGTCGACGGAACGCGAGCATCGAGGACAACAGTTGATCGGGGCGTGCCAGGTTCACCAGCCCCGAACGCTGCATCGCCGCAACGTTCCACACAGAGTCCGTGACCCGTCCGAACTCGTGCGACAAGCGTGCGGGCACAGCAAACATGGGGCTCCCTCAGAGTATTTCGGCTCGTCCGGCGGTGCGGGTTGATCTTCCTGGCGCACATCATGCTCCCCAGGTGCGTCACATCTGCAGGACGGTCGAGCTCCGCCCTCTAGTTCCGCGGCTCGGCCACGTACACCTTGAGGTCGCCGGGCACACCCTTCACCCGCGTCCACACAAAGGTCTTCTTGGTTCGCGTCGAGACATTGTGCTGGTCGAGCCCGGCCAGGGTGGACTCGGATACCAGGATCTCGTCGGCGGATGCCTTTTCCACCAGGCGGGCAGCCACGTTCACGTCCACCCCGAGGTAGTCGCCACCGATAGCTCGCGGACGGCCGGTGTGCAGCCCGGCCCGCAGCCGCAGTCGATAGCCGTCGGTGTGCACCTGCGCCAGCCGCTTGCGTGCGTCCACCGCGGCGTCGAAGGCCAGCTGCGGACTGGGAAACACCGCCATCACCCCGTCACCGAGCCGCTTGATCACCCGGCCGCGTCGGGCCAAGATTGGCGGCTCCACCGCAGCGGCGACTTCACGCAGCACGTGCAGGGCCTCGTCGTCACCGACATGCAGGGCCCACGAGGAGAAGCCGACCAGGTCGGTGAACAGCAGCGTAACTTCGCGGTCGCCTTGGCCGCGACCGACGCGTTCGGACATCGAATGCCACAGCTGCAGCACACCGAGGCCGACCTCCCTGGATGCGTGTGGCTGCTCGTCGAAGAGCCGATCGGCGAGCCGCGCGACGGTCGAGGCTCCATCGGCCCCGGCCACCGAGAGGGGATCGCCAAAACCTGAATCTCCCGGCAGCGCCCGGCGGAAACGCCGCAACAACTCCACCGAAGTGGGATGTTCATCGAGTCGACGAACGCTCTGCGCAGCGCGAACCGCCGCATTGCGCAGGTTGTCGGCTCGTTCTCCCACAGGGCGAACCTATCCGATTCTGGACGCACCGACGAGAGTCATTCGTGTGCCCCGGAACTCATCCACACAGCCGATATAGTCGTTTGATGACCGAGTACCGCATCGACGACCTGGCCCGCCTGGCTGGGACCACGGTGCGCAACGTGCGTGTCTACCAGGACCGGGGGCTGCTGCCGGGCCCCAGGAAGCAGGGCCGCACCGGCTGGTATTCCGAGTCCCACCTCGCACGACTGAAGCTGATCGGACGGCTGCTCGACCGCGGCTACACCTTCGCGACCATCGGAGAGCTCTTGCGCGCTGTGCAGCAGGGCTGGCGCGTGGAGGACCTGCTCGGCCTCGAGGAGGAGATCGCTCAACCGTGGTCCGACGAGCGGCCGGCCAGGTTGAGCATTGTCGAGCTGCGCCGCATGTTCGGAAGCGATGCGAGCAAGTCCGTGCTCAAGCGCGGGTGCGAGATCGGCCTCCTCGAGCGAACAGGGGCGTCTGTGCTGGTCCACAGTCCGCGGTTGCTCACCGCAGGCAAGGACCTCGTCGCGGCAGGCATCCCTATCGCGGCAGTGCTCGACCTCGCCGAGGCGCTTCAGCGCGACATGAAGGTTGTGGCCGACCGCTTCGTGGAGGTGATCTCCACCCACGTGCTTCCCGCCGAAGGTGAGCCGCTCACGCCGTCGACCGAGCAGATCAGCGAGATCGCCGCACTCATCCACCACCTGCGCCCCCACGCCGCCCAGGCCGTCGACGCGACCTTCAGCCAGGCGATGAACAGCGCCATGGCGACCGCGTTCGACCGGGCCGCGACGCGCCTCACCGAGGGCCGTGCCAAGGCCTCGGGAGACCCCGACTGAGCGACCGTGTCCACGCCCGGTGTCACTATGTGCAGTGTCGCCATGTGCGGTGACACACTGGGAAGTACGCGGGCATCCCCGTGCGGGAACCTCGACGACAGGAGCACGGGATGCGGAAGACCACAATGTTGGCGGCAACGGCGGCAGGCGCGGTGGGTGCGGGGCTCTGGCTGTCGACGGCCCGGGCAGATGCCGCGGCCGTTCGCGCCGACCCCCTGACCCAGACCCTGACCGAGCCGGATGGCCCCGTCGAGCAACGGTGGGTGAGCTCCGCGGACGGCACCCGGCTCAACGTGGGGATCCACGGTCCCAAAGATGCTCCTGCAGTGGTGTTCTCGCACGGCTGGACCTGCTCAACCCACTACTGGAACCCGCAGGTGCGCGAGCTGGCCGGCGAGTACCGCGTGATCACCTACGACCAGCGTGGCCACGGAGCCAGCGCCAACAGCCGGGGCAAGTACGGGCCGGACCTGCTCGCCGACGACCTTTCCGCGGTCCTGAACGCCACACTGGAGCCCGGGCAGAAGGCGGTGCTCGCCGGGCACAGCATGGGGGCGATCAGCATCGTCGCCTGGGCGGGCCGCTACCCCGGCGAGGTAGCGGAACGAGCGGAATCGGTGCTCTTGGCCAGCACCGCCGTCGACGGACTGCTCGCCGAGTCCCTGGTGGTTCGGCTGCCCACCCGCTGGCCGCGCGTGACGGAGCTGATCGGGCGCAGCGTGGTCGGGATGCCGACACCCTTGGGCCGGCCGTCGCCGCTCGCCTACCGCGGCGTGAAGTACGCGGCCCTCTCACCCTCAGCGTCTCCGGCCCAGGTCCTGTTCTGCGAGGAAATCGTACTGCGCTGCGGTGCGCGTGCCCGCGGCAAGTGGGGCTCGGCACTGTCCCGGCTGGACCTGCGCGAGTCGCTGAAGAGCCTGCGGGTGCCAACGACGGTGCTGGTGGGATCCGCCGACCGGCTCACCCCGCCAAGCCACGCGAAGCGGCTGGCCGAGGCCCTCGAGCGGGACGGGCACCTCGACCGGCTCGTCGAACTGCCCGGCGTCGGCCACATGTCCACAGTGGAGGATCTCCCGGCCGTCAACGCAGAGATCCGACGTTTGCTCAGCGGGTTGTCACGGCCCGATACGCGCACCCGCTAGCGTTGGCCCCACGCGAGGCGAGGTGGTGAAGCGTTGAGAGTCCTACTGGTCGAGGACGAGCCGCGGCTCGCCGAGACCGTGCGCCGCGGCCTGGCCGCCGAGGGGTTCGTCGTCGAGCTGGCCACCAACGGCGTCGACGGACTGCAGATGGGTACCGAGGGCGAGTTCGATGTCGTCCTACTGGACATCATGCTGCCCCAGCTCAACGGCTACGACGTCCTGCGCACGCTGCGCACTCGTGAGGTGTGGACCCCGGTGCTGATGCTGACGGCCAAGGACGGCGAGTACGACCAGGCGGACGCCTTCGATCTCGGTGCCGACGACTACCTGACGAAGCCGTTCTCCTTCATCGTGCTGATCGCCCGGCTGCGTGCCCTGCAACGGCGCGGCGCGCCGGTGCGCCCGACGATCCTCAGATCAGGCGAGCTGTCGCTGGACCCGTCACGGCGTCGCGTCGTGGTGGCGGGGACCGAAGTCGCGCTCACGCCACGCGAGTACGGGTTGTTGGAGTTCCTGTTGCGCCACAAGGACTCCGTGGTCACCAAGACGGAGATCCTGCGCGGCGTGTGGGATGCCCATTACGAGGGCGCCGACAACGTCGTCGAGGTCTACATCGGCTACCTGCGCCGCAAGCTGGACGGCCCCTTGGGACGCAATGGGAATGGGGCCAGCATCATCGAGACCGTGCGCGGAGCCGGCTACCAGCTGCGGAGCGAGAGCACCGCAGCTAGTTGACGCAGGGAATGCCGCTGCCGTCGACCGGTAGTCCCTGCGGACCCGCGGCCGGCGCGGCCGGCGCCGCGTCGGAACTCGTGGCGGCCGCTGTCGTGGGCTTCAGCGCCGCGGCACGCTTCGCCAGGTCCGTCGCGGGGATGTAGCTCTTGCCCAGCACGACGCTGACCCGGCCCGCCGGAAGCGAGGAGTCGGGAGAGGCGGAGGATCGACCGAGCAGGGTCGCCACGGCGTCCGCGTCGGCCTGCGCACCGGAACCGTAGGACACCGAGGTCGCACTGCTGCTGGTGCTGTTGCTGTTGCTGTTGCTGTTGCCGATGGTTCCCTGGGTGAACCCGGCACCACTCAGGGCCTCGGAGACGGTGGTGGCGGTCCCCGCGCGGCTGCCGCCGTTGAGCACGTCCACCGTGGCCGAGTACCCGGGTGCCTCCGCGGTGGTGGTCGTGGCCGGCGCTGCCGCGGCCTCGAGTCCGAAGGCGACACGCACCTCCTTCTGCACCTTGGCGTCGTCGACGATGTTCACCGATTGGCCATCCACAATGTCGAAGCGCTCAATCGGCAGCGTCGCAAACTGCACGTTGCCGCCCGTGAGGTTCGTGGCCTGCTTGATGAACGTGGGAATGTCCCAGTCCGCGGAGATCACCACGTCCCGCTTCGCCACGTCGAAAAGGCTCTGCAGCTTCCCGACATTGGTGAAGGTGCCCGCACTGCTCAGCTTGTGCGTGACAGAAGCCAGGAACGCCTGCTGGCGGTGCGTACGGTCAAGGTCGCCGTTGGTGAGGCCGTGCCGCTGCCGCACAAAAGCCAGCGCCTGGGCGCCGTTCAAGGTCTGGAGTCCGGCCGGGAAGTTGGCCCCCGAGTAGCTGTCCTTCACGGCGCTGTTGAGACACACCTGGACGCCGTCCAAGGCGGTGGACAGGTCGTAGAACCCCGCCAGGTTCACCTCGGCGAGGTGGTCGATCGACACGCCCAGAAAGTCCTCGACCGTCTGCACGGTCTCCCGGCGACCCGCCTCACGCCCCGCGGTCTCCAGAGTGTGTGGATCGGTGACGCCCGTCTTGGCCAACGCGTCCTCGGTGGACGCCTTCTTGAGCCCGTAGGCTTCTTTGATCTTGACGTGGTCGTTGTTCGGAATGTTGTTCACGGCGACGTAGTCGTCGCGCGGAATCGAGAAGGCCGTCACCCGGCTGCCGTCGTTGGGGATGTGCATGAGGATCAAGGTGTTGGTGTTGTAGCCCCCCTCGTTCCCGTCTCCTGCGTGGAGCTGATCCAGGATTGCTGCCGGCAGCTGGTCGCCGTTCTGGTCCTTCCGCGAGTCCAACCCGATCAGGAGAATGTTTACCGAGCCGTCCCGAGACGGCGCCCCATCCCGGGTGCCGGCCAGCGCGTTGGACGTGGTGATTCCCTGCGACAGATCCCGTAGCGTCGCCCATGCCACCCCGGAGGAGGCAACCACGGCGCAGGAGGCCACCAGTGCCACCACGCGGCCGACCATCACCCCGGCACGGGAACGCCCACGGGCGCGGCGGTGAGCATGCCGGTGGCTCGGCGGCCGGCCGTTCGCCAGCGGGGTGGGGCGGGAGCGCATAAGGACCTTCCGGAGACAGAGTTCTACATTGTCTTCGACCGGCCTGTGAATTTCCTGAGGCAGAGGTAGCTATTGCGGGCCAACGACAGGTAGCCGCAGAACAAACTCAGCTCCGCCGGCCGGGGAGCCGTACACCTCGATACTGCCCTGGTGCGCGGCGACGATCTCGGCGACGATCGCCAGCCCGAGACCGGAACCGCCTGCAGCCCTGGCCCGGTCACGGTCCAACCGCACGAATCGTTCGAACACCCGGGTGCGCTCGGCGTCGGGGATTCCGGAGCCGTCGTCGGAGACCACGAGCACCCCCTCACCGTCCTCCAGCGCCACCCGCAGATCCACACTGTGATGTGCGTAACGTGCAGCGTTGTCGACAAGGTTGCGCACCACCCTGGACAGCCGCGCCACGTCGCCGCGCACCCGCGTGGGTTGGATCGAGGCCGTGACCACGAGTTCGCTGGAGGCACGCAGCCGCCGACACTCCGCATCCACGATGTCGTCCAGGTCCACGTCGCCCAGGAGCAGGGACGGGCCCCGTTCGTCGGCGCCGGCCAGCAGCAGCAGATCCTCCACAAGGTTGCGCATCCGCGCCGCCTCCGGAAGCAGGGTCTCCGTCAACAGCGCATGGTCGAGCACCTCCGGTCGATCGCGCGCCAGCTCCAGCGCCGCGGTGACCGTCGCCAGCGGACTGCGCAGCTCGTGGGACGCATCCCCGACGAAGCGTCGCTGGGCGTCATGGCCCGCCTCGATACGCGTGAGCATGGCATTCAGCGTCTGCGCAAGGCGGGAGATCTCGTCGCGGTCCGGCGGCACCGGAACCCGCTCCGAGAGGTCGGCGCCGGTGATTGCCGCGACGCGGGTGCGCATC
The DNA here is from genome assembly GCA_017882745.1 of Mycobacteriaceae bacterium. Lineage (GTDB taxonomy): Bacteria > Actinomycetota > Actinomycetes > Mycobacteriales > Mycobacteriaceae > X156. Next base: position 8,730 of record JADGOX010000106.1, on the reverse strand, counting down.
CGCTCCACAGACAGCAGGGAACGGCCCACCAGTGCATAGGTGGCAGCGCCCACCACGAGCACGAGCACCGGAATGCCCCCCGCCAGGAGCAGTGCCACCGTCTCCAGGGTCGTCTCCGTCGTCCTCTGCCCTTCGGCGACCAGCACCGTGAACTCGCCGGCCGGACTCTGCACGCCAAGCGCCGTCACCCGGTAGTCACCGCCCTCGCCCCCGCCGTCGACGTCCACCCGGCCGAGCGTGAGCTGCTCACCCGCCACGGCGCGCACCTCGCGGAGCGGGGTCGGGGGTGCGCCGGGGGACGCCGCACTGATGTGGCCGTTGGTGTCCACCACCTGAATCAGCGTGGTCCGCCCGTCCGTGGCCAGCAGAACGGGATCAAGTGCGTCGAGGACGCCGTTGACCAGCTGCCTGCTGACGTCTTGAGCCCGTGCTTCTGCCGCGCCGTCCGAAGCGGACTCCAGCGAGTTCTTCAGCAGCCAGAGCAGCGCGGCGGAGGCGATGGCCAGCGCCACCGCCACCACCAGCGCGGCAGCAAGCGCAGACCGGGCACGCATCCCCCACCGCGCGGGACGGAAAGGCCGAGGCAGTCGCCCCGCGCGGTGCGGCATGAGCCCAGTCTCCCCGCAGGCATGGTGCCGTGTGCAGAGTCCCCGTCAGGCCACACCCTGGGTGGCCCCATAATGGGGCGCGATGAGTACAGCACCCCCACCCGAGTCCGGACTGCGTCACGCAGCCGACGCGAAGGCCCCTGTCCCGAGCACACCGCGCCTGCCGGTGCGCACCGCGCTGGCGGTACGCGCCGGTCGCGCGACCGCCTGGTTGTCCCGACGCACCGGCCGCGGAGCGGGCGGAATCATCGGCGGCCGCGTCACCCTGTTGCTTGACCCCTCGGCCCTGGGACGGCTGACGAAGGGGCGACACGTCGTCATCGTGACGGGCACCAACGGCAAGACCACCACCACGGCGATGACCGCACTGATCCTCCGTCAGCTCGGTGCGGTCGCCACCAACTCCGACGGCGCCAACATGCCCGACGGCCTGGTCGCCGCCCTCTGTGCAGCCCCACGCGCGCCCTTTGCGGTGCTGGAGGTGGACGAGCCCTACGTGCCTGCCGTCATCGATGCCACCGACCCGGACGCGCTCATCCTGCTCAACTTCAGCCGTGACCAGCTCGACCGCGTCGGCGAGGTGAGCCACCTCGACGCCAAGCTGCGCGCGTCGCTCGGACGGCACTCTGCGTGCACTGTCATCGCCAATGCCGACGACCCCGTGGTCGTCTCTGCTGCCGGTGACGTGAACCACATGGAGTGGGTGAGCGGTGATGCGCTCTGGCTGCACGACTCCACCACCTGCCCGCGCTGCGCCAGGGTGCTGCGGCGCAGCGGACGGGACTGGCGCTGCGCCTGCGGGCTGCACCGACCTGAGCCCGGATGGACTGTCACCGACACTGACCTGCAGCTCGGCGACGGCAGTTCCGTGCCACTCGTTCTGCAGCTACCCGGCCGGTTCAATCGCTTCAACGCGGTGACGGCCATCGCCGCCGCCGGAGCCCTGGGCGCCGAGGTGAACACGGCAGTCACCGCGCTGGCCCAGATGGCTCCCGTCGGCGGACGCTTCAGCACCATGCCCTTCGAGGGCCGCGAGCTTCGGTTCCTGCTGGCGAAGAACCCTGCCGGCGCCACCGAGAACCTCGTCATGCTCAGCGCCACCGACACCCCGGTGGTGGTGGCCGTCAACGGCCGCGAGGCAGACGGACGTGACCTCTCCTGGCTCTGGGACGTCCCCTTCGAGGAGTTGGGTGGTCGTACCGTGATCGCCACCGGCGAGCGGTGCCAGGACCTGTCGGTCCGGCTCAGCTACGCGGGCATCGAGCACGTGACCGTGCCGCGCCCCCTCGACGCGCTGCGCCGGGCACCCCTCGGTACGGTCGACGTCTTCGCCAACTACACCGCCTTCCGGGACCTGATTGCAGAGGTGCGCGATGCCTGACTCGGAGATCACCGTCGCCCTGATCTACCCGAGCCTGCTCGGCACCTACGGCGACCGGGGCAACGCCCAGGTTCTGCAGCGACGCCTCGAGTGGCGCGGCATCGCGGCCCGGGTACTTGAGATCGGCCTGGACCAGGACATCCCCGAGCAGTGCGACATCTACCTGCTCGGTGGCGGCGAGGACGGGCCCGGGCGCACCGCGGCCGCACTCCTGGCCGCTCAGCCGTCGTTCCCACGCGCGGTCAACGCGGGCCGCCCCGTGCTCGCCGTGTGCGCGGGCATGCAGCTGATGGGGCACCACGTCGGCGAGCTCGAGGGCGGCTACAAGGGGCTGGGCCTGCTCGACGTGACGACCACCATCACCGCCCCCACCCGGACCATCGGCGAGCTGACCATCCGCCCCACCGGCGACTGGTCCACCGAGCTCATCACCGGCTTCGAGAACCACCGCGGCTCGACCAGCATCGGCCCAGACGCCCAGCCGCTGGGGACCGTCGTGCACGGCGTCGGCAACGGCGCAGGTGAGCCGGTAGAGGGAGCCTGCGCCGGTCGCATCATCGCGACCTACATGCACGGCCCCGTGCTCGCCCGCAACCCCGCGCTGGCCGACCGCCTGCTGGGTTGGGCCGTGGGCGCGCCGCTGGCACCGCTGGAGATGGCGAATGTCGACGCGCTGCGGCGGGAGCGCCTGCTGAAGGCCTCGAGGTAGCTGCCCCCGCCGCAGGGCGGCCGATCAGGCGGTGACCTTGGCCGCCACTCCGGCGTCCACCGGAACCACGATGCCGGTCAGGTGCGCGCTGGCCTCGGCAGCGAGGAACAGCACCACTCTGCTGACCTCCTCGGGCTCGAGCGCCGCCACCGGCTGCGCGTGGATGGTGGCGAAACCACTGGAGACGTCGTCCCAAGTGGGGTCTTCCAGGTCCGGCCGAAAAATCTTGTACAGATCCTTGCGGTGGATCATCGGAGTCGAGATGCTTCCCGGGGTAATGGCGTTCACGGTGATGCCGTGGTAAGCGAGATCAAGGGCGGCAGCCTTGGTGGCACCGATGACGCCCCACTTGGAGGCGACGTAGGCGATCTGTCCTGGACTGCCCTGTCGGCCGAGCATCGACGAGATGGTGACGATGCGACCGTAGTTGCGCTTGATCATGCCCGGGGCGACGGCGGAGATGGTGTTGAACACTCCGGTCAGGTTCGAGGCTATCGCCTCGTCCCAGACGGCACTGGGATGATCCGCCACGCCACCCATCACGGAGACGCCGGCGTTCGCGACGGCGATGTCGATCTTGCCGAGCTCGTCTTCCGCCCGGGCGACAAGCGCATTCATCCCGTCCCGGTCGGCGGTGTTGACCTTGGCCGCGATGCACTTGCGCCCCTTGGCCTCGACGAGCCGCTTGGTCTCGGCGAGCTCGTCCTCGGTGCCGAGGGGGTAGGCCACCGCGGGACTGTCTTCGCAGCGGTCGCAGATCACCACGTCCGCGCCACGCTCGGCGAAGGCAATTGCGTGCGATCGACCCTGCCCGCGGGCACCTCCGGTCACGAACGCAACCCGCCCCTGGAAATCGTCCATTCCGCACTCCTCGATCTCGTGTGATGACCAATACAACTAGAATTCATTGCACAGGCAGCACCAAGGCACGTCAAGCCGGATCCCACCCACCGGCGCAACACGCTGCGGTCGTTGGAGTGCGGGCTCGCGGCTAGCGAAGCTGGTCGAGGAACCCGAGAATGATGGCGTTCACCTCGTCGGGAGCTTCCATCTGCACAAAGTGCCCTGCCCCGGGGACGACGTGCGTAGAACGCAACCCGGGCACGAGCTTCGTCATACGGGCCATGGGGTCACTGCCCATCATCTCGAAGACGGGATCCTTGTCGCCGGTGATGAAGACGGTGGGGACGGTGACCGGTTCCTTGTGTGATCGGGACGCCTGTTCCCAGGCGTAGTCCTCGGCGCGATACCAGTTCAGCCCACCTGTGAAGCCAGTCCGGGCGAACTCGTCGGCGTAGTAGCGGAACTCCTCTTCCGAGAGCCAGGACCATGGCAAGGGCGGCGCGTCGGGCAACACATCGAGGTACCCGTTGCCCTCCGACGGGTGTTGCCAACAGTCCAGGTATCGGTTGGCTCCGCTCAACGCGAAGAAGATCTTGGCCAGGAACTCATCGGTGTTGCCGCCGAGCTCGAGGTCTGCTGGTCCGTGTTGCTGGAAGTAGTGCAGGTGCAGGAAGTGCTCAGCGGCCGCATGCGCGAACGCTGTGGTGGGTTTGACCGGCAACCGCGGAACGCGCGGCACACTGAGCTGAATCAGTGCTGACACGCGGTCTGGCGCCCAGTATGGGAGATCCCAGGTCAGCTGGGCCCCGAAGTCGTGGCCAACGAACACCGCGCGCTCGATCTCGAGTGCATCCAGGAGCCCGACCACATCCGCGGCGGTGTGCTCCCGGTCGTAGTCGTGTGGGCTCGCGGGCCGATCAGTTCCGCCGTATCCGCGCATGTCCGGGGCAATAGCTCGCCAGCCGTTGGCCGCCAGGGCCGGTAGCTGATGGCGCCAGCTGTACCAGAGCCCGGGAAACCCGTGGCAGAACACCACCGGGTCACCTTCACCCGACTCCGCGACGTGCATCTGGATATCGTTGACGGTCAACGTCCTGTGGGTGATCACTTCTCGCAGTACCTCTCCAACCGTAGGACGAGCGACCGATCAGCGCGGTGATCTGATCGACGGACGCGGGTCGGCCGAGCAGGTGACCCTGCACCAGAGCCCCGGTCCCGGTGATGCGATCGAGTTGGGCCTGTGTCTCGACGCCCTCCACGACACAGCCCAGCCCGAGGTCGGTGGCCAGGGCGATGACCGCCTGCACGATGATCTCATCCTGGCGATGCTCCGTCATGCCGGCGACGAAGGAGCGGTCGACCTTGAGGAAGGTGATCGGTAGGTCACGCAGGTAGCGAAGGGAGGCGTACCCGGTCCCGAAGTCGTCGATTCCGATGTCCACGCCTGTGCGGCGGAGTTCACTGAGCCTGCTCAACGTCGAGGTCGCGGCGTCCAGCAGCACGGACTCGGTGAGCTCCAGGGCCAGTGCGTCGGCAGGCAGGTCCGCGTCGGCCAGCGCGCTGCGTACGACATCGCCCAAGTCGATTCGAGCCGCCTGGCGCGCCGACAGGTTGACCGCGACCTTGAATTCTCGCCCCAGGTCAGCCCGCCAGCGCGCGAGCTGTTGGCAGGCGCTGCGGAGGACCTGCGTCCCCAGCGGAACGATGAGGCCGGTCTCCTCGGCGACCGGGATGAACGAGTTCGGCATGGCCATCGTGCCGTCTGGAAGCCGGAGCCGGGCCAACGCCTCGACGGCCACCAAGCGTCGGCTCGGCAACTCGAAGATCGGCTGGTAATGCACCTCGACGGCGGCGGTCCCCAGAGCCGTGCGCAGATCGTTCTCAGCTTTGGCCCGATCTGAGGAGCGAGTCCGCAAGTCCTCGTCGAAGACCTCATAGCGATTCTTGCCGAGCCGTTTGGCCTGGTACATCGCCGTGTCAGCGTGCCGAACAAGCTCCTTCGCAGTCAGTGCACCCGAGGCGTGGGCGATTCCCACGCTGGCCGTGAGGGTCAGCTCGTGACCGCGATAAGAGATCGGCGTGGCGATGGCCGCCTCGATTCGCCGCACCACGGTGGCGAGCTCGTCGTGATCGGGCAGGTTCTCGCACAGCACGACGAACTCGTCGCCGCCCAGTCGCGCCACCGTGTCCGTCCGGCGAACCTCCTCGGTCAGTCGGCGGGCGACCTCCACCAGCAGATGGTCGCCCGCTTCATGGCCGTACATGTCGTTGACCCGCTTGAATCCGTCGAGGTCGCAGAAGAGCATCACGACCATTCCGTCGTCGGGACGGTCGGCGAGGCGGACCAGGGCCGCTGCGGTCCTGTCAAGCAACATCGCCCGGTTCGGGAGGCTGGTGAGGTTGTCGTGCATCGCCTGCCGAGTGAGACGCTGCTCAGCGACCTTGCGGTCGGTGATGTCCTCGAACTGCAACAGCAGGCAGGTTCCCTCGTGAGGGTCCGGCAGCTCGGTCAGGGTCAGCAACGCCCACAGCGCACCCCCGTCCGCGCGCAGCAGCCGGTACTCGGCCATCACCGTCGCGCCCGAGTTGTCCAGCGCACCGGCGAAGAATGCTCGCAGTTCATCACGGTTCTCCACGGGCACCAGGTCGACCAGGCTGGATTGTTCCAGCAGATCTTCCTCATCGAGACCGATCAGACACAGCAGCGCCGGGTTGACCTGCAAGACCCGGCCCGTGGAAGACAGCACGACCAGCCCCGCAGGATCGTTGTCGAAGGTGGTGCGAAACCGTTGCTCGCTGGCCTGCAGGGCACGGGTCTGGGCCCGCGCGACGGTGATGTCGGTCATCGCCAACACCGCCCCCAGCGGACGACCGTCAGGCGCGCTCAGCGCACGGCCCGCGCACAGCAGTCGAACCTCGGGCAAGCCGGGCCGCTGGACGACGATCTCGACGTCCTCGATCGATCCCTCGGCCAGCGCCCTGTTCAGCGGCAGCTCTGCCTTGCTGAGCGAATGACCATCCGGCCCCATGGCCGCACCATGTCTCCCGGGCTCGCCTTCGTCGGGGCCGGGAGGCACGAGGTCAGGGTCGACGGCGAACCAGGCCCGGGCGGCCCGGTTGGACACCGTCAACCGGCCCTCGACATCACACGCAATGATCCCGGCTTCGATGCTGTCCAGCACGGCGTCGGTGAAGGTCTGCCGGTCCGCCAGCTCGGTGTGCGCCGCCCGCAGGGCCGTCTCGGCAGCGACCTCTGCCGTGACGTCGCGCAGCTCAACCTGCACCGCCGGATCACCGCCGTACACGATCGCGGTGGAGTTGACTTCCAGGGTCACCCGCAGGCCATCCAGTCTGCGGACCGTCCAGCGGCGACCGAGTACTGCAAGGCCATCGCCCAGCTGACGGTAGAAGCTCGATGAGGCGTTCGGCTCGGCGCCGTCGGGAATAAAGTCGAACACGAGGCGCCCCACGAGGTCCTCGGATGCCTCGGCGCCGTACATCGACACCGCCTGCGGGTTGACGTAGGAGAACCGGGCGTCCGCGCCGATCACCGCAACCGCCACGGACGACTGCTCGACCAGATCTCGCCAACGCTGCTCGGACGCCGCATGCGCCTTGCGTTCCTCAGACAGCGCGGTGATGTCAGTGGACAGACCGGCAATCGCGTATACCCGCCCCTCGTCGTCCCGCAGCGGGAACTTCGTCGAGTGGTGTCTGCGCACCCTGCCGTCCGTCTGCGACAGGTCCTCGACGAACACCTGCCGCGTTCGACTGGCCACGATGTCTTCGTCGTGGACCCGGAACGTCTCCGCCTCGCGTTCCGGGAACAACTCACTGTCGGAGCGACCCACCAAACTCCCCGCAGGCTGACTGAGCCCGCGGTGCAGCGCGGGGTTCGCCAGCACGAACCGGCCATCGAGGTCCTTCGCGTAGATCATCACGTCGGTGTTCTCCAGCACCGCGTCGAACAGCCGCTGGTTCTTCCGGAGCGCGGCCTCGGCCGCGACCCGCGCGTCAACCTCCATGGCCAGCACCTCCGCCTGGCGGTGGAGTTCCAGCTGGCCGACGACCTGCCTGGCCAGCACGCTCAGCTGCGCGAGCTGCTGCGCAGTCAAGCTGCGGGGCACAACGTCCAGCACGCACAGCGCGCCCAGAACGTTTCCCTCCGGAGTGACCAGCGGCGCGCCCGCGCAGAAGCGGACCCCGGGCTCACCGGTGACGAGCGGGCTGCTGGAGAACCTGCTGTCGGCAGTGGCATCTGGCACCACAACAACACCGGCATCACCCAGCGCACGCACACAGAACGACTCCTCGGGTGCGGTTCCTTGCAGCTCTGGACCGAAGGAGGACGCGCACGACTGCCGCTCTGCGTCGAACAGGATCACCATGGCCATCGGAACCTGACACAACTGGGCTGCCAGCGCCGTGAGTTCGTCCAATGCCTGACCAGAGCCCGTGTTCAGCGCACCGATTCGGCGCAGCGTAGGCCCGCGCAACTGCTCAGCCACGTCTGGCACTGTCACCTCCAACGGAACGTTCTGCCAACGGCCGGTCCAACGAATTCGAGGGGTCGCAGGGTGCCGTCAGGGAATGATCGCCATCACAGTAGCGTAACGGTTCAACTACCCAGGGGAGCGGTTTTTCACGCTCCGTCGAATACTCGCCACCCTTGCCGAAGCGTCCACCTCGAAAACGCTGCGAAGTCCCAGTGCCGCAAGGAACATGTAACATATGCAGATACATGCATGGGTTCACGCGAGGGCGGTTGTCATGAGTGATGCACACACCGGGCACGGCCACGGTGTCTCCGCCGACGCCGATCGCCGCTACCTCGGCGTCGCCCTCGCACTGATCCTCGCGTTCATGGTCACCGAGGTCGTTGTGGCCCTCACGTCAGGATCCCTCGCACTGCTGGCCGACGCCGGCCACATGCTCACCGACGCGGGCGCGGTCGCCGCCGCGATGTGGGCGCTGCGGCTCGCCGCGCGGCCGGCCGACGGAACGTGGACCTTCGGGTTCAAGCGCGCAGAAATCCTGTCGGCCGCGGCCAACGGCGTCACCCTGCTCGTCATCGCGGTGGCGATCGCGGTGGAGTCTGTTCATCGACTGTTCAGCCCGCCACCGGTATCCGGGCTGCCGGTGCTGATGGTTGCCCTGCTCGGTGTGGCTGTGAACGTCGCCGCCACCCT
>JADGOX010000105.1 GCA_017882745.1 Mycobacteriaceae bacterium | reverse complement strand
GTGCTTTTCGAGCTGCTCACCGGGGAGCCGCCGTTCACCGGGGACTCCCCGGTCGCCGTGGCCTACCAGCACGTCCGGGAAGATCCGCGTCCGCCGTCCACGGTGTACTCCGAAGTTCCCGCCACCCTGGACTCGATCGTCCTCAAGGCGATGAGCAAGAACCCCGCCAACCGGTACCAGAGTGCTGGCGACATGCGCACAGACCTGGTGCGGGTTCTCGCCGGGAACCGACCCACGGCGCCGTCCATCATGACGGATGCTGAACGCGACACAATCCTTGGTCCGACGGCTGCGCTGAGCAGGGCCTCGCTTCGCGCGCGGGACCAGGATGACCTGCGCCATGACGACGCCCGTGAGGACAGCGGCAAACGCAAGGGGCTCATCGTCGCGCTCAGCCTGCTGGCAGTGGGGTTGCTCGCGGTGCTCGGGGTCTTCCTCTTCGCCTACAACAGCGGACCGGTCAAGACGACTGTTCCCGACGTGCGCAACCAACCGGTGGCCGTCGCCGAAACCATGCTGACCAACGCCGGCTTCAGTTCCGCCAGGGAGTTCGTGACCAGCACCACGGTCGCCAAGGATGCAGTGGTGGACACCACACCCGCGGTGGGTTCCTCGCAGACGAAGGGGTCTGTGGTGACCTTGCGGGTCTCCACCGGCCCGCCCCAGGCCACGGTTCCGCAGATCAACGGCTTGACCTTGGCCGCGGCTACCGCCGCGTTGACCAAGGCCGGATTCACGGTGGCGCCCAACCCCACGCGAGCGGTCTCGACCCAGGATCTGCTGGACAAGGTCGTGGACAGCACACCCAAGGCAGGGTCGCAGGCCAATGCCAACGGTTCGGTGGCACTCGTACTGGGTAGCGGACCGCAGCTGGTGCCGGTTCCCCAGGTCGTCGGTCTCGACGTGGCCTCAGCACAAGGGAACCTCAAGCAGCTGCAGTTCACGAGCTTGGTGGAGACCGCCGACTCCTCCGCCACGCAGGGCAAGGTGATCGCACAGGACCCCCCGGCGGGAAGCAACGCGCCCCAGAGCTCGTCAGTCACCCTGATGGTGTCGCGTGGCAACCGCGTGTTGATGCCGAACCTCGTGGGGACCACCCCGTCCTCTGCCCAAGCCGCTCTCGAGGCGGCGGGATGGAAAGGTGGCGCCGGCAACATCTCCGCGACTTCTGTGGTGGTTGGGGACATTGCCCAGCAGGGACTGGTCCAAGGACAGAGCGTCACCGCCGGCACCGACATCGAGACGGCAACCCCGATCGCGTTGACGGTGGGGCGCTACCAGGCCTCGGCCGCCACGACGACGCCCGCTCCCGTGAAATGCCCCGTACCCGGTATCAACCTGCCGGTGGGATGCGTGCCGTAGCAACGCGCAACACGACGCACGCCAAACGTCACGGAAGTCGCATTCGCACCGGCCGAAAGGCTGGCGGCCCTACACCGCTGAAGGACTGAGTTCCGAGAGGTCGCCCAGGCTGTCGCGCATGTCGCGTTCCAGCTTGGTGACCAGTCGGTCCTCAACAGGTGCGCCACACACCGCCAGCCAGTTGGCCAACAGCCGGTGACCACCCTGGGTAAGCACCGACTCGGGGTGGAACTGCACGCCTTCCACCGGTAGCTCCCGGTGGCGCAGAGCCATCACGACCCCGCTCGAGGTGCGGGCCGTGACCTCCAGCTCCACAGGGATAGTGTCCGGTCGGACGGTCAGTGAGTGGTAGCGCGTGGCCGTGAACGGCTGGGGCAAGCCAGCAAGGATGCCGGTGCCGCTGTGCTCGACAATGCTGGTCTTGCCGTGCACCAGCTCCGGGGCCCGCTCGACCGTGGCACCGAAGGTGGCGGCGATGGCCTGGTGGCCGAGGCACACACCCAGCACCGGGGTGCCGCTCTGCATGCATGTCCGCACCAGCTCCATGCTGCGACCCGCGCGCTCGGGAGTCCCCGGTCCTGGGCTCAGCAGCACCCCGTCGAACCCGGCAATACTCGCCAGCGCCGGGTCGTCGTTACGCAGCACGGTGGCATCCGCCCCCAGCTGACCGAGGTACTGCACCAGGTTGAACACAAAGCTGTCGTAGTTGTCGACAACCAGAATCCGCATGCCTAGACAGTACTCAGCGGACCGAGACGTCGTTGAAGGGCAGCAGGGGGTCGAGCACCGGGAAGACCACCAACATCAACAGCGCAAGAACACCCCCCAGCACTGCGAGTACGACGAGCAGTCGCACAGCAAGCGGACCGGGGATCCTTCGCCACATCCACGCGTACACGGATCAGTGCTCCTGCATCTCGGGAGGAACGGCCGAACCGCTCCTCGGCATGGACCGCACAAGCGTCGCGTGAATGATCATTCGGTGCTCGGCGGAAAACTGCGGGTCGCAGGTCGTGAGCGTCAGCAACGCCAGCTGGTCTTTCGGGTCCACGGTGGCCCCGGCCTTGCCCGGCACCGGGGCGATCGCCGCTCCGTCGCTGGGGTCCACGATCTCCCGGCCCGCCATGCCGCTGTAGACACCCCCAGGAGGGGTGACCGCGGTGGTGCTGGCCGAGCACGCGGGAGCGGTTCCGCGGCCGGTGCTCCATCCGACTACCTCGCTGGCCATCGGTAGCACCCGGTAGACGTACCACGACGTGTCGGTCTCCAGGATGATCGCGTCGCAGGAGTTCAGCTGGTCGAGATCGTTGAACGGCGCACCCTTGCCCACGCGGTGCCCCGCGACCGAGAAATTGCCGGGCTCCCCGGGAAAGGCGGTCCCGGTGTAGTGGCCGGGGCCCGCTTCCAGCGCGGCTGTGGACGTGCCCTCGAGCACCGTGAAGTGGTAGTCGGACCCGAACCGGGGAACGGAGAGCTTGGCGAAGCCCTGCCCGTCTGGCACCGAGGACTTTGTCGTGCGCCGCTGTCCGCCCACTGTCGGGTCGTCGGCCGCCGGCGCACCTGCCCATTCCCGGTCGAGGGCGCTGGTGACGTCCCGCTGCTTGCCTGCGGAGACGACATCGGTCCAGTAGACCTCGTAGACGACGAACAACAACATCACCACGCCCAGCGTGATCAGCAACTCACCGAGCACCCCGATCGTGCGTAGCAGACGGTGGCCGTTGCCTTCCCTGGCACTCATCGCGGTACTTCGGCCGCGAGTTGCAGCATGAGCGAACCGGAATAGGCGGGCACGGTCACCGAATCACTGGCTTGCACTCGGTAGCCCAGCCCGAACCTGGTGACGTATTGCCGGTAGATCGCCACGCCGCGTTCGACCGAAAGGGCGTTCTGCAACGTGTCGGCGTTCCCGATCGCTGAGACCACATAGGGCGGACTGTACGTGCGCCCGTGCAACAACAGTGTGTTACCGATGCACCGTGGTGCGGATGTCGCCACGATTCGCTGGTCCTGGACCATCACCGCCTCGGCGCCCCCCACCCACATCGCATTCAGCACGCTCTGCAGATCCTGCTGGTGCACGACCAGGTCGTCGGGCGCAGCATCGGAGGCGTACTGGCCGTTCGCCGTGCGGGCAGCATCGGTGAGGGTCACGGTGAGCCCGGGACCGGTCAGCGCCGTCATCCCCACCGCAGGCTCCAGCTTCCTGACGTCGGCGAGCGCGTCCGCCACAGCGACATCGGAGCTGGCGGCACGCTGCTGTGCGTCGTCGGTCTCCTTACGCAGGCGCGTGCGGGTCTCCTCGGCGGAGGCGACGTCCACCTGCGCCGCCCGCACGAGATCGGACAGTCGGGTGTCGCCGCTGGATCGGAGCTCGCCGCCGTGGGCGGCCTGGCGGGTGGTGGCGAGAAGCACCCCGGCGAGCAGGCACACCAGCGGCACGGCGATGCTCCACGCCTTCTGGTGCGGCTTTCCGCCTGCCATCTTCTTGCCCCCGGTCGGTCGAAATCCGCAGACCACGGCCTGTCGCGTACATCAACTACGTTAGCGTGGACTACGAAAAGTGCAGACCAGCCCCAGCCGAGTCGAGGACGTCATGCCCAAGTCGAAGGTACGCAAGAAGCCCGCGCTCGCCGGAGCGCCCAACCGGCGCACCCCAGTGAAAGTGAAGGCTGGTCCGTCCAACCCGATCTATGTCGCGGTGATGCTCGGCTTGATGATGCTCGGCCTCGTGTGGTTGGTGGTCAACTACCTGGCCGCCGACAAGATCAGCTGGATGAGCAGCCTCGGACCATGGAACTTCGCCATCGGCTTCGGTCTCATGGTGGTCGGTTTGCTGATGACGATGCGCTGGCGCTGAGAAAGCAAACAGCCGTGCGCGCGGCGAACGCGTTAAACGGAGCATGGCGGGCGAACTTTCGCCCGCCATGCTCCGTTTGCCTGCCGGTCAACCCAATGACACCATTGTCATTCATCCCCACTGTGCACAACTCCTGTGGATAACTTCGCTCACAGTGGGTAACCCAGCGTTACAGGCGCTCGAGGATGGTGGCGTTGGCCATGCCGCCGCCTTCACACATGGTCTGCAGGCCGTATCGACCGCCGGTGCGCTGCAGGTAGTGGACGAGCGTCGTCATCAGACGTGCGCCCGAGCCGCCCAGCGGGTGGCCCAGCGCGACGGCCCCACCGCAGGGGTTGAGGCGGTCGCGCTTTGCACCGGTCTCCGCGAGCCACGCCAGCGGGACGGTGGCAAACGCCTCGTTCACCTCGAAAGCGTCGATGTCGTCGATGCCGAGGCCGGCGCGCTTCAGCACGGCGGCAGTGGCCGGCATCGGCCCTCCCAGCATCATGATCGGGTCGGCACCCACCACAGCGGTGGTGTGCACCCGGGCCATTGGGGTGAGGCCCAGCTCAGCGGCCTTCTCGCTGGTGGTGACCAGCATCGCCGCGGCACCGTCGGAGATCTGCGAGGCGTTGCCCGCGGTGACCACGCCGTTCGGCAGGAACGGCGTCTTCAGCTTGCTGAGGCTCTCCACGCTCGATCCGCGTCGAATTCCCTCGTCCAGCGCGACCTGCTGTCCCTCCACCGTAACCGGGGCGATCTCCTCGACGAAGGCCCCGTCGTCCTGTGCGGCCGCCGCCAACTCGTGGGAGCGGGCGGAGTACTCGTCCAACGCGGTCCGGGAGAGGTTCCACTTCTGTGCCATCAGCTCGGCGCC
>JADGOX010000357.1 GCA_017882745.1 Mycobacteriaceae bacterium | reverse complement strand
CGATGGCTGCGTGGTCGGGGTTGTCGAACGCCGTCGCGCTGCGCTCGAAGGTGGCGTCGTCGAAGTTCCAGTGCGGTGACGCGGTCCGCCAGATGAGCTTGGCGAACTCGCGGCGGTTGGCGTCGTATCCGGCGCGTCCGCGTGCGGTGGCGAAGTAGAACTGGTACCACCACGCAAGCTCCGCCGCCGGCGGCAGCGGCGTCCTGTTCGCCTCCTGGCTCCCGATGAGATATCCGCTCACCGAAACCATCGCCTTGCACCGCTCGGGCCATAGCCCGGCGATGACATTCGCGGTGCGGGCCCCCCAGTCAAAACCGCCGATGATCGCTGAGGTCATGCCGAGGGCGTCCATCAGCGCGATAGCGTCGACCGCGAGAGCCGCCTGCTGCCCGTTGCGGTTGGTGTCATCCGAGAGGAAGCGTGTGGTGCCGTACCCGCGCAGGTACGGCACGATCACGCGGTAGCCGGCGTCGGCGAGGGCCGGCGCGACCTTCTCGAAACTGTGGATGTCGTAGGGCCATCCGTGCAGCAACAGCACCGCTTGACCGTGCCCGGGCCCGACCTCGACGTAGCCGACGTCGAGCACGCCTGCCCGGACCTGGTTCAGCCGATCGAGCATCGGACTCACCGGCTCCGCAGCGTCCGGAACGCGGCGCGAAGTTCCGCACTGAACAGTGCCGGCTGTTCCGACGCGGCGAAGTGGCCGCCACGGTCGACTTCGTTGAAGTAGAGGAGGTTGTTCGGGTAGGCGCGCTGCGCCCAACTCCTCGGCGCTTGGTACAGCTCGTCGGGGAAAACGCTGATGGCGAACGGGATGCGGATGTTCTTCCCGTCGAAGAAGTCGCGCTTGTTCTCCCAGTAGAGCCGAGCCGCCGACACTCCCGTGTTCGTCAGCCAATAGAGCGTGATGTTGTCCAGGACGTCGTCCTTGGTCAGTTCCCCGGGGAGGTCGCCGGCGATGACCCGCGCGATGAGGCCTGGCTGCCCCGTGCCGTCGCCGTGGTCGATCATCCATGCCGCGAGGTCGATCGGCGAGTCTGCCAGGCCGTACATCGTCTGCGGTCGGGTGGACATGATGTTCGCGTACGCCACGTGCTTGGCGTAAAAGGTGCGCAGCTGCTCGTACGCGCGCGCCTCTGCCGCCCCGAGTCCGGCGGGCGGCGGTTCGCCGGTCTCGAAACCTTTGACGAGCTCGGCAGGTGCCGTACCCGGCATGTTCGAGTGAATGGCCAGCAGCGCCGGAGCCGCCTGCTCACCCATCGCCTGTGTGACCGCGGCGCCCCAGTCACCGCCCTGGGCGACGAAACTCTCGTAACCGAGTCGCTTCATCAGCACAACCCACACCCGGGCGATCCGCACCGGATCCCACCCCGGTGCCACCGGCTTCGCCGAGAATCCGTGTCCGGGCAGCGAGGGGATCACCACGTGGAAGGCATCCGAGGCCTCCCCGCCGTGCGCGGTCGGGTTGGTCAACGGCTCGATGATCTTGAGCTGTTCGAGGACCGAGCCCGGCCAGCCGTGCGTGACGATGATCGGCAGGGCGTCCTCGTGCGTGGACCGGACGTGGATGAAATGGATGTCGAGCCCGTCGATCTCCGTCATGAAGTTCGGCAAGCCGTTGAGGATCTTCTCGCACCTACCCATGTCGTAGCTAGTCGCCCAGTACCGCGCGAGGTCCTGCATGAGCGCGAGAGGCACGCCTTGGCTGTCGTCGGTGACCGTCTCGCGTTCCGGCCACCGCGTCGCGGCGACGCGGCTGCGCAGGTCGTCGAACTCCTTGTCGGAAATCTCGACCCGGTAGGCACGGACATTTGCATCAACAGTTGCGGTCACGTCAACTCCTCACGTCTCGATAGGGACGGCCGACCCTGGCCGGTGGTGGATAGCACTCACCCGCGGTGGTCCGCATGGATTTCCTGTGCTCACCTGGATTGGGCGGGTGCGAAGAAGCCGGTGAGCAGCTGGTTGACTCGGTCTGCCGCGTCGTGATGAACCCAGTGCGAGGCGTCCGGCAGCCGCTCGACACGCTCGAGGTTCGGGACGTCGTCGTGCTCGGGCTCGGCCAGTTCTTGTCCGAGGTATGCATCGCCCTGCCCCCAGATGACGAGCGTGGGGGCTTTGATGGGGTGAATTGCGGCCTCGGCTTTCTTGGCCGGAGTTCGCACGGAGGACCGGTAATAATTGATCATCCCGCTGGCCGCACCCGGCTGTGACCACGCTTCGATGTAGCGGTCCATCTCCACTCCGCCGTGTACGCCGGGCGGGCATCGTGCAGGAAGTGCCGGAAGAATTGCCAGTTGTTGGCGTGCACGACGGCGTCAGGCAAGTCCGGCAATGCGAAGAAGAAGAAGTACCACGACTTCCTGAGCTGGTCAGGATGGTGCAGCCCCTGCGACAGCTTCCGAGGGTGTGCCGCGTTGAGGATGGCCAGACGGTCAACGATCTCGGGGTGTGCCATTGCTGTGGCCCAGGCCACGCTGCCGCCCCAGTCGTGCCCCGCCGGCAGCGCGGACTGGGCGCCCCGCTCGTTCACCAGGTCGCGGACGTCGCCGGCAAGTTT
>JADGOX010000356.1 GCA_017882745.1 Mycobacteriaceae bacterium | reverse complement strand
GCGCATCAACCCCGGTGAGCACACGGCTACCGGGCGAGAAGGCTGACGGTGACGAACAGGCCGAAGGCAGCGATCGAAAGCCCCAGTGCGAGAACAATTGTGACACTCGGTCCCGCTGGCGATGCCCCGCCTGCACGCACCTGCCTGGCTCGAAGGCGCCCGAACAACACGACGAGGACCGCGATGGCAGAGGACGCGATCGCGAGGACCAGCTCGAAAGGGCCGACGGCGTCGGTGAAGTGACGCAGGAGAAGGAGACCTCCGTTGCCGAGCACGGCCAGCGAGGTCCGACTCCACGCAAGCGCTGTCCGTTCCGCGGCCAGCCCGTTGGTCGTGTCGGTCATCGTCTGTCAGTCCTGTGTCGCTGGGTCAGTTCTCGCCGAGAAGCAAGATGATCGCCACAACCGCCAACATGGTCAGGCCCCCGGCCAGCAACCAGGTGATCCCCGTGGAGGGCAACGGCTGCCCCCGCCGCATCGCCAACTGCACACCGCGCCAACGCAGAACTCCACCCACAGAGACGAGCACGCTCAGCAGCCCGAGCAGCACACCGACGGTCGTGCGTGCCCCCACCACGGAGAAATGTGGAACGAGCTGCACGACAGCGACCCCGGCAGCGAGCAGAGCGAGGGCGGTGCGCATCCACGCCAGGAAGGTCCGCTCGTTGGCCAGCGTGAAGCGATAGTCGGGCTCACGCTCATCCATGTGCGGGCCTCTGCTCACCCGAGCCAGCCGAGCAGTGCGGCCGGTTCCATCGTCTGAACGTCCGAATGCAGCTGATCGCGGAGCGCGGGGTCAGCCGTCACCACGACACACCACGCGTCGGTGTGTGGCAGCGCGTCGGGAACGAAGTCCGTCTCTGGCTGCCGGACCCACCCAAACGCGCCGCCCGGCAGCTCGAGCGTACGAGGGAAGGCGGTGGGGAGGTCGTGCGACGCAATGCTTGAGCCCAAGGTGGCGGGGTCCACGAACAAACGCAAGGGTCGGGCGCTCAGCATCGGCCAGCTGGCGGCGAACCCTGGGTGCAGCGGAAGCGCGGCGACGTCCTGTTCGGCCACCCACCGCAGCTCGGTGCTCTCGCCGTTGCGGTGGGTGACGAGTTGCTGCTGCGCATCGGCAACCACGGTGGTGTAGCGCCACCCGTGTGGAACCTGAGACGTCACCCTCTCGGCGCGCACGAGGACGTCGCCCGCTCGTACGCCCGCCTCCTCGGCGGCCTCGCGCAGGGCCGCCTCCGCGGTGGACTCGTGGCTGTCGCGCGCCCCACCAGGCAGGCCCCAGGTTCCCCCGTGGTGGCTCCAGAACGCGCGGTGCTGCAGCAGCACCACAGGCCCCCGCTCGCTCGGCGCGCGCAGCAGCAAACCGGCAGCACCGAACCTGCCCCAGCGCTTGTCGCCGCCTGGCCCCCGGGACCATCCGTCGCCATCACCCTGCATCGTGCACCTTCACACTCGACACCCTTCATCGTGCGGATGTATGCGCAGAGACTCCTACTGAGGGACGATCGGCTCCAGAACGAACACTGGAATCTCGCGATCCGTCTTGCGCTGGTAGTCGGCGTAGTCCGGGAAAGCCGCCACCGCCCGCTCCCACCAGACCTTCCTCTCGTCTCCTGAGACCTCGCGCGCGGTCATGTCCCGCACCATCATGCCGTCCCGAAGCTCCAGAACCGGGTTCTCCTTGAGGTTGAAGTACCACACCGGATGCGTCGGAGCCCCACCCATGGACGCGACGACGGCGTAGATGCCGTCATGTTCGACCCTCATCAGCGGAATCTTGCGCAGTTTCCCCGTGCGGGCGCCCTTCGTGGTCAACAGGACGACAGGCAGTCCACGCATCGTGGTGCCCCTCGTCCCGCCGGAGCCCTCGTACTCCTCGACCTGCTTGCGGACCCAGTCCTGTGTGCTCGGTTCGTACTCTCCAATAAGAGGCATGCTTTCCATCCAACACTGCCGCACTCGCTCTGGCCAGTGCACCGGACGTACGCTCGGGGGGTGTTTTTCTGTGCAGAGGGTTCAGCCCCCCACCTGCCACTCAGCGCAATCGGCGCCCTCGAGGGCCGACGCATCACCGTGCTGACCGGTGCGGGAATCTCCACCGACTCCGGCATCCCCGACTACCGCGGCCCGGACTCGCCCGCGCGCACCCCGATGACGTATCAGCAGTTCGTCGGCGACCCGGCTTTCCGGCGCCACTACTGGGCTCGCAACCACGTCGGTTGGCAACACATGCGCCGCACGCGGCCCAACGCCGGCCATGAGGCCCTGAGGGAACTCGAGCGCCGCGGGCTGCTCACCGGGGTGATCACCCAGAACGTCGACCTGCTGCACACCCAGGCCGGCAGCAAGACCGTCATCGACCTGCACGGCACCTACGCCACGGTCATCTGCCTGCACTGTGGCGAGCTGACCACGCGCGTGGAGCTGGACACGAGGCTGACCGCACTGAACCCCGCGTTCACCTCGCTGATCAGCGAGATCGGCGACGTGGAGGTGGCTCCGGACGCTGACGCTGTCATCTCGTCGACCGAGGGCTTTCAGACGGCGGACTGCCTGGTCTGCGGTGGGATGCTGAAGCCGTACATCGTCTACTTCGGCGAAAACGTGCCCAAGGACCGCGTGGCCCGGGCCTATGCGATGGTCGACTCCGGTCAGGCTTTGCTGGTCGCGGGTTCCTCGCTCACCGTGATGTCCGGCTTGCGTTTCGTCCGTCACGCGGCGAAGGCCGGCATCCCCGTGGTGATCGTCAACCGCGGGCGCACGCGCGGCGACGAACTGGCGACGGTGAAGTTGGATGCCGGCTGCACCGAGGTTCTCAACGAGCTTGTCGCTGCGCTGCCTGCAACTGCCGTGGGGCCGAGTGTCGGGTTCGAACCGACGACAACCGCTTTACAAGAGCGGTGCTCTACCAACTGAGCTAACCCGGCATGTCGAGATAATCGTATCCGACGGCCCGAGCCGATAGCGTGAGCCGCATGAGCACCTCAGAGATCGCGACCGTCCTGGCTTGGCACGACGCGCTCGCAGCCGGCGATGTAGACACCCTGCTCGATCTCTCCAGCGACGACGTGGAGGTGGCCAGCGTCGCCGGGGCCACACAGGGCATCGCCGCGCTACGGGAGTGGGCACAGCACTCTGCACCTACCCTGGTGCCAGGTAGGATGTTCGTGCACAACGGGGTAATCGTCGTCGAGCAGCAGGCCAGCTCAGCGGAGCAGCAGCTGAGCCACCCCATTGCAACATCGTTCCGGGTGGTCCACGACCAGGTCACCTCGGTGTTCCGGCACGACAACCTCCAGGAAGCGCTGGAGGCTACGGGCCTGGGCGTGCGAGATGAGGTAGGCGACACCGCCCGCTGAGCTCACCGCAACAGTGTGGGGCAACTCATTGACGGCAGGGCCTCTCCTGGGGCGTGCGGGCGGGACGATGGAGAGCGGGCCACCAGAACCGGTGGCCCCTTCGAGATCAAGTGAGGTGTCGGCGGTGCAGTGGGCCAGGAACGACGAGTCAGTTCGGGACGGCAGCGCCGGGCTCCGCAACCTCGGGTCCGCCCCGCAACGCTCAGGT
>JADGOX010000008.1 GCA_017882745.1 Mycobacteriaceae bacterium | reverse complement strand
TGCGCTCGGTGTCGCCCAGTGTCGCCTCGGCGAGGCGGGGCAAGGTGAGGGTGTCGGCGGTGATCGCAGGCATGGGAACTCCTAAGTCGTTGCGTGTTCAACTATATCGGGTACAGCGATGCGAGGGGGATCGATATTCCCGCTACCGTGTAACCCAACCCCATACTCCACCGAAAGGAACCCCATGTCTGAGATCGCCTTCGATGATCGCGTCGTGATCGTGACCGGCGCCGGCGGAGGCCTAGGCCGCGCCTACGCCCTGGAGTTTGCTGCCCGCGGAGCTGCCGTGGTGGTCAACGACCTCGGCGGCTCGGTGAACGGCGTCGGCGGCTCGGACAGCGCCGCGCAGAAGGTGGTCGACGAGATCACGGCCAAGGGTGGTCGCGCCGCTGCCTCGCACGACTCGGTGTCCACTCCCGAGGGTGGCGAGGCCATCGTGCAGACCGCGATCGACAACTTCGGCAAGGTGGACGTCGTCATCAACAACGCGGGCATCCTGCGCGACAAGAGCTTCCTCAAGATGGAGTGGGCCGACCTCGACGCGGTGCTCGACGTGCACCTGCGCGGAGCGTTCTACGTGAGCAAGCCGGCGTTCGCCAACATGAAGGAGCACGGCTACGGCCGCTTCGTCTTCACTTCGTCCAATGCCGGTGTGTTCGGCAACTTCGGGCAGGCCAACTACGGCGCGGCGAAGGCCGGGCTGGTCGGGCTGTCCAACGTGCTGGCCATCGAGGGCGCCAAGTCCGGCATCAAGAGCAACGTGATCATGCCGGTCGCCCGCACCCGGATGACCGAGGAGCTGCTCGGGTCGACCGCGGACATGGTCTCCCCCGAGCTCGTCGTGCCCATGACGGTGTTCCTGGCCAGCGAGGCCTGCGAACTCACCCACGAGGCATTCTCCGCGCTGGGCGGCCGTTATGCACGTGTCTTCACCGGCTTGGCGCCAGGCTGGTTCGCCGGCAAGGGTGCCACGCCGACCGTCGAGGACATCCAGGCCAACCTCGCTCAGATCGAGAACCAGGACGGCTACATCGTGCCGACGTCGATCACCGACGAACTGCAGGCCGTGCTGCCGCTGCTCCAGGGCGAGTAGGCGTCGGCCGAGGGGCGCCTGAGGGTCGTTTTGGCCCGTCCGCCAACGTCCTCAGGTGTCTCTCTCGGTCAGCGACCCCGCCGTCATCGGAACCTTGCCCATGTTCGTTCAGGGGTGTATCGGAGGAGATCATGAGATCCACGCACGACGTCACCAACCAGGTTCCCCCCCTGATCGACTACGACGCGGCGGACTACCCCGTGCTGCTGGAGGGCCTTGCCCGGGAAGGTGCTGCGTGGGCGGTCGACGGGGTTCACGAGCTGGGCCGCCTCGCCGGCAGCGCGCAGGCACAGCAATGGGGAGACCTGGCCGAGGCGCACCCGCCGTTGCTGAAGACTCACGACCGCTACGGGCACCGGATCGATGAGGTGGAGTACCAGCCCGCCTACCACGAGCTGATGCGCGTCGCGGTGGAGCACGGGCTGCACGGCTCCTCGTGGAGCGAGCCGGGGCCTGGCGCCCACGTGGCCCGGGCCGCGAAGTTCCTGGTCTGGAGCCTCGCGGACGCCGGGCATGGCTGCCCCATCTCGATGACCCACGCTGTGGTGCCTGCGCTGCGCGTCGATCCGGTTCTGGCCGAGCTCTACGAGCCCCTGCTGACGTCCCGGGAGTACGACTTCGGTCTTCGCGCGCCGCTGAGCAAACGCGGCCTGATCGCCGGCATGTCCATGACCGAGAAGCAGGGCGGCTCCGACGTCCGCGCGAACACCACCCGGGCCTGTGCGCAGTCCGACGGCAGCTACCTGCTCACCGGGCACAAGTGGTTCACCTCCGCCCCGATGTCCGACGTCTTTCTGGTACTGGCCCAGGAGGCCGACTCCGGGTTGTCCTGCTTCCTGCTCCCGCGGGTTCTGCCTGATGGCTCCCTCAACCGGATGTTCCTGCAGCGACTCAAGGACAAGCTGGGCAACCACTCCAACGCCAGCTCCGAGGTGGAGTACGACGAGGCGGTGGCCTGGCGGGTGGGCGAGATCGGGCGGGGCGTGCGCACCATCATCGAGATGGTGAACATGACCAGGCTGGACTGCATCATCGGCAGTGCCAGTGGCATGCGTGCCGGCATTGCCCAGGCCACCCACCACGCCACTCACCGTGCGGCCTTCGGTGCGCAGCTGGTCGATCAGCCGTTGATGCGCAACGTGCTGGCCGATCTCGCGATCGAAGCCGAAGCCTCCACCACCGTCGGCCTATGGCTGGCCGGCACCACCGACAGAGCCCTCGCCGGTGACGCCAGGGCTGCTGCGCTGCGCCGGGTCGCACTGTCGGTGAGCAAGTACTTCGTCTGCAAGCGCGGGCCGGGGCATGCCGCAGAGGCAATGGAGTGCCTGGGCGGCAACGGCTACGCAGAAGAGTCGCGCATGCCCCGGCTGTACCGGGAGGCGCCGGTGCTCAGCGTGTGGGAGGGCTCGGGGAACGTTGCCGCACTGGACAGCCTGCGAGCGATGGCCAAGGAACCCGAGAGCATGGCGGTGTTCCTGGACGAGCTCGACTCCGTCGCTGGTTCCGACGCGCGTCTGGACCACGCGGTGGCCACGCTGAAGGCCGAGCTTTCCGACCCCGGCGAGCTGGAGCACCGGGCCCGCCGGGTGGTGGAGCACATGGCGCTGGCGCTGCAAGGTGCCTTGCTCGTGCGCAGTGGTCACCCCGCGGTGGCCGACGCGTTCTGCGCGAGCCGCCTCGGGGGCGACTGGGGCAGTGCCTACGGCACGCTGCCCACCGGCGTGGACACCGCGGCCATCATCGAGCGGGCTACACCCAAGGTGGCCTGACGGCCCTGCTCAGGTGGCTCGTGCTCGCCGAAGTACTCTTGGGGACAGTTACATGTGTGCACCACCTCCACTGCCGCCGTCGTACAGGAACTGATGCATGAGCACCCCAGAGCAGACCGCCGCAGAGCAGGGCGACCAGGAGACGGCAGCGCAACGGCCGGTGTCCCAGTGCCCGGTCGCCCACGGGATCGAGCCGCCACGAGGCTCGCGGATGCCCGGAATCGTGCAGCTCTACCTGGGGCTGCGGCACACGGTCGCCTTCTCCCGGTGGTCGCAACGCACCTTCGGTGACGTCTTCGTCGCCAAGGCGTTCCCGATGGGCAAGTCCGTGTACATCGCGGACCCCGAGCTGGTGCGGGAGATCTTCGCCGGCCCGCACGACTCGCTGCACGCGGGTGCCACGAACGGCATCTTCCTCAAAGCCATCTTCGGGGACCGTGGCATCTTGACCGTCGACGGCGAGGAGCACGCGAAGACCCGCAAGGCCCTCATGCCGCCTTTTCGCGGCAAGTTGATCGACGGCTACGCCGGCGTGATGCGGGAGGAGGCCGAACGGCGGATCGCGTCCTGGAAGGTCGGTGACGTGATTCGTGTGGAGGACGAGGCGCGCGCCATCACGCTGGAGGTGATTCTGCGGACTGTGTTCGGTGCCGTCAGCGGACCGCAGATGGACGAGCTGCGCAGCATAGTGATCAAGGCCTCCAAGTTCACCCCCGTCAGCACCACGTGGATGGTGTTCCCGAAGCTGGGCAAGTTCCGACCGTGGCGCTCTTTCGCCCAGCTCATCGAGCGGACGAACGAGCTGCTGGAGGAGTTCATCGAAGAGCGCCGCAACGCCCCCGACCTGGCGGAGCGGACGGACACCCTGTCGTTGTTGGTGCGCAGCTCCGGCGAGGACAACGAGTGGTTGCGCAACCAGCTGATGTCGCTGCTCGGTGCCGGCCACGAGACCACGACCACCTCCTTGGCCTGGGCGATGGAGCTGCTCTCCCGGCACCCGGAAGCCCGGGAGAAGGCGCGTGAGAGCGACGAGTACCTCGACGCGGTGATCACCGAGACGCTGCGGATCCGCACCGTGCTGCCAGGCGTGGGTCGCAAGACGAGCAGAGCCTTGACGCTGGGCGGGTTCGCGTTCAAGAAGGGCACGATGCTGAACCCTCAGATCGAGGCCATCCACAACGACCCGCGTATCTGGGGCGACCCCGAGACCTTCCGCCCCGAGCGGTTCTTGAACACGAAGCCCTCGTTGACGGAGTACATCCCCTTCGGCGGCGGCAAGCGGCGGTGCATCGGCTCGATCTTCGCGCTGAAGGAGATGAACGTGGCGCTGCGGACGATCCTCGACGCCATGGACTTCGAGCACGTCGGTGCCGAAGCCGAGACCCAGAAGCGGGCGCACGTCACGCTGGCCCCGTCCAAGGGCGGACTGATCCGGCGAACCCGGTGACGGGTACGCGGCAGTACGCAGGCAAGACCGCTGTCGTCACCGGAGCCGGTTCGGGGATCGGCCGTGAGCTGGCGCTGAACCTCGCCGGCCGTCGGGCCCGGCTGGCGGTGAGCGATATCGACCTGGACAACGCTGAGGCGACGGCGCAGGCCTGCCGTGCACGGGGCGCCCAGGCCACGGCCTGGAAGTTGGACGTGGCGGACCGGGACGCCGTGTTCGCCCACGCCGCTGAGGTAGTCGGGGAGTTCGAAACGGTTGACCTGGTGATCAACAATGCCGGGGTCTCGGTGAACGGACGGGTCAGCGAGCTCACCGAGGCCGATCATCGTTGGATCATGGACATCAACTACTGGGGCATGGTGCACGGTTCCCAGGCGTTCCTACCGCACCTGGCGGCCAGCGGCGACGGACAGCTGGCCAACGTGTCCAGCGTGTTCGGGCTGATCTCCTTCCCCAAGCAGGCTGCGTACAACGCGTCGAAGTTCGCGATCCGCGGGTTCACCGAGGCGCTGCGGATGGAGATGCTGGCAGACAAAGTGCCGGTATCCGTCAGTCTCGTCCACCCCGGTGGCATCAAGACAAACATCGCCCGCAACGCGCGCGTCACCAACTCGGAGGACCAGACGCTGGCTGCGGACGCGTTCGACAAGATCGCCTTCACCACGCCGGCGAAGGCCGCGCGGACGATCCTGCGCGGCCTCGAACGAGAGAAGGCCCGGATCCTGGTCGGCCCCGATGCGTGGGCGATCGCCGCGATTCCCCGCGTGCTGGGCGCGCGGTACCTGGGCCTGCTGGCCCGCCTCGGCTAGGGGCGGGCGCTCACGCCGGCTCGTCCCACCCCGCGGACGGGCAGTCCTGGCGAGCGGCATGTGACGGGACACACATGGAAGGCCGCAGAATATGGGCCCGCCACACACTTTCCGGCACAGCCAACATTGAGTTGACCGCCGATTCCCCCGGTCCCTAGCGTTCAGCGGAACAGGGAATGCATCGCCGAGCGGGTCGGCTGGGCAGGTGCGCCCGTCATTCGCGGCACGTCTCTGACGTCATGCACGAAAGGAACCCAATGGCGGGACCCATCATCAGCCATGACCACGGCAGCGCAGACAGTGAAGGCGCAGACCGCGAGGGCACAGGCCAGCTGCGGAAGGTGGATCGGCGCCGGTTTCTCACGTACCTGGTTGCCGCCCCGACACTTGTGGTCGCGGGCCGCTTCGTCGCGGATACCGTCGTTCCGGCAACTGCTGACGCCGCCATTCCGAGCCTGCCCGCACCGGCGGACATCATCGACCTCGGTGACATTCTGAAGCTGGCCGGCGCGGCGACGGCGAACCTGATCTCGCTCACCTTCGACAAAGACGGCTACTGCCACTTCGCGCTGCCGAGGGCTGAGGTCGGACAGGGCATCACCACGGCGGCGACCATTCTGCTGGCCGACGAGCTGGACATGCCGCTGGAGAAGGTTAAGGTGACGCAGGCCGATGCTCGCCCCGAGCTGTTGTTCAACCAGCTCACCGGGAGCTCCAACAGCATTCGCAGCATCTACGATCCGGTGCGGGCGCTGGCTGCGACCGCCCGGGCCCACATGTTGGACACCGCCGCCAAGCAGTGGAACGTCCCCGCCGACCAGCTGACGGTCCGGGACGGCACCATCTCCTCGGCGATGGGCAACACCGGCACCTATGCCTCCTTCGCCGTGGCGGCCGCCGGTCAGGTCCTCTCGATCCTGAGTGGACGGTCCATGCCGAAGCCCGACTCGGAGCTCACCCTCGTCGGCAAGCCGGCCAACCGTATCGACGCCCGCGACATCGTCACCGGCAAGAAGCGGTTCACCCTCGACCTGACACCGGAGGACGACGGCATCCCGGCGAACGCCAAGCCGGTCTACGTCCGCCGGCCACCGACCATCAACGGAACGGTGCGTTCGGTCAACAACGAGGCCGAGGTCCGCAAGATCGAAGGCATCCTCGACATTGCGGTGATTGCCACCGGTGTGGCCGTGATGGCCGAGACCTCCGGCCAGGCCCTGGACGGGCTGAACGCACTCGACGTCACCTGGGGCCCCGGCACCGTCGACAACGAGAACGACGACACCATTCGCTCGAAGCTGCGGGCAGTTGCCCTGCCGCTCGTGGTGCCCGGACTGCTGACACAGCACCTTGACGCGGAGTTCGACTGGGGCTTCGTCAACCACGCCCCGCTGGAGACGAACCAGGCCATCGCGGACGTGCGAGCCGACGGTGCAGACATCTGGAGCGCCTTCAAGACGCCGGTCGTCGCGCAGGAGGAGATCGCGATCGCGCTCGGCCTGCCGCAGGACAGGGTGAAAGCCCACGTCATCGCCGCGGGCGGGTCGTTCGGCCGGCACCTGTTCTACGACGCACCGCTGGAAGCGGCGCTCATCTCGAAGGCGATGGGAAAGCCGGTCAAGCTGCGCTGGACCCGGACCGACGACATTCGGCACGGGCGGGCAGCCCCAGCGAGCTACCACCGGATGCGGGCCACTTTTCTGCTCGGGCAGGTGGCATCCTTCGAGCACCGCGTCGCCTCGGTGGAGACCGACTTCCGGCACGGCCTGGGTGAGATCCTCAGCGGCTCGGTGGTCAAGGCCATCCCAGTGCTGGGCAACCTGAGCATCGCCGAGACGCTGTTCGAGACCACGATCAAGTCGCCGTACAACTTCGGTCTGGTGACGCAGCTGCTCACCGAGCTCCCCCTGCAGTTCCACACCGGCAGCTTCCGCTCCGTGTACTCCTTTGCCACGCGTGGCTCCGAGGAGATCATGGCCGATGAGATGGCCGCGGTGCTCCGGCAGGACCCGCTGGCCTTCCGGCTCGCCTTTCTGAAGAACGACCGTCAGCGCGCGGTGCTGAACAAGGTCGCGAAAGAGGGCCAGTGGGGCAAGAAGATGGCCCCCGGAACGGCGCAGGGCATCGCCTACCACGAGGAGTACGGCTCCTGCACCGCCGTTCTGGTGGAGCTCGACGCGACCGACAAGTACAAGAAGGTCATCCCGATCTACACGGCCACGGGTGAACCCAACGGGACCAAGACGGTGCTCCGCCCCCGCGTCACCAGGGCGGCCATCGCCGTCGACGTCGGGCGTTGCGTCAACCCGCGGGGTCTCGAGGCCCAGATGATCGGCGGTTTGAGCGATGCGATTTCGATAGTCATGCGGGCGGGGGTGCACATCGTGAAGGGCGCGCCGCTCGAGGGCAGCTACTCCGAGTTCCACTACGCCCGTCAGGCGGACTCGCCGCTGGACGTACAGGTGTTCGTGATGCCGCCGACAGGGGAACCGGGCGGTGCCGGCGAGCTGGGTCTTCCCGCGGCGGTGGGCGCGGTCGCCAACGCCCATGCCCGGGCCACCGGGACGAAGCCGCGGCGCTTCCCACTCGATTTCGAGATCGACTTCCCGCCGCGGCCACCGAGCCTCAGCCCCCAGCCGCCCTTCCGTCAGCCGAAGAAGTAAGGAGCCCCTTCATGCCTCAATACAGTTTTCGGCTGAACGGCAAGGACGTCCAGGTCGACGCACCGGCCAACCTGCCCGCCCTCTGGGCGCTCCGGGAGAAGCTCGGCACCACTGGTCCGAAGTACGGCTGCGGCATCGACGTCTGCAAGGCTTGTACCAGCCACCTGGACGGCAAGAAGTTCAACCCGTGCAACGTCCCGACCGGCGATCTTGCCGGACGCGAGGTCACCACGATCGAGGGCCTCGCCAACCTGGACGACAACCTCAGGCCCGTGGTCAGGCAGGGTGGGGTGCTCCATACGGTGCAAGAGGCCTGGTTGGAGATCGACGTCGCGCAGTGCGGCTACTGCCAGCCCGGTCAGATCATGGCCGCCGCCGCGCTGCTGGCGACGAACAAGAACCCGACGGACGACGACATCGACGGCATTCTGAACGTGTGCCGGTGTGGGACGTACGTGCGGATTCGGCAGGCGATCAAGCTGGCGGCCTCGCGAATGAAGTAGCGTGCTCGGCAAGGCAGGGGGCGGCGG
>JADGOX010000104.1 GCA_017882745.1 Mycobacteriaceae bacterium | reverse complement strand
GTGACCTCGAAGACGATGGCCAGCGCGAGAAAGACCCACTTCATGAGAGGGACGAAGGCGGCAGTGCGTTCACAGGCATGGTGACAACCTAGTGAGACAGCAGGCATGGTCAGGCCAGGGCCGTGCCTGTCAGTGAGGAGCGTGCAACATTCAGGAGTGTGCGATGAAGGTGATTGTGGCCGCCGACAAGTTCAAGGGCTCGCTGTCCGCGGCGGAGGTTGGCGCGCACCTTGCCACGGGGCTGTACGAGGCGCGTCCCGGCATCACGGTGGTGCAGTTGCCGGTTGCTGACGGGGGAGAGGGCACGGTGGCGGCCGCGCTGTCCGCCGGGTTCCGTTTTGTCCGGGTGGTGGCCGAAGGCCCAACAGGCCAGCGGGTCGAGACGGGCTACGCCGAGCGCGAGGGCGTGGCGATTGTCGAGATGGCGGACGTGTCGGGTCTGTGCCTTGTCTCCGGGGACCAGCTTGCCCCGCTCACGGCGTCCAGCTACGGCACAGGCGAGGTGCTGAAGGCGGCACTGGACGCGGGCTCGCGGCGGGTGGTTCTCGGTGTCGGCGGCAGCGCCTGCACCGATGGGGGCGCGGGCATGGTGCAGGCACTCGGCGCGCGCGTGCTCGACAAGACCGGCCGCGAGCTGGCCCGGGGCGGAGCACTGCTTGCGGGAGCGCACCAGCTGAAGCTCGACGCCCTACACCCAGCCTTGTCCGAGACGGAGCTGGTGCTCGCCTGCGACGTCAACAATCCGCTGCTCGGCTCCCGCGGTGCTGCTGCGGTATACGGTCCGCAGAAAGGGGCCTCGGATGCCGACGTCAAGCAGCTCGACCGTGCGCTCAGTCACTGGGCGGACATCGTCTGTGCGACAACAGGAACTGACGTCAGCGAGCACCCGGGGGCGGGTGCGGCCGGTGGCGTCGGGTACGCCGCGTTGGCGCTGCTCGGGGCCGTCATGCGCCCAGGCAGCGAGCTGGTGCTGGAGCTGATCGACTTCCGCGGGAACCTCGGTGATGCCGCGCTGGTCATCACCGGAGAGGGGTCTCTGGACAAGCAGACACTCCACGGCAAGGCGCCGATGGGGGTGGCCGCGGCCGCTCGCGAGGCGGCCGTGCCGGTGGTCGCCGTCGCCGGCCGCTGCGAGCTGTCCGCGGAATCGCTGGCCGAGGTCGGCATTCGGGGCGTCTATGCGGTGACCGATCTTGAGTCGGACCCCCAGCGGTGCATGCGTGACGCCGGCGTGCTGCTGGAGCGGCTCGCCGCCCGCATCGCCCAGGACTGGCTGCTTGATGCCCGCTGAGCAGACGGCGCTGTGGCGCCTCCCGCTGATCCGCAGGCTCCTGGTGGTGAGCGTGCTGGGTTTCGCGAGCTTCGACCTCACCCTGGCGTCGCTGCCGTCCTGGGCGGTTGCCGGCGGGGTTGGAGTGGGTGCGGCCGGGCTGGTCACCACCGCCTTGCTGCTCGCGACCGTGCTGGTCCAGACGGTCGTACCCTCGCTGGTCGCACGCTTGGGGTCCGGCCGGGTGCTGGCGCTGGGGCTGCTCGCACTGGGAGGTCCCGCGCCCCTCTACGCCGTGAGCCAGAACCTCTGGTGGCTGGTTGCGCTGTCGGTCGTGCGCGGTTGCGGGTTCGCCGTCCTCACGGTCGTCGGAACCTTGCTGACCTTCTCGCTCGCGCCGCCAGACCGGCACGGAGAGTCGGTGGGTATCTACGGTCTCGCCCTCGCAGTACCGAACCTGCTGGCTGTCCCCGCCGGCGTCGCGCTGATGCAGGCGGGGTGGTTCAGCTGGGCGGCGGTGCTGGCCGGCGCGCCCGTGCTGGCCATCCCCTTGGCACTGGGCCTTGGTTCCACCCGCACGGCGGCAACCGTCGCAGACGGGCACCAGGCCAGCGGGCTTCGGGCTGCGGTACTGGCCGTGCTCAGCCCGGCGACGGCGCTGCTGGCCGTGACCGTTGCGGCGGGCGGTGTATTCACCGTTCTCCCCATCGAGCGGCCGAGCGGCCAGCTGGCGACCGTTGCCCTTTTGGTGCTGGGACTGACCACTGCCGTGGGGCGCTGGCGGGCAGGGCGAGTCTCCGACCGGGTCACCGGACCGTGGTTGTTGCCCGCGTCCGTTCTGGTCAGCGTGCTCGGTACCGGACTCTTGGCGTTTGGCTTGCTGCTTCATGACAGCGCCGGTGCGGTCACCCTGGTGTTGGTCGCCGCCGCCATCTTCGGTCTGGGTCAGGGGGCGGTACAGAACCTCAGCCTGCTCAACGCGTTTGCACGCGCAGGTGTTGGCCGGGCATCCACCGCAAGCGCGGTGTGGAACGCCGGTTATGACACTGGTACCGGGCTGGGCGCGTTTGCCGTGGGCGCCGTGAGCTCCACCGTGATCGGTTTTCCCGGAACCCTCGCCGGGTGCGCAGTGGTGATCGCCCTGACCGTTCCGATTGCACTGCGCTCCAGCCGCGCAGCACTGCCACCCGGCCGGGGCCGCGGAACTCAGTCGGAGTAGTCCGCATCGAACACCACGCCTATCGGAGCCAGCACACGCACCGCCTGTTCCGCCGACCACAGGCCGAGAGTGGACAGCCGGTGAATCGGCATGCGAGGCGTAGCGCCGGTGTGACAATGACGCCCGGATTCCCATGGGTGGGAGCGGCGGTGAATCATATGCGCTGTGCCACCGCCTCCCAAGCCCGTTGCCGCCTCCCTGAGCGAGGACGAACTCACCTGTCTGCGTACTGCATTGGAGGAGGGCAAGCGCCCCACCGTGTACCTGCGTGACGCCGTACCCAGCCTGGGGGTGGATGCAGCCAGCTCGGCCCGCGTCGTGTCGGTGGAGGGAAGCACCGTGACGGTGCGGCCCAAGGGAGTGGGCGACGACGTTCCCTTCGACGCCGGCGAGCTCTACAGCACGAAGGCCGCAGCCACGCATGCCGCGACTGCGGTTGCCGGCACACG
>JADGOX010000103.1 GCA_017882745.1 Mycobacteriaceae bacterium | reverse complement strand
GCGACCTGGGCCTTCCGGGGCGACGCCGAGGACAAACTCAACCAGCACATCGTGAAGCCGTCGGCCAACCAGGTGGATCAGTTGACTGCCGCCTACGGTCCGGAGGTCGCGGAGATCTTCATGCAGAAGGCGACCGCGTTCCGCACCATGCACAGTCAGGGCCGCGCGCTCATCTCGCTGATGATGCGCCACACAGATTCGCTGGAGAACTACCGGGTGCGGGAGGGCGAGTTCACCTGCTCCACGCTGATCGGATGGCAGTTCGGTGACGGCCACCTGCACGACGAGCGGCTCGTCGCTGCCGCGCAGAAGCGCTGCAACTTCGCACCTGGTGAACTGGTTGTCGTTTGGATCGAGTCGCAGCCGATCCACAAGAACTACCAGGACTACCGGGTGATCGATGCGGCCCTCGGGGTTGTCGAGCGGGGGACGTACCTCGTCAGGGATGCGGTCGAGGAGCAGCCGTGGTTGCCGAACGGTCCGATCCCGCACAAGGTGACATGGACTGCGCCGGGCTACCTCGCACCGGGCGAACGTGCCAGGGTAGGAGGGTGACCGATGCCGTCGTGGTCGGCAGCGGGCCCAACGGGCTCGCTGCCGCCCTCACCCTCGCCGAGCAAGGCGTCAACGTCCGGGTCCTCGAGGCGCGGAAGACGATCGGCGGCGGGACACGCTCGAGCGAGCACACGGTTCCTGGCCTGATCCACGACGACTGCTCGGCTTTCCACCCCACAGGTGTGGCTTCGCCCTTCATGCGGGGTCTCGGACTCGAGGAACACGGCCTGCAGTGGTTGTGGCCGGAGGTCGATCTCGCCCATCCGCTCGACGGCGGGCGTGCCGGCGTGCTGTGGCGTGACCTCGACCGCACCGTTGCCGAGCTCGGCGTCGACGGCAAGTCCTGGAGCAGGCTCGTCGGACGGACCGCCCGCACCTTCGACGCGTTGGCCGAGGATGTGTTCCGGCCGATCTTGCATGTCCCGCATCATCCCCTGACGCTTGCTCACTTCGGGCTCAACGCACTGCTTCCGGCGAGCTGGTCGGTGCGTCGCTGGGAGACCGATGAGGCCCGTGCATTGTTCGGAGGCGTCGCGGCGCACGCGTTCAGCTCGCTGCGCACTCCGCTGTCGAGTTCGGTGGGACTCATGCTGGCGGCGGCGGGACATGCGTACGGGTGGCCTGTGGCCAAGGGTGGCTCACGCTCCATCACCGATGCGATGGCGGCAAAGCTGGAGAAGCTCGGCGGTGTCATCGAGACCGGTGTGACCGTCTCCTCGATCAACGAGCTCGGCAACCCCGACCTCGTCATGCTCGACGTCGCACCCGATGCCGCCGTCCGCATCCTCGGCAATCGCCTGCCGGGGCGCGTCAGGCGCGCCTACGAGCGCTTCCGGTTCGGGCCGGCCGCCTTCAAGGTCGACTTCGCGGTCGAGGGCGACATCCCGTGGACGAACGAACACGTGCGGCACGCCGGCACCGTGCACCTGGGCGGCACCTTCGAGCAGATCGCCGAAGCCGAGGGGCAGATCGTGCGTGGCATCATGCCTGAGCGGCCGCTCGTGCTGGTTGGACAGCAATACCTTGCCGACCCCTCGCGTTCCGTGGGGGAGCTGCATCCGATCTGGGCGTATGCCCACGTCCCCCATGGCTATCCCGGCGACGCCACCGAGGCGATCATCGCGCAGATCGAACGCTTCGCACCAGGGTTCCGTTCGCAGATTCGGCATACCTTCGTGCGCGATGTGTCCGACATGGAGGCATACAACGCGAACTACGTGGGTGGCGACATCAGCGCCGGCTACAACAATGCACTCCAGATCGCCATGCGCCCGCGGATTGCGATCAACCCCTACAAGACCGGGGTGCCCGGGGCATATCTGTGTTCGTCATCGACCCCGCCGGGTGGCGGGGTGCACGGCATGTGCGGATTCAATGCCGCAACGTCTGCCCTCGAGTACCTTGAGAAGCACGCCTAGGTCGAGGGAGGCCCGATGAGGACGGCGGCGCACGAGCACGCCCGCTCCGGGGTCTACGACGGACCGGAAGTTCTCGATCTGGTCGCGAAGACGTCCGATCGGCTCAACGCACGCCAAGGCGACGTCACGCATGCGATGAGTGAGCTGCTTGCGAACATCGCCTATCTCGATGAGGATCGGCGTCTGCGCGATCTGCTGGAGGCCAGCGTCGAGGGCAATGTCAAGACGATCTTCCACATCCTGAGCAATCACATCTCGACCGACAACCTGCAGCCGACGACCGCGGCCGTGGAGTACGCGCTGCGGCTTGCGCAGCGCGGGATACCGGCGAATTCGCTGATCCGCGCCTATCACATGGGCCAGGACAACCTGCTGGCTGAGTTCTTTGCCGAGGTGCAGCGGCTCGAGTGCGACTCGGAGCTCAAGCTCAAGGTCGTGCATTACATCTCGGGCGTGTTGTACCGGTACATCGACTGGATTTGCCTGTACCTGCTCGAGATCTACGAGCAGGAGAAGCAGCGTTGGAGCACGGCGAGCGGCAATGTGCACTCATCGCTGATCCACAAGCTCGTGGCCGGTGAGACAGCGGGCGCCACATCGTTTGTGGCCGAAACCGGATACTCACTCAATCAGTTCCACGTCGCGGCAGTGCTGTGGGTCCCGGGGAACGGTCCCTCCTCTGACGAGGTGATGGTGCTCGAATGTTGCGTGCGCGACCTGGCGGCGCGCACCGGTTCGTCATCGCCGCCCATCTTCACCGCGGTCGATCGAAACACGGCGTGGGCGTGGTTCCCGCGCAGCACGAACGAGGCGCCGATCGACATGGACACGGTGCGTGAGGTCACCGCGAACCGACCAGTGCGGATTGCGCTCGGGCTGCCCACCCGGGGGGTCACGGGTTTCCGGCGTTCGCACCAACAAGCCGACGCAGCTCGAGTGGTGACGCTCGGATCTTCCAGCGACGCAGCGCAGGCAGTGTCGTACGGCGATCAGGGTGTCGCCATCGTGTCGGTGCTCGCGCGCGATCTCGAGTCCACTGCGACCTGGGTGCGGGAGGTGCTCGGCCCCTTGGCGCGGAACGCAGAGGGAGCGACGCGGCT
The DNA here is from genome assembly GCA_017882745.1 of Mycobacteriaceae bacterium. Lineage (GTDB taxonomy): Bacteria > Actinomycetota > Actinomycetes > Mycobacteriales > Mycobacteriaceae > X156. The sequence goes on along the minus strand of JADGOX010000103.1, from coordinate 16,776 downwards.
GCGCGAGACGCTGCACACCTTCCTGTCGACCGGGGGCAGCTACACCGAAACCGCAGCGCTGTTGAACATGCATCGCAACTCGGTCAAGTATCGGGTGGAGAAAGCATCCGAGGAGCGTGGGCGTTCACTCGGTGTCGACCGTCTCGACGTCGAACTGGCCCTGCAAGTCTGCCATTTCCTCGGCGAAGCCGTCCTCGCCGACTGACACCCACCGCAACCGGGCCACCGCTGGGGAGCTATTCCGCCATACCTGGCTGCCACCGCTCGACGATCGACTTGAACGGAGCCTCGGCGTCGAGCTGGCACAGGATGCCGATGGAACCCAGGGTCACCCGGTGGATCAGCAGGTACTGCGCGGGCAGGTTCAGTGAACGGGTCAACTTGAAGTCCTCGCCGCGCACGTCGCCAAGCCGCTCGGCCTGCTTTTGCATCCACCGACGGGTGAAGTGGAAGGTCTCCTGACGCATCGGCTCGACGAAAGGCCGGAGGTAGTCGAGCACGTCCTCGGGATCGAGGTCCGTGTCTCTCTCGACGAAGCGCTCGGCCCGCAGCAGCTCCATCAGCTCATCGGGTCGGTTCTCCAGGGCGAGGCGGGTCATCCGGCCGAAGGTGACCGGCAGACCGTCCGGCAGCCGGGCCACGGCGCCGAAGTCGATCACCGACATCCGGCCGTCCAGCAGCAGCATGTAGTTGCCGGGGTGGGGATCGGAGTGCAGCAGCTTCGCTCGGGCCGGTGAGGAGAAATGGAACAGCGCCAGCAGCCTGCCCATCTCGTTGCGTTGCTCCGTGGTGCCGTTCGCGATGATCGTGGACAGTCCGACGCCCTCGACCCACTCGGAGACGAGGACCTTGGGGGCGCTGCCCACCACCTTGGGGACCACGAACTCGGCGTCGCCGTTGAACGCGGCCGCGAACGCGCGCTGGTTGTCCGCCTCGGCCCGGTAGTCGAGCTCCTCCTCCATCCGGTCACGCAACTCATCGATGAGGGGCCGTACCTGCAGGCCGGGAATCACCGCTTGGAACATCCGACCGAAGCGCTGGAGCTGACGCAGGTCCGAACGCAGGGCTTCGCCGGCGCCGGGGTACTGGATCTTTACTGCTACCTCACGGCCGTCCTGCCAGACGGCTCGGTGCACCTGACCGATGCTGGCGGCTGCCGCATGCTCGTCCTCGAACGAACTGAAGCGCTCACGCCAGCCCGTGCCCAGCTGTTCGGCCAAGACACGGTGAACAGTCGACGACGGCATAGGCGGTGCACCGGCCTGGAGTTTGGTCAGCGCTTCGCGGTAGGGGCCGGCCATCTCCTCGGGAACGGCAGCTTCGAAGACGCTCAGCGCCTGGCCGAACTTCATCGCTCCGCCTTTGAGCTCCCCGAGCACGGCAAAGAGCTGCTCAGCGGTCTTGGCGCTCAGCTCGGCACCAACTTGTTCGCTGCTGCGCCCTGCCAGCCGTTTGCCCCAGCCTGCGGCTGTTCTCCCGGCAAATCCGATGGGCAGACTGGCCAGCTTGGCCGTGCGGGCTGCTCCGCTGCGGGGTATGTCGGACACGTGCCTCATTGTCCCTGAATATCGGTCGGGGTGTTGATGAACTGCCCGGCGGGTCGTCATCGATGTGCGCCACAGGAGCAGCGGTGATGCGGCGTCCACACTCTGCGGTGCAGCTCGGCAAGTCGCGGATCGATCTCGATGGTGGCATTCAACGACCGCGGTGGCGCTTCCCCCGCCACGTGCCCGCGCAGCAGATGCTCGATCTGCCCGAGCGCGATACCGGCTGTGGACCGGACTGCGGCGGCGCTGCCATGGCCCACCTGGCCGAGGAGCTGCGCCGCAAGAGTTGGCCACTCCGGATCACGATCAGCCCGGTGCAGGTCACCACATCGCAGACAGCTCGTCCTGCCGGGCAGGACCAAGGGGCCCACCATCCCGATCCCGTCCCGCAAGCGAACCGCGAGGTGCGCGATACGGGAACCCACCAGCTCAGACGCCAGGCAGGGGTCGGCGACGAGCTCGTCGGCCAGTACGACCAGTGCCGGGACCGTGGACCATTCGCGCGGCACGCTGACCCGGTCGCGTGAGCGGGTGAGGCAGATGCCGCTCATCGCCATTGCGCCGCAGATCGCGTCGCTGAGGGGACCGCGCCCGTGCACGTGAACCGCGGCAGTGGCTGCGAGCCCCGGTGGGGAGGCCCAGGTGAGCAGTCCGGCGCCTGCCAGCTCGCCGAGCATCAGATCCAGCTCCGCCGCGCCCACGCCGGCGCTCGTCGCTGTGACGGCGAGCTCAGCGCGGCTCCTGGTCCCGTCGACGTGGTTCAGCAGTGCGGCCAGGCTGCGAGTGGCCACGCCGGCCGGTGGCCGGATGAGCACGGCACGCTCGGGGTCCCATCCCACCTGCACCTCGCCGCTCGAGCGCGTGAGGATGGTGAGCGCAGGGTTGAGGACAGGTCGCTTCATAGCGGGTCACTGTGGCACCTGTCAGCGCCGGCCTGACCGGAACAAGCTCAGTTGTCCACAGCCAGTGGGGCTGGATCAGGCCGGGGTGATGGTGACGTTGATCTCATCAGCTCCAGCGTCGGCGGCCATCTGCAGCTCCGGGACGTTCGGCGCGGACGTGACGTGCGCACCGATGACCGTGGCGCGGTAACCCTGCGGGTACTGGATCTGCGGGGCGGAGACGGTGGTGATCGAACCTGCGGGGAACACCCCGTTGCCGGCAGCGCGGGTCGTGGTGAACTGCAGGCGGAACGTCGAGGTGGCACGGTCGAACCCGTAGTGCAGGGGGGTGCCGGCAACGGCGCGTGGGTGGGGCACCGACAACAGCGCAAGTTTCTGCGCATTGACGTTGTCGCTGGTCGTGGGCTTGGCCGGATCGCCAACCAGGCCTTGTTCCTTCTGGTCGGCGGTGGTCGGGTCGTTGCAGCCGCAGTACGCCCAGTACTGCCAACCCACCATGTGCGCGGCGGCACGGTCGACGACTCCGCTCAGGACGTCGGGACTGTTGGTCGCCCCGAACTCGGTGAGCAACCGTCCGGATCCGGTCGCCGCGGAGTGGTTGTCCGCGTTGGTCATTACTGCGTTGTCGAACAGGTCGCAGCCGGAGTCCGACTTCGTCAGGTAGGCGATGGGACAGTAGTCGTGGAAGGAGATCGCCTGGTTCTTGACCCCTGCGGTGTCCGGACTCATCGGTGCCCCGCTGGCAGAGAGGGAGAACGGTTCGTAGAACACCAGTGTGCTCGGGTCCTCGGCTCGGATTGCCGCGGCGACCTTGTGATGCATCGCGGTCAGCCCCGCGGTTGCGCCGGGGCATCCACCCGGGAGGAAACAGGAAAGCCACTGCGTTCCTGCCCACGGCTCATTGAACACGTCGTAGCCGAGAACTCCGGGTGCGCCGGAAAAACGCTGCGCCACATGCCCCCACATCGCAGCGAAGCGGTCCTGCAGGCCGACACCGCCCGGGCCGGGGGAGTTCTCCAAGAAATGGTCGTGGGCGCGCATCAGCGCCAGCTGCAAGAACTGGTTGGCGGGAAAGCCCAACTGCGGCCATGCCGGAAGCCCGTCGTCAAGGACGGCCCAGTCCGGCGCGAACTCGCCTTGGAAGCGCTCGTTGAACATGTCCTGGTGCATGTCCAGCAGGGAGGTGACGCCGTGGCGAGCCAGGGTCTCGACCGTTGTCTTGATGCGATCGAGATAGGCGTCGTCGTACACGCCTGGTTGTGGCTCGATGGCCTTCCAGATCACGCCCAGGCGAACGCTGTCGAAGCCGTTGGCGGCCAGGAACGCCGCGTCGTCATCACCGAAGCCCGTCGCGTCAGGGGCGTACGGGGCACGCTTGTTCACCATGTTGATTCCGCTGGTGATGAACACCCGCCCCTCGGCATCGGTGATCCACCGGCCGGCGTTGCCGAACGGTCCGGCGTCGGTGAGTGCAGCCTGCGGTGCAGAGGTGTGCGGCTGCGCGGCTGCGACACCGGCAGTCAGCACGGACACCACCGCCAAGGTCGCAGCAAAGAGGCTCACGACGCGCTTGGGATCCACCACGCTCCTTGTCCAGAGATATGTCTCCAGCTACGGAGAGCCGACCATAACCTACGTATCCGTGCGCGGGGTACCCCTCGTACCGCTGGTTACGGTGTGGAGGTGGAGCCAGTCGAGCAACCGAAGGTCGAGGTGCGCCGCAGCGCCAAACGGCGCAGAACGGTCAGTGCCCGCCGGGAGGGGGACACCGTGGTGGTCCTGGTGCCTGCCCGGCTGAGCAAGACCGAAGAGGCGGAGTGGGTCACGAAGATGCTGGACAGGCTCGCGCGCTCGGAGTTGCGACGCTCACGAGCTACCGGCCGCTCTGACGTCGAGCTGATGCGCCGCGCGGCGCAGCTGTCCACGCAGTGGCTGGATGGTGCTGCCCGGCCGAGCGTGGTGCGGTGGGTCCCCGCGATGCGCACCCGGTGGGCATCCTGCACCCCGTCCGACGCCACCATCCGGATCAGCGAGCGCTTGCGCAGTACTCCGGGCTGGGTGCTCGACTACGTGCTGGTGCACGAGCTCGCGCACCTGCTCGAGTCGGGCCACACGCCAAGGTTCTGGTCATTAGTCCACCGCTTCCCGCGGACGGAACGGGCGATGGGGTACCTGCAGGGCTTGTCGGCCGCCGCGCACCTGGGCATCGAGGCAGACGACGATGCGGCACCGTGCACGGAACCCGAGGATTAGCTCTCGGGTTCCTGCGGCCCGTCCTGCTCGTCGTCGGGCTTGTCTTGTGCGTCTTCCTTTTCGGCACGCTCCTTGGCCATGGTGCGCTCCAGCGCGGCCATCGGGTCGTCTGACGAATCTTCCTGGCTCATCAGGAACCGCTCGGTGAAGGCGGCGGGGTCATCGAGATCCGTGGAACTCGGCAGTAGGTCGGGGTGCGCCCACACAGAATCGCGCGTCTCGGCGTCGCTGCGCTCTCCGAGCAGGCGCCACAGCTCCGCGGCCTCGCGCAGCCGACGTGGCCGCAGCTCCAGACCGACCAGCGTCGCGAAAGTCTGCTCGGCGGGCCCGCCGCTGGCCCGCCGCCGTCGCAGCGTCTCGCGGAGCGCTTCCGCGCCGGGCAGCCGGTTCTGCACTGCCTCGGACACGACGAGGTCCACCCAACCCTCGACCAACGCGAGCAAGGTTTCCAGGCGCTGCAACGCTGCTGTCTGGGCCGGGGAGGTCGTGGGTTCGAACGTGCCCTGCTGCAATGCCTTCTCGAGCTGGGCGGGATCGGCCAGTGCCGCCGGATCGAGGTTGCGGGCCATCTCCTCCATCGCGGAGAAGTCGACGCTGATCCCGCTGGCGTACTCCTCCACGGTGGCGAGCAGCCGCTGCCGCAGCCATGGGACGTGCCCGAAGAGTCGCTGGTGTGCGGCCTCGCGTGCAGCGAGGTAGACGAGCACCTCGTTTTGCGGGCGATCCAGGCCTTCGGTGAATTTCGCGATAGCCGCAGGCATCAACGCAGCGGTGCCTTCCGGGCCCAACGGCAGGCCGATGTCGGTGGAGGTGAGAACCTCGCCGGCCAGCTGTCCCAGCGCCTGTCCCAGCTGCGAGCCGAAGGCCATGCCGCCCATCTGGCTCATCATGCCGATCATCGGCCCGACCATCTGCTTGGCGTCGTCGGGAAGTCCGTCCACCCAGGCGCTGGCCATCTTGGTGGCCACGGGATCGCACAGCCGCTGCCACGTCGGCATCGTGTGCTCCAGCCAGTCCTTGGGCGTCCACGCACTGCTGTTACGGATGCCCGCGGGCAGCGGGGTGACATCGTCCAACCAGATCTCGGCGAGGCGCAGCGCGTCGAGAACAGCATCCCTCTCGCCGGAACGCACCGGCGCGACCGTCCCGAGCTGCTGGTCCGCGAGCTGACGGGCGATGTCGTAGTTCACCGCCCCCGTCGAAGTGCCGGCGTTACTGAGCATCTGTCCGAGTTGGCTCAGCATCTGGCCGAGAGAGGCGGGGTCGAAACCAGCTGGGCCACCTGCGCCGAAGCCAAAACTGCCGCCGGGTCCCGACTCGCCGCCCTCTCGGTTGTCGCCGGATTCGTCACCGGGGCCTGAGAACCCGAAGGGGAGATTGCTCATGGCTCAACGGTACTCGGCGTGCGGGCCGTGTCCACGAGCTCCACGCATGCTCTGGGCGAACACCGCCGAGGTGCTTGCGCCGGTGTTCGCTCTACGCTGAGTGTTGTGACACGCCGCAACCTCACTCTGCTGACCGGGATCGTTCTCATCATCGTGCTGGGGGCTCTGGGCGGAGTTGTGAAGGTGCCATACGTCGCGTTGGGCCCTGGCCCCACCTTCAACACGCTCGGCGAGGTGAGCGGCAAGCAGGTGGTCGACGTCGAGGGAACCGGGACCTTCCCCACTTCGGGCAACCTGAACATGACCACGGTGTCGGTGAACGACGGCATCACGCTGTTCGGTGCGGTCGGGCTGTGGGTGAGCGGGCGCTACGGACTGGTGCCACGTTCGGAGGTCTACCCACCGCAGAAGACCGCGGAGCAGGTCGCGAAAGAGAACACGCAGGCCTTCGCGCAGTCCGAGAACAGCGCTGAGACGGCGGCCCTGAAGTACCTGCACTACCCGACGCAGGTGAAGGTCGCGGCGCTCACCAAAGGCTCGCCCGCAGACGGCGTACTGCAGCCGGGTGACCGCTTGGTCAGCGTCGACGGCAAGACCGTGACGGACGCAGAGGGCCTGCTCAAGGTATTGGCCGACCGGAAGCCCGGGGAGCAGGCTGTGCTCGTCTACCGGCGTGATGGTGGCCCCGACACCAGCGCCACCATCACCCTGGGAACCCGGCCGGACAAGGATCCCCGTGGTTTCCTCGGCATCACCCCGACAGATGCTCCCGACGTGAACTTCTCCATCAACTTCAACTTGGCCGACATCGGCGGCCCCTCGGCAGGACTGATGTTCTCCCTCGCCGTGGTGGACAAGCTCACCAGCGGAACGCTCAACGACGGCAAGTTCATTGCCGGTACCGGCACCATCGACGGCGCAGGCAAGGTGGGCCCCATTGGCGGGATCCCGTTCAAGATGCTTGCCGCACACGAGGCCGGCGCGTCAGTCTTCCTGGTGCCCGCCGCCAACTGCTCCGAGGCACTGCAGCGGGCACCGTCGGGCCTGCGGCTGGTCCAGGTGGAGAACCTGACCACGGCCGTCGACGCCTTGAACACGCTCACGAGCGGTGGGGACGCTCCGCACTGCTGAGGTGCCCTACTCGTCGAGGGTGGCCAGCAGCGCGGCGACCAGGTTGGGCGCCAGCTCGGGGTGCTCCAGCAGCTCGGGTGCGGCATCCAGGTCGGTAGCGAAGTCGGTGGCGTCGGGGCGCAGCTGAAGCAGGCACAAGGACTCACCGCCGCGTAGCACCGCCGCCACGAGACGTGCCTCCTGCCGCTCCGGATGCGCTGCGGCAAGTTCCAGGGCCTCGTCGTCGGCGACGTCGTTGAGCTCGGCCTCGGCGTCGGGCGGCAGGATGAGGATCTCCTGGACCAGTGCGCAACCGGCGACGGCCTCCGGCCAGCTCATGCGCGCCAGCGCCTCGTCCAGCTCGGGCGATCCGCCCTCTGTTCCCCCCGCCAGTGGCTCCTGCGCGATCGGGGTCAGCTCGGGGGCGTCGGAGAGCCCGTGGGCGAGCTCCGGCTCGTGCTCCGCAAGCTCGACGGTGGCTACCAAGGCAAACATCTGGGGGGGCTGGTTCCATCCTGCGGCGTCGACGAAGTCGACCACCTCGCGGACGCAGGCGGACAAGGCGCTGGGGGAGAGCAGGCTCATGGCTCCATCATCGCAGCCTCTGCCGAACGGCGTCTGCGGCGCAGGGGACGTCGCGATCCGTAGAGTGTCCAGCAATCGGCTTGCGCGTGAGGCCGGTGCAACCACCAGCGGCGCAGTGGCGCCGTGCGACTGCTTGGAGTGTGGCCCGTGGCCGTGCGCCCCCCGACCGGTTTTTCCGGTTTGTCCAAAAGGAGCCGATGGCTGCTGGCCGCCGGAGTGGTCCTGCTGGTCGTCCTCTTCGGTGGCTCTCGCTTCGTCGACACGTACGTTGACTGGGAGTGGTTCGGCGCCTTGGGCTTCCGTGGGGTGTTCACCAAGGTGCTGGTGACCAAGGTGGTGCTGTTCTTCGTCGTCGCTGTGGTCATCGGCGGGGCCGTGGCCGGGGCATTGGCCCTGGCATACCGCTCGCGCCCGGTGTTCGTACCCGTGTCGGGCCCGGACGACCCGGTGGCCAGGTACCGCACCTTGGTGATGAGCCGCATCCGGGTGTTCGGCATCGGGATCCCCGTCGTCGTCGGCGTCATCGCCGGTCTGGTGGCTCAGTCCGACTGGGCGCTGGTGCAGCTGTGGATGCACGGGACCAGCTTCGGGCAATCCGACCCGCAGTACGGGCTCGACCTCGGGTTCTATGCCTTCGACCTTCCGTTCTACCGCTTCCTCATCGACTGGGCCTTCGTCGCGGTGCTGTTGTCCTTTGTGGCCAGCCTGGTCACGCACTACCTGTTCGGCGGCTTGCGTCTCGCCGACCGGGGTGGGCGCCTCACGAGGGCTGCTCGCGTGCAGCTTGCCGTGCTGGCAGGGACCTTTGTGCTGATCAAGGCGATCGCGTACTTCTTCGACCGCTACGCGCTGCTGTCCAGCGACCGCAACGCGCAGTTCACCGGCGCTTCCTACACCGACCTGCATGCCGTGCTGCCTGCGAAGCTCATCCTGCTGTGCATCGCAGTGATCTGCGCTGGGGCGTTCTTCGCCGGAGTCGTTCTCCGTGACCTCCGGGTGCCCGCTCTGGCACTCGCGCTGCTCGTCCTGTCCTCGGTCCTGGTCGGGGCAGCCTGGCCGGCGATCCTGCAGCAGTTCTCGGTGAACCCCAACGGTCCAGAGCGCGAGGCGCTGTCCATCCAGCGCAACATCGACTCCACCAGGCAGGCCTACGGCATCACGGACAAGACCGTGAAGTACGTGAACTACGCCGGTACAGCCACGGTGTCGCCCACGGAGGTCGCCACGGATGCGGCGACCACCTCCAACATTCGTCTGCTCGACCCGACGGTGCTGTCGCGGACCTTCACCCAGCAGCAGCAGCTGAAAAACTTCTACGGGTTCCCCGACACCCTGTCCGTCGACAGGTACGAGACCGATGGACAGCTGCGGGACTACGTCGTCGCGGCCCGCGAGCTCGCACCCGACACGCTGACAGGAAACCAGACCAACTGGGTGAACAAGCACACCGTCTATACCCACGGCAATGGTTTCGTGGCTGCGGCTGCGAACAAGGTCAACGCAGCGCTGACCGATGCGGGCAGCGGAACCGGTGGCTATCCGGTGTACTCCGTGAGCGACCTCAACACGAAGTCGCCAACCATCCCCGTCACCCAGCCGCGGATCTACTACGGCGAGCTCATCGGCAAGTCCAATCCCGACTACGCCATCGTTGGCGACGTGCCAGGTGCTGCACCGCGCGAGTACGACACGGACAGCTCCAGCTTCACCTACAACGGGGCCGGCGGCGTCGAGATCGGCAGCTGGATCAACCGGCTGGCCTTCGCCGCGAAGTACGGCGAGCGCAACATCCTGTTCTCCAGCGCTGTCACCAACGACTCCAAGATCATCTTCAACCGTGATCCACGGGACCGGGTGCAGGCTGTAGCACCCTGGCTCACCACCAACAGTGATACGTATCCCGCCGTGATCGACGGCCGGATCAAGTGGATCGTCGACGGGTTCACCACCCTGGACTCGCTGCCCTACGCCCAGCGCACCTCGCTGGACGCCGCGACCGCGGACAGCCTCGCCGCAGCCACCGGCGCACGGCAGGCGCCGAACAAGCAGGTCTCCTACATCCGGAACTCGGTCAAGGCGACGGTGGACGCCTACGACGGCACCGTCACCCTCTACTCGAACGACGCCAACGACCCCGTGCTGAAGGCCTGGGAGGGGGTGTTCCCCGGCGTCGTCAAGCCGGCCAGTGACATCTCTCCGGAGCTGCGTTCGCATTTCCGCTACCCCGAGGACCTGTTCAAGGTTCAACGCGACCTCCTGACCCGGTACAACGTGTCCGATCCCAAGGAGTTCTTCCAGAACAACGGCTTCTGGTCGGTCCCTGACGACCCCACCGTGGACAACAACAACGGTCTCGCGCCGCAGCCGCCGTACTACGTGCAGGCAGCGGACCCGCAGAGCGGTAAGTCCTCCTTCCAGCTCACCAGCGCGTTGGTGGGACTCAAGCGGGAGTTCATGTCCGCGTACATGACGGCGAGTGCCAATCCAGACACTTACGGCCAGATCACCGTGCTGAAGTTGCCGACGGATACCCAGACCCAAGGCCCGCAGCAGGTCCAGAACTCCATGCTGTCCGCACCGTCGGTCTCCAAGGAGCGCAACCTGCTCGGACAGCAGTCCACCAAGATCGAGTACGGCAACCTGCTGACGCTGCCCGTGGGCAAGGGCGGTCTGCTCTACGTCGAGCCGCTCTACATCGAACGGTCGGCCCAGGCCTCGTCCTACCCGCAGCTCGCGCGGGTACTGGTGAGCTACAACGGGCAGGTGGGCTACGGCCCGACCTTGGCTGAGGCGCTCGATCAGGTGTTTGGTGCCGGTGCCGGCTCCGGCACCACTGCGCCCGCCAATCCGAGCCAGACCACTCCGACCACTCCAGGTGCCACGACGACTCCGGCGCCGACGACGAGTGCCGCTCCGCCGTCGGGCACTGTGCCCGTGCCGCAGGCGGTGGACAACCTCAACAGGGCTCTCCAGGCCCTGAAAACGGCACAGGCCAGCGGTGACTTCGGGGCGTTCGGCCAGGCCCTGACCAACTTGGACGCCGCAGTGAAGGCGTATCAGCTGGCTGTGGGTCAGTCAGGTGGTTCGACCGCGACTCCTGCGCCAACAACAGCGCCCGCCCCGACGACGACGGCGGCGCAGCCGACAGGGTGACGTAGCCCACCCGGTGGATGGGGGGCAGGATTTGCACCTGCGCCCCACCCACCGGTACTGTTGGTTTTGCACCCGACGCGGGGTGGAGCAGCTCGGTAGCTCGCTGGGCTCATAACCCAGAGGTCGCAGGTTCAAATCCTGCCCCCGCTACAAGTAGGACAGAGACCCTTTCGCTCTTCGGAGCGGGAGGGTCTCTTTCGTGCATGTGGGCAGACGTCAGACGCCGATGGGCCGGATCCGGGCGGATCTTGCGACGTCGCATCCCTGTCGCGCGCCTTGGCTCATGGCTCCAAGGAGGTGTTCCCAGGACTCCGGCGGATCAGTGCGCGGCCCTCTCCGGTGTCGGCGTCGGCTGAGGAGGTGGTCATGGTGCGTCCGCGCTGGACGGCGACCATGATGCGCCGGTTGTCGGCGAACTGGTGACGTTGGCGGTCAGCTTCGGCGCGATGCCGACACGCGGGCGCCACGGTGCCAACTCTGGCGAGTCCTTCAGCAGATCATCGGTTTCCACATAGAGTGCGGTTGCGAGGGTGCCGATTTCGTTCGTCACACAACGATCTTGGACGCCCTCGCTTCCACCCCGGTGTTGCGACACTCCTTGTTGGGCAGCTGATTCCAACACACTCCCGACCATCCCAGCCTGGAACACGGCGCGGAGACCGGGTCAGGGACCCTCACGCCGGTCTTGCTGAACAACTGGATCAAGTGCGGGATAACAGAGATCCGCCAAGGACGATTCCGATCACCCACACCCCTTGGAATTACTCATCCAGGGTCGTTGCATGATCAGGCGACAGGTTCGGTCACGCAGCCTGACTGGCTGGTGCGGTCATGATTGTTTCGAACTCAACAGGGGCCAATCGGCCAAGCGAGTCGTGCTTGCGGCGTCAGTGGTAGGTCCGTTCGATCCAGGTGAGGATCGCGATCCGGAGTTCGTCTCGGGTCCGCCAGGACCGCCGGTCGAGGACATTCTTCATGATCTGCCGTTGATGCCGGACTGGTCGCGGGCGACGTCATCTGGCCCGTCCGTCGACGTCCGTGCCGCGTCCTGAAGCCGAGAATGCAGGAAGGGTGTGCCGCATCCCGGGCGTGACTCAGCTTCGGGCAGCAAGCCACGCGTGCGAATGCTCGGTCGCCGGCAGGTGGTTCTCGGGAACGGCGTGCAGGCGTTGGGCAATGACACCGGCATCGACGAGGCCAGCGTCGAGTAGGGCTGCCACGAAGTTCTGGTCCTTCTCTCGGAAGGCGGATAGCTTCGCGACGCACAGGTCCTCCTTGTCGAGGCACCATCCGGTGAACTGGGGCGCCCCGGAGGGCGGGGCGGTGTTTGTGTTCTGGATCTTGACCAATCGGTCACGCCAGCCCTCAGGGAAGACGGCCGTGTGGAGGTCGACTCCGTCGATGCTGAAGCCGTGCTGCTCCTCAAAGGGTGACCACTCGCCGGCAACGCCCTCGATCAGGTCCGCGAGTCGAGCGGTCTCTTCGTTGGTGTCGGCGAGGGGAATGATGTCGACCTCGATGGACATCGTGGCTTCCGGTGGGAGTTCATCCTCCCGGTAGGACCCCAAGATGGCCTGGGAGCCGACGATGATCACGGCCGGGTGCTCAATGATTTGGCACGCCGTCCTGATCGCATGCTCAAGCTGGTCTCGCCTCATCAGTGCGCCAGTTCCAGGACCTTGGACCGCTCGTCCTGCGGCAGTAGTCCGCCCATGGGCGAGACCTCGCGCATCTGCACTGAGTCGGGGTCGAGCCCGGTCATGACCCGTCGGAGGCGGAGGGGGTCCTCGTCCTCGATCAAGTGCTGCCACCGGTCCAGGTTTCGCAGGTGGGGCTGGCCCTGCGTGCTGCCCCTGAGCCGTTGAAGGTTGCGCAATATGGTCGGGCGCCATTCGTCCAGTGTTTCGGGCGTCAGGTGCGTCGAGAGCTGGCGATGGAGCTGCCAGGAGCGCTTGGGTGAGCGGCCGAGTTCGTGCTGCACCGGACGTCTGACCACCTCGAGGCGGTAGCCCATGCATGACAACAGTCGGTCCAGCATGTCGTCGCTCATCTCGACCCGTCCCGAGAGGTACTGACTGATGCTGGGTTGGCGCACGCCGCTGATCCGGGACAACTCGGTCTGAGTCATGCCGGTCTTCAGTATCACCTCACGGAGGGTCTCGCGACGGTTGGACATGTCCCGAGTATAGCAATAATCACTATAACGCATGCGTCCGGGCCTGAGCCCCGGAGGATTCGACTCGTCATCAGTGAGTCATCAGAAACGACCGGCAGCTGTTCCAGGGCGTTCCGATACGCTGAGGACCAGCAAGCAAGGGAACTCCTTGATCATCCAAGGTTTCCCGAGGTGCTCCGAAGCTTGAGGTCGTTGCTTGACTGGGGATCTGGGGCTGTTTTGGTCCTCCGTTCTGTTGTTGGGTGTGGTGGTGTGCCCCGTGGGTTGTGAACACGTCGGTTGTAGTTGGGCCTGGGCGTGTCCCGGGCACTACGTGTCGAGGGCAATAAGTCCCGGCCGCGCACGCCATTCGGCCCGGTGAGCGCACTACCTGTGTCCCTGTGCGCACGGGGCCGGCCGGAGCATGGTGGAGACCATGAACGATATGTGTGGCATTGCTGCGCGGCGGCTGCGCGACGCCGCTGAAGCCGGTGGCGACGGCGCGAGTCTCCGCGAGTTGACTACGGCGAGTCGGCCTGTGCCACCTGGCTTTGTTCTGCGTCGCTCGTCCTTTGCGGATCCGATGTGGGACTGGGGGCATCACCGACGATTGGTGCATGGGGCACGCAGGGTCTTGCCCGCGTTGTCGCAGTCAGCAATGCAACGCGGGGAGGGCTGAGCGGTGAACAACCCCGTTGCTTCTCCGTTGCTGTCCGGGCAGGACGCGATCGTGGCTGGACACCGCACGCACTACCTCGTCGGCGGAGATGGTCCGACCGTGGTCTTCCTGCACGGCTGGGGACTGGCGCACCGGACCTACCAGAATGCGCTCTCCCAGCTCGCCGGGAGTGGGATGCGGGTCTACGCACCCGCGATGCCAGGCTTCGGGGGTAGTACCCACTTGTCGGACAGCGAGTTCAGCCTGGACGGCTATGCGCGGTGGGTTTCGGAGTTCCTGCGCGCAGTTGGCATCGTCGAGCCGGTCGTCCTGGTTGGCCACTCGTTCGGTGGAGGTGTGGCGATCCGCACCGCACACGACTGGCCTGCGCAGGTGAGACAGCTGGTCCTGGTCAACTCGATCGGCGGCTCGGCATGGTCGAACGGTCGCGGGGTTGTGGTCGCGATGCGGCACCGTCCGCTGTGGGACTGGGGATTGCATCTGCAGGCCGACCTCCTTCCGCAAAGACAGATCATGCGGGTCCTTCCGGTCATTCTGCGCGACGCAATACCCAATCTGATCAGCAACCCGCGGGCGGTCTGGAACGTCGCCAACCTCGCCCGAACCGCTGACCTGACCGGTGAGCTGGAGGAACTGAAGCGGCGCCGGCTGCCGGTGGTCGTCGTCTGGAGCAATCAGGACAATGTGATCCCTGCCGCCGCGACACAGTCCTTGCGCGCTGCCCTCGGCGATCCGCACAGTGTCACTGTCGAGGGTAACCATGCCTGGTTGTTGTCGGATCCGCGCCAATTCGGTGAAGTGATCACCAACATCGTGGGGTTCCCGACGGCGGACTCGACGGGCGCCCGAGGTTCCTCGGACGCCGCCTGAATGCACCGCAGTTCGCATGGGCGCTGGGATCGATGACGGGGTGCGGTCAGTGCCCCGGTCCACCGCGTGCTCGGGGGCGTTCATCTGCAGGGATGCGCAGTGAGGGGCAAGCGGGTGGTGCTGCGCGACGGGTCAGACGTGCTGATACGACAGGTCCAGCCCGGTGACGCTCCGCTCCTGGCCGAGGGCTTCCTCCGGTTGAGTACCGAGTCGCGCTGGTTGCGGTTCCTGACGGGCAAACCGAAACTGTCCCAGGCGGAGCTGCGTTACTTCACCGAGGTCGACCACCACGACCACGAGGCGCTCGGGGCGCTGAATCACGTCGACGGCCGCGGCCTGGGCATCGCTCGCTACATCCGGCACGACGAAGTCCCGGAGGCTGCCGAAATTGCCGTCACCGTCGTCGATGACTGGCAGGGCCGGGGACTGGGCACCGAGTTGCTGAGTGAGTTGACTGACCGCGCCCGCGAGGAGGGCATACGGCGCTTCACCGCGCTGGTCGCGGCTGACAACGCGGCCGTGGTCGGGTTGCTGGGAAACATCGGCGCCGACGTCCGAGCCACTCATCACGAGTCCGGCACCATCGAATACGAGATCACACTGGCGCCCGGGGGTCTCGGCGACGAGCTTCAAGCCCTGTTGCGCGCTTTCGGACTACGGCAGCTGACACCCCCGAAGTCGATCCGAGACGTTCTGGCTGCGCTCGTACCCGACCGATTCACTCCCGAGGGCGAATAGTGTCCGCTCCTGTCGGACCGGGGGTGTCGCCTCGACAGTGGAGCGCGAACTGCCCATCTTCGATGAGAGCCGAGTTAACCACCATGTGCACTCCTCGACGGTGTGGAGTGACAGCGGACAGGCAGTTGAAATCAAGGTGTCAAGGACGTAAACGCTTCGGTCATTCATCCTGCGGGGGGTCGTAGCGTGAGATTCTTGGTAGGAACGAGTGCTACGACGGTGGGAGGCAGTGGCCATGGTGCTGGCGCCGCCAACCGAATCCGACTGACCCAGCGCGGGACGGTCCCCGCCACCAGGCGACGAAAGACCCTTGGGTGCCGGTGTTGGGCGCCGGAGAATTGAGACAGCCGCGGAGCGAGGTGCGGATGGCGGCAAGAGAGGTCTCTGGGATGACGGTGGAAGCGGTGGGTCCGGCGAGTGTGCGTGAGGTCGAACGCAAGTATGTGTTGCCCGACGGTGGGGAGCTGCCTGACCTGACCGGCTTGGACGGGGTGGCATCGGTGACGGAGCCCGATTGGTCCACCCTGGACGCGACGTACTTCGACGCTGGGGATCTGCGCTTGCTCAGGGCGGGCATCACGTTGCGGCGACGCACGGGCGGTGCGGATGCGGGGTGGCACCTGAAGTTGCCCGAGGACAAGGATGCGCGCACGGAGATGCGGCTGCCCCTGGACGCCGGCGCGGACACGCCGCCGGATGAACTCGCCGCACTGGTGTCAGCCCGCATGCGGGGCGCCGCTTTGCTCGCTCGGGCCCGTATCACTACATATCGTGAGCGGCGCGTCTTGTGCGCTGAAGGCGGAGCGGTGCTCGCCGAGGTCGTGGTCGACAACGTTCATGGCGCACAACTGATGCCGGAGGCCGGGAAGGGGGAGGGCGAGACACAGGACTGGCAGGAAATCGAGGTCGAGTGGAGCCCCGACGGCGAGGGGGTGGCCACAGCGGTCGAGGATCGGCTGAGGAGAGCGGGCATCGGGCGGGCCGCTCATCCGAGCAAGCTTGCCCGTGTGCTGGGTGATGACCTCGACGACCGCCCGACCGGCGAGATCATTGCCGGTCGGCGAGCTTCGGTGGGGGTGCTGCTGTCGGCTTATCTTCGCGAGCAGATGAACGCGATCGTGGACGGTGACCTCGCTCTTCGTCGCGATCAGTCCGAAGCGGTGCACAACATCAGGGTGGCTTCGCGTCGAGCGCGCAGTGCACTTGTCGCTTTCGCTCCGCTCGTCGACGTGCCGGCCGCCGGCATGGACGTGGTGGGGGAACTCCGCTGGCTCGGAACCGAACTCGGTGCCGCACGTGACGTGGAGGTGCAGCGGGAACGGATCGTGACGAGGCTGGCGACCCTGGCGCCGGCGCTGATCGTGGGACCGGTTCACGGACGCGTCGAGGCCTTTTTTGC
>JADGOX010000102.1 GCA_017882745.1 Mycobacteriaceae bacterium | reverse complement strand
GGACAATCCATCATGTCCTCCGATCAGATCGAACCGGTCACCGAGGAAGGCCCCCGTACCAGGTCAAACAGTCCACGAACCCGACCCACCAAGAAAACTCATCTCAGACCACCAAACAACACCACACTCACCAAACCCCCACCGGTAACGACAGGCGCAAGCTCAGCCTATGGGGGGCGGTCGTGTTTTGCGTGTTGGAGAACGTCCTGCTGTGCAGGTGTTAGCAGAAAGTGATGGTGCCCGTGACCGACACGGTGGCCGCGAGGGCCGCCCGCGACTGGGGGCGGGCGTGGTGTCCACGGGGGGTGACCCACGAGGGAGGCGACAGCGTAATAACCAGCAACACAGCGCCTTTGGCGGTCCTCCAGCGCGGGGAGGATGTGGCGGGTAACGTATGCGGGCGCACGTGCTCACCGGGGTACGTTTGGTGGGTTCATGGGTGAGTCGGCCGTGTCGCCTCCGGCCGTCTCACCGCCCCGGCTCCTGCCTGCGGCACCACGGCGGCCGCGCACCGGAAACCCCCCCACGCCGGGCGTGTCAGCGGTCCCGCTCGGGAACTGCCACTACAGCGGAGGCACCTGTTGTTCAGGTCGACGCGGGGTTGTCCGGTACCTCTTGCCGGGCCCGGAGGACAGCGAGGAACCCGGGGACGGTCCCCGGGTCGTCCATGCCCCGCATGGGCACTGTGCCGATGACGGTCGCTTCAGTGACGAGGGGTTGCCACTGGTCGGCGGGGAAGCACCCCGCGAATTCCGCGTTTCCGAAGCGTGTTGGTTGTGGAATCCCGGCGGCAATCGCCCGTTCGAGCGGCCTTGGCAGGTGTGTCGGCGTCGCACCCAGTTGCTCCAGGTAGTCCAGCGAGCTGCCGGGAAAGTCTGTTTCCGCGAGGAGCAACGTGCCCCGCACGCCGAGCAGGTCTCGTAGGTTGGCGGCCATGGTCTGGCGCGCGGATCGGTCTAACACGTGGAAAACGCCGCGGACGAAGACGTTCGCGTCACCGAGTTCGGCGGCCAGCTGTTGTCCGACCGCTGGTGCCGTCATGTCCAGCGAACGGAAGGCGAGGTTGCCGATGCCGTGGGACTCCTCGGCGGCTCGGGTGATGGCGTTGGGTGCCAGGTCCACGCCGAGTGCGAACGGGAATGTGTCCGCCAACATGCGGGTGAGACGGCCGTTTCCACAGCCCACGTCGATGATCGGCAGGCTCATGTCACTGTGTTGACGCAACAGGCTCAGGTATCGCTGTGCCTCCCGAGGACTGTCTGCGTCCCAGAGCACGTCGCCGTGCGCACCCGTCTGGCGCACGCTTGCCCAGTACTCGTTCCAGCGCATGCCAACCTCCCTCGGTGCACGGCGCTGCAGGCTTATCACCTTGGGAATGATGAGGAACTTTCTCCACGACACGAGTGCCTCCTGCGTCAGCTCTGGGGAACCACTTGTCCGGGCGTCCTGCTGTTGACCGGTGGTGGACGTTACTGGTCGCTCGTGTCCGAATGCACGGTTCGCTGTGCTGCGTCGACACGGAGCAGTCCGGTCATCTCGCCAGCCGAGACAGGCCTGCCGAAGTAGTAGCCCTGTCCGTGAGTACAGCCCAAGGC
Organism: Mycobacteriaceae bacterium; assembly: GCA_017882745.1. Taxonomy (GTDB): domain Bacteria; phylum Actinomycetota; class Actinomycetes; order Mycobacteriales; family Mycobacteriaceae; genus X156. The sequence continues at coordinate 2,133 of JADGOX010000102.1, read as the reverse complement.
GTGGAGCTGTGCGGCCTGCGCAGCGGTCTCGATGCCTTCGGGGACAGGTCTCAGGCTCACCGCGTCGATGAGCCCCACAATCGCCGCCACCAGGAGGTGTTGGCGCGGGTCTGTGTCGATGCCCGCGACCAGTGACTGGTCGATCTTGACGGTGTCGATGGGTAGCCGACGGAGGTAGCTGATGGAGGAGTACCCCGTGCCGAAGTCGTCGATGGCAAGGCCTATGCCCGCGGAGCGCAGATCATGCAGGGTCTGCACGATCTCCACCTCATCGGTCATCAGTCCCGTCTCGGTGATCTCCAGGACCAGACTGGAAGCAGGCACAGCATGCCACTGCAACGCACGCTGGACGAAGGACGCAAGGTTCGCCGAGCGGAACTGAACCGGCGAGATGTTGACATGCAATCGGAATGACTCCGGCTTCTCCATTTCCTGCTGCCACTGGGCCAGTTGACGGATCGCCTCGAGGGTCACCCATTGTCCGAGCTCGATGATGAGCCCAGTCTCCTCCGCGATGAGGATGAATTCGCCCGGCCACACCAGCCCGCGTTGCGGGTGAACCCAGCGCACCAGAGCTTCGGCGCCGACAATCCTGCCGGTCGCGAGTTCGACAAGCGGCTGGTAGTGCAGTACCAGCTGATCGGTCGTGAGCGCCGTACGAAGCTCGTCGGCGATCTGCGCACGGGAGAGCGCGGCAGTGTGCATCGCCTGCTGGAATGCCTCGATGTTGTTACGGCCCCGCGCCTTGGCCGCATACATGGCGGTGTCCGCGTCCCGGAGCAGGGAGTCCGCCGTCTCGCCGCGCGATCCGCAGCACACTCCGATGCTGGCGCCGGCCCAGCTCACTTGGTCACCGACCTGCACGGGCAAGCGCAGCGCTTCCATTGCGCGTTCGGCGATGCGCAGCGCGTCCTCGAGGGTCGTGTCACTGATCAGAACGGCGAACTCATCCCCGCCGAGGCGTGCCACAGTGTCGGTAGGGCGGGCGATGGTCCGCAGTCGCCGAGCGACTTCGACCAGAACGGTGTCCCCGCCGTCGTGACCGAGGCTGTCGTTTATCAACTTGAACCCATCCAGGTCGAGCGAAAGCACAGCGGGCGGCCGGGCGCCCCGTTCGGTGCGGGCAAGCGCCTGCCCGATACGGTCTCCAAGCAGCGTCCTGTTTGCCAGACCGGTCAGGGCATCGTTGAGCGCCAGGCGTCGCAGCTCCGTCTGCGTCTGCTCGAGCAGAGCGGTGCGCTCCGTGACACGCTGCTCGAGTCTGGAATACAGCACCTGCAGCTCCTCGGCGAGCATGTTCAAGCCCATGGCCACCGCGTCTACCGAGTCGGCCGCCGGGGATGGCTCAAGCCTCGCGGCCAGGTCACCGGCGGCGAGTTGCACCACAAAATCCACCAGCCGCTCCAGACGCGGATCCTCACGCCTTCCGTTCATCGCCGACATTCCGCAACCATGCCAACGCGGCGGGCTCCGCCGTGAAGAACCGGGTGGGAACAGACACCGGGCTCACCCCCAGGGCAAAATTCGCGATAACCCGGTCGACCGCCGACTTACCCAGAAGGGCGATCTTCGATGCGAAGGACTCCTCCGCGAAGACCACCCGCGCCGCACGCGTCAGGGCACCCGTTCCGGTCATGTCCACCAACATCGGGCGTCGCCGACCAGCGCAGATCCGCTCCACCATCACGACGGCCTCGCGCGCAAGGTCCCCGCTGATCTTCACTCCCGGCGCCCACCGCAGCCGAACAAAACCCTCGCCGTCCAAGCCCACACTCATCGGGCCACTACCCTCCGCCACCATCTCCACCACCCCTCCATGGTCATTTCCAGCGGGCAACGAACCATGAACTCCCGGGTCAAACGGTACGGGTCCTCGGGCGGCAGCGCGCAGCGAAACCCGCCGATCCCGGCCACGGACCGCCCCCAAGTCGGAGGTCGGTCACGAGACAGGTGCGCGCCGGATCGGCATGCCCATTGGCATCTCGCAGCCAGAATCCCGTGCCACCCGCCACAGGTTCCCGTCGAGTTCACACTGCCCGACGGGAACCCCGAAGAGTGGGCGCCGCCCGAGGCCGTGGCCGAACTGGTCGACGACCCGTTGGCCGCCCACGTCGATCGGAGGGCGACGCTACT
>JADGOX010000101.1 GCA_017882745.1 Mycobacteriaceae bacterium | reverse complement strand
CGGTCCAACCCGGCGGCCTTGAGGCCTTTCGCCTTGCGGACGAGCCCGAGTCCGTTGGTGGTCAGGGAGATCTCCGGCCGCGGCGTCAGAGCAGCCGCATCCGCCACGATCTGGTGCAGATCTGCTCGCAGGAGGGGCTCGCCGCCGGTGAACCGGAGCTCCTCGACACCCAAGCTGGTCACTGCGATGCGAATCAGCCGACCGAGCTCCTCCCGGGTGAGGAGCTCCTCGTCGGGCATCCAGTCGAGGCCTTCAGCCGGCATGCAGTAGGTGCAGCGCAGGTTGCAGCGATCCGTCAGCGAGATACGGAGGTCAGTGGCAGTGCGGCCGTGGGAGTCGATCAGCGCCGACGACGCTGGGCGAGCAGGATCGCGCGAAGGCACGTTCCCCTTATTGGCGGCCCCTGCTACGGGGAGACCCAGCGCGACGACGGTCATCCCTCCAGCCTAACGACAAGCTGCTCCCGCTGCGGGAAACTCTGTGACAGTCGCCAGGTCGGCCGAGGTCTTTCCGTGCCGGCCGACGCAGGGGCTAGCGATCTGGCGCGACGAGGATGTCCTTGCCCAGCGGCGCCAGCGCCAGCGGAATCATCTTGATGTTCGCCATCGCCAGAGGAATCCCGATGATCGTGATGGCTTGGAAGAATGCCGTCACCACGTGCCCTGCCGCCAGCCAGATACCTGCGACGAAGAACCAGATGACGTTGCCGATGGTCGAGCCCAGGCCCGCTTCCGGCTTGCGGACCACGATGCTGCCGAAGGGCCACAGGGCGTAACCGGCAATGCGGAAGGATGCGATGCCGAAGGGGATCGTCACGATGAGGATGCAGCAGATCACCCCGGCCGCGACGTAGCCGAGCGCCAGCCACACGCCCCCGAAGACCAGCCAGATCACGTTGAGCAACAGTCGCATACAACGAGTCTAGGCGTCGCACGCTCAACCTCTCGGGCGGTGCATTCGCACGGATGGCGCCCCATGCTGTACGCTTATCTGCAGCAGCCCGCCTAGCGGTTGCCCGAGAGCGCATCCTGCGCCCGGTTCTTGCTCATGGGTACACCCAAGTAGTAGGAACACAAATGAATTCTGTCTCCACGCATGCGTGTCGAGACAGGCAGTACTGGAAGGAAGAGGGAATGCCGGAATCTGAATTTGGCCCCTGGGACGACTAGTCCCACCCCGAGAACCAAGAACGCCCCGGCCACACGGCCGGGGCGTTCTTGGTTCTCAGCAGAGTCCAGCACGCATCTCACTGATCAGCGACCGGGCCACTGCGCGCAGGTTGCCGCCGGTTTGCTCGTGCACCGCGAGCTGGCGGCGGTAGCTGGCGCCCGTCTCGAGGATCCGGGCAACGTCCGCCAGCTCGTTCACGCAGCCCAGGCGGCGGGCCGTCGGGGCCAGTTGCTCGAGCAGATCCAGGGTGTCCGCGCCGACCTCGCGCTCCTTGCCTGCTGCGTCGCAGATGACGATGGCATCGGTGCCGTACCGGGCAGCTCGCCACTTGTTCTCCTGAACGTGCCACGGAGGCAAGGTCGGGAGGGTCTCGCCGTTGTCCAGCCGGGTGCTCAGGTCTTCGACGAGGCACTGGATCAGCGCTGTCACGGCCAGCACCTCGCGCAAGGTCGGGATGCCGTCGCAGACCCGCACCTCGATGGTACCGAAGTTGGGCGAAGGCCTTATATCCCAACGGATCTCGCTGACCACGTCGATCACCCCGGTGACCAGCATGTCGTCCACGTAGCCCTCGTACTCCGACCAGCTACCGAACTGGAAGGGCAGACCCGCTGTCGGCAGCTGCTGGAACAGCAGCGCACGGTTGGACGCGTAGCCCGTCTGCTCACCCACCCAGAACGGTGACGAGGCCGAGAGTGCCTGCAGGTGTGGTGCGTGGGTGAGCAGCGCGTTGAGGATGGGCAGTGCCTTGTCGCGATGCTCGATGCCGACGTGCACGTGCACCCCGTAGATCAGCATCTGCCGTCCCCACCAGCGGGTGCGATCGATGAGCTTGGCGTAGCGCGCCTTGTCGGTCACCTCCTGGTCCATCCAGCGGCTGAACGGATGCGTGCCGGCGCAGGCCAGCTCCACCCGCAGGGGATCGGTCACCGTTCGCAGCTCGCCGAGCAGCCCCGACAGGTCGATGCCGACCTCCGCGACCGTCCGGTGCGGGGTGCTCACAAGCTCAACGGTGTTGATCAACAGCTCCTGCTTGATCTGTGGATGCTCGCTTGCCCCTTCCGGCTTCAGCTGCGCGAGCACGTAGGGGGCGACCTGGCGAAGGTCCGCCGAATCGGCGTCGAGCAGCAGCAGCTCCCACTCCACTCCGATCGTGGACCGTGGGGACTGGGCGAAGGGCACGTGCATGTACCCATGGTGCCCGAAGCGCAGCCAGATCATGGGGCAAGATGTGATGGCAGCCATAGTTTGTGACGGCAAAGCAACGACGAGGGAGCGCACGTGAGTGAGCAGCTGGCTCAAGAAGGTCTGTCCTACTCGCGGGGTCCGGCTGAGCCGCCGCTGCTCACCACCACGATCGGGGTCAACCTCGCCGACACAGTGGCCCGATACGGCGAGCGCGAAGCCCTGGTGGACGTACCGGCGGGCAAGCGATGGACGTACCGCGAGTTCTATACCTCGGTACGACGATTGGCCTCGGGCCTGCTGAGGGCGGGGATCGTCACGGGGGACAGGGTCGGCGTCTGGTCTCCGAACCGTTGGGAATGGTCCTTGCTTCAGTACGCCACCGCCGAGGTGGGCGCAGTGCTGGTCAACATCAATCCGTCCTACCGGGTGCACGAGCTGGAGTACGTGCTCAACCAGGCGGGTATCCGGATGATGGTCGCTGCGTCCAGCTTCAAGACCTCGGACTACGCGGGCATGCTCAGCGAGGTGGCGCCGCGGTGTGGCGCGCTGGAGCAGGTGGTGCTGATGGACAGCCCGGAATGGGCGGAGCTGGCCGACGGTGAGCTGGACGAGGAGGCAGTGGCGGACGCTGCGGCAGGGCTGGACGCCGACGACCCGATCAACATCCAGTACACCTCCGGCACCACGGGATTCCCCAAGGGCGCGACGCTCAGCCACCGCAACATCCTCAACAACGGCTACCTGGTCGGCGAACTCTGCCACTACAGCGCGCTGGACCGCGTCTGTATCCCGGTGCCCTTCTACCACTGCTTCGGCATGGTGATGGGCAACCTGGCCTGCACGACCCACGGAGCGACCATGGTCATCCCGGCCCAAGGCTTTGACCCCGTCTCAGCTCTGGCCGCTGTGCAGGCGGAGCGGTGCACCAGCCTGTACGGGGTGCCGACGATGTTCATCGCGGAGCTGGCGCTGCCGGATTTCGCCGACTATGACCTGTCCTCGCTGCGCACCGGGATCATGGCCGGCTCGCCATGTCCGGCGGAGGTGATGCGCAAGGTCATCGGTCAGATGCACATGGACGAGGTCGCCATTGCCTACGGGATGACCGAGACGTCACCGGTGTCCACCCAGACCCGTTCGGACGACTCCCTGGAGCGGCGGGTGTCCACCGTGGGCCGGGTCGGGCCGCACCTGGAGGTCAAGGTCGTGGACCCCGTGACGGGTGAGACGGTGCCGCTCGGGCAGACGGGCGAGCTCTGCACCCGTGGGTACAGCGTGATGCTCGGGTACTGGGAAGAGCCGAGCAAGACTGCCGAGGCCATCGACTCCGAGGCGTGGATGCACACCGGAGACCTCGCGGTGATGGACTCGGACGGCTACCTGATGATCACCGGCCGCATCAAGGACATGGTGATTCGCGGCGGCGAGAACGTCTACCCGCGGGAGATCGAGGAGTTCCTGTACACCCACCCGGACATCCTCGACGCACAGGTGATCGGGGTGCCCGATGACCGCTACGGCGAGGAACTCATGGCCTGGGTGCGGATGTGTGAGGGTGCGACTGAGGTGACGGCGGAGAGCCTGCGGGAGTTCTGTGCGGGCAAGCTCGCCCACTTCAAGATTCCGCGCTATGTGCACGTCGTCGACGAGTTCCCGATGACGGTGACCGGCAAGGTGCGCAAGGTGGAGATGCGGGAACGCGCCGCCGAGATACTCGGCTTCCGCTAGCGGTTGCTGCGGAACGCGGAGTACACCGCGAGGAACAGCCCAACCGGCAGCAGCATGCCTACCAGGTAGAACGCCAGTGGTGGGTTGTAGTCGGCGAGCGGCCGGCTGAGGAACACCGCGGCAATGCCCAGCACACCCAGCCCGAACAGGACAAGAGCTGTGGTGAACAGCCGAGAACGGTGCGGCGGGCTGTCGACAGCTTCAGGAGACACGCGCTCACGGTAGCGCGGCCGGGTAATCGGCGTGCTTGCGCGTCCACCGGCCGGTAGTCTGAACCGACGCGCCCTGGCACGACGGGGCGCGTTCGTCGTGCCAGGGTCGGCAGGGCGTGACCAACGAGGTGTTACCGACGATGGATGGGTGAGCAGGGTGCCAACCGGCAAGGTGAAGTGGTACGACGCGGAGAAGGGTTTCGGATTCCTCTCCCAGGAGCAGGGCGAGGACGTCTACGTCCGCTCCTCCGCGCTGCCCGAGGGCATCGAGACGCTCAAGGCCGGCCAGAAGGTTGAGTTCGGCATGGTCTCGGGCCGCCGTGGACCTCAGGCGCTGAGCCTGAAGGTGCTGGAACCTGCCCCGACCATCAAGCAGCACGCCAGTCCGCCCGTGGCGAGGCGGCACACACCCGATGAGCTGCACGGCATGGTCGACGACATGATCACGCTGCTGGAGGCAAAGGTGCAGCCGGACCTGCGTCGTGGCCGCTACCCGGACCGCAAGACCGCGGAGCGTATCTCCGAGGTGGTTCGGGCGGTTGCCCGGGAACTCGACACCTAGGTCGTCAGGCGGGCGGTCGTCGGTCAGGGCTGGATCGGTGCGGTGTCCGTGTGTACCGACCAGGTTGCACGGGCGATCGGATTGCCGTTGCCGTCGGTGGCGCCCGAGGGCAGTTGGATCTCCACCCCCGTCAGCTGGTCCCGGGGATCCGGTGGGGTGACGGTGACCGCCATCTTCTCGCCCGGCCGAAAGTAGCGCTGCCCGACCTCGTCGACGCCGGACGGCGTGCGGTAGCTGGTGAGCAACCGCCATGGCGCGTCGCCGATGGCGGTGGGCAGCGAGATCTGCAAGGGGCTGCCGATCCGCACGGGCAGCTGCGCGGTGGTGCCCGTGCTGCAGCGGGTGAAGTCGAGCGAGCAGTACGTGGTCGGTCCCGTCACCGTGGTGCTGTAGTCCGAGTAGAAAGTGATCTGCGGAAGTTCTGTGCTCGACGAGCATCCGACGGCACCGGCACCGAGTGCCATGGCGCACAAGAGCACTCCGAGTCGACGCTTGTTTGGGGTCACCACTGCTCCAGGCTATGCGAGGGTTCAGCGGACGTAGTTGGCGGCCGCTGCACCGCGCTGGGGTCGTCGTGCTCCGCCGAGCCCGGGCAGCAGGGTGGAACCACGGTTGGTGAGCAGGGTCTGTGCGGTGCCGAGCGCCAGGATGACGGCGATGACGGTGAACCCGATCCAGTACGTCGGCGGCAAGAGCACGCCGAAAGCCCCGCCGAGCACCCATGCCAGCTGCAGCACGGTTTCCGAGCGGCCGAACGCGGAAGCTCGGGCGGCTTCGGGGAGGTCACGCTGCATGGTCGCGTCCAGCGAGACCTTGGACAGCGCGCTGGCGATGGCTCCGACCAGCGTCACGAGTGCTGCGGTGGCCAGACCGGGTATCACGGCGGCGACGATCGTCAGTGCGAGTGCGGCAACGGCGCACCAGATGATCACCATCTCGGGTTTGCCCAGATGCATGCGGGCGCCGACCACGTTTCCTGCGAAGTTGCCGAGCCCGGCAGCGGCACCCACCACTCCGAGCGTGGCCGCGTAGAGCAGTCCGTTGTCGGCATGGACCTTGGCGACGAAGGCAATGAACAGGGTGATGAACCCGGTGAGCACACGGGTTGTTCCGGTACCCCACAGGCTGGCGAGCACGGACCGGCCCAGCGGCTGTTTCTTGGCTCTTCCTTTGCGGGGCCGGGCGGCCGCGCGCTCGTCGGCATGGGTGAACACCAACGTGGTGGGCACCTCACCTTCGGTGACCTCCACCCAGGCGGGGATCCGCATGCACAGCCACGCGCCGGCCACCATCACCGCGGCACTGAAGAACAGTGCTCCGCCGGATCCGGTGACGACGGCGATTCCCGAAGCCAACCCGCCGACCACAGTGGTCCCGACCAGGCCGAACACCGTGATCCGCGAGTTGCTCTTGACCAGGCTGACATTGGGCGGCAGCACCCTGGGCATCACTGACGACTTGAGCACGCCAAACGACTTGGTGAGCACGAGGATCCCGAGCGCGGCCGGGTAGAGCTCCCAGGTGTCGAAGTTCAGCGCCATCACGACGGCCAACAGCGCTCGTCCGACGAAGGAACCCGCGAGCGCCAGCCGCCTGCCCCGTTGGATTCGGTCGAGCAGGGGGCCGATCAGCGGCGCGATCACCGCGAACGGTGCCACAGTGATGAGCAGGTACAACGCCACCTTGGACTTGCTCTCGCCGGTGGCCGCGGCAAAGAACAGGGTATTGGCCAGAGACACCGCGATGGCGGCGTCGGAGGCGTAGTTGGCCATCACCGCGTAGGTCAGTGAGGTCAGGCCGGACTCGTCGGCGCCGTCCGCGCTGGCCACACGGTGAAAGTGCTGGAGGCCGTCCCTCGTGAGCTGCCGGCTGCGCAGCGCCGCCACCCTGGTGACGGTGAGCTTGCGGGGCGCCCGCGCGGGACCGGGGTCACGTGTGCGCGGCAGCCGCTCCGTGTCGTTCTGGGGGCGGTCGCGCTGGGTCCTGTCCGCGAAACGCGCATGGCGTTCGATCGGTGCCGAGGGGTCCGCCTGGGGCGGTCGAAGTGGCGGCAGCACGTTGGTACGCGTCGAGTCTGGGGTGCGCGGCGGCTCCGGAGCAGGCTTGCGCAGACCGAGCCGGCCGCGCTTCGGCCGACCGACGGGCACGGTGGCATCCGACTGGGACGAAGCTCCGTGTTGCCTGCGGCCTGCGCTCCATCCGTTCCGGGGATGCGGCGCACGACGAGAGGCGGCGTCGTCACCATGGCCAGTCACACTGTTGATTCTGCCGCAACTCGCTGCGTGGCTCGTGCTCGCACTGCAGACGCGCCGCTCATGGCGCGTTGCGGGCAGGGACGAATCGGACTTCGAAGCTCGTGGGCCACTGCTTGCCGGTGATGAGCAGACGGTCGGAGCCGGGAATGGCCGCGATGCCGTTGAGCACGTCCGCATCCGGATACCTCGATCGGTCCAGCAGTCCGGCGGCGTCCACCACGCCCGTGACCTGGCCGCTGGTGGGGTCGATACGCACGATGCGGTCGGTCTGCCAGATGTTGGCCCACACCACCCCGCCGGCGCATTCCAGTTCGTTGATCATCGTCACCGGCGCCCCGTTCATGCGCACCGTCACCGAGCCGGTTGGCGCGAACGTCACCGGGTCCCGGAAGGTCAGGGTGTCCGTGCCGTTGCTCATCACCAGGCGGTGCGCCTCCGCCTGGTTGCACAGGCCCCACCCCTCGCCGCCGACGTTGACGTGACCGCGGTCCGCGAGCGTCTGCGGGTCCCGGCGGATCGCGAAGCCGTTGCGCCAGGTGAGCTGCCACAGGGTGTCCTCGGCCACCGTGAGGCCCTCGCCGAACAGCTTGCCGGGCAGGTCGACGGTCGCCTGCCCGCCACCGGTGGCTGCGTCGCTGCGTCGGATCGAGGAGTGCCCCTCCAGGCCTGTGCTCTCGTACAGCTGACCGTGGTCGATCTCGAAGCCTTCGGTGAACGCCTTCGGGTCGTGCGGACGCGTGCTCACGACCTGTACCACGAGCTGTTCGGGGGCGGGGCCCGTCGGGGCAGCGGGACTGGCGCAGGCCGCCACGGTGAGCAGTATCGCGGCAAGAGCCACTACGCCTGGTCGACCCATGATTCCATCATGCCTCGGGTCGTCACGGACACGCTGTCGTCAGCTCCGCCATGGGTCTTCAAGCGCTCTGGGTGAGCGAATCGCGCGGCGGATCGCCCGCTGAGGCAAGCGTCTCGCTCTGCGGTCGCACCACAACGGAGCCCATACGGCACAATTGGGGGGTGAGCAGCACCGGAACCATCGCCGACCAGGCCGCCCCCGAGCGGGCCACCACTGACCAGGTGGCGGTTCGCCCTGTCCTTGCCGCGGCTGAAGGACTGGCCCGTGCAGCCGCAGTTGAGCTGAACGAGGGGCCTGTGGGCGGGCACCTCGGCGTGTATGCCGAGGTCGACAGTGACGGTGCCGCCGCCACTCACCGCTTTGCCGCGGAGCTCAACGGCTATCGGGGTTGGGAATGGGCCGTGGTGGTCGCTGCCGCGCCGGACGCCGAGCAGGTGACCGTCAGCGAGATCGTGTTGCTGCCCGGACCTGACGCGCTGGTGTCGCCTGGGTGGCTGCCGTGGGAAGAGCGGGTGCGGGCGGGTGACCTCGGCTCCGGCGACCTGCTGCCGCCACCGGAGAACGATCCCCGTCTGGTGCCGGGCTACGTGGCCAGCGATGACCCGGCCGTCGAGGAGCTGGCGCTGGAGGTGGGCCTTGGGCGCCGCCAGGTGATGAGCCGCGAAGGCAGACTGGACGCGGCGGAGCGCTGGCACGACGGCATCCATGGGCCGGGAGCGGCCACCGCCACCTTGCACTGCGGCACCTGCGGTTACTACCTGCCGATGGCTGGTTCGTTGCGCGCGGCATTCGGGGTGTGCGGCAACGAGATGTCCGCCGACGGTCAGGTGGTGCACACCGAGTACGGCTGTGGGGCGCATTCCGACACCGTTGTCGCCGAACTGTCCGCGACGCCCGTGTCCGAGATGGCCTACGAAGACACGGCGCTCGAGCTGGTGCAGCTTTCCGTGCCTGCCGATGTGAACCCCGAGACCCCTGCACTCGAGACCCCTGTGTCGTCTACTTCTGCGGCCGAGTCTCTGCCGGAAGAGTGACCCGGCAGGGGGCCGGTGATCCGTTCGGCACGGAGGAGCTGCGGAGCGCGACCTTGGAGGGCTGGCGCCGGTCCCCAACCCGATTGCGGGAGGACACCGCCACCGAGGCGGACCTGGTCCGCGGCGGCTACCGCGACCGCGTGCTCACCGAGCTGGCGCAGAATGCCGCCGACGCCGCCGCCCGCGCAGGGGTGCACGGTCAGTTGACGGTCCGGCTGGCGGGCGCCGAGCTGCGGGTCGCCAACACCGGTGAACCGCTGGACCGGGCGGGGGTGGAGGCGCTTGCTGCCCTGCGTGCCTCGAGCAAGACCGGCGGCGTCGGACGCTACGGCGTCGGTTTCACGGCCGTGCTCGCCATCAGTGAAGAGCCACGTGTGCTGTCGCGTTCGGGGTCCGTCGCCTTCTCGGCGTCACGCACTCGGGCGGAGCTCGGTCTGAGCGAGGTGCCGGTGCTCCGGCTCGTCTGGCCGGTGGCCGAGCAACCCCCTCTCGAGGCAAGTACCGAGGTGGTACTGCCGCTGCGGGAGGACGTCGACGGCGCAGCGCTGCTCGCGGACTTCGTCGCCGAAGCACCGGAACTTCTCCTGGCTCTGCCTGCGCTGCAGCGTATTGCGGTTGACGGCCGGGTCGTGGAGCGCAGTGAACGAGTGCTGCCCTCGGGTCTGGAGGAGCTCACTATCGGCGGACGGCGGTGGTGGTGCAGCGGTGATGCCGGCCTCCGATGGCTCGCCAGCGTCGACCAGGACGGTGAGGTGCGGCCACTGGGCGAGGACGTTCTGCGTGCCCCGACCCGCACCGACGAGGAGCTGTCCCTGCCCGCGCTGCTCATCGTCGACGTGGCCCTGCAGCCGGACCGCCGCAGAGTGCTTCCGGGAACCTCCCTGGCCCACGCCGCCCAGGCCTACCCGGCGCTGGTGTCCGCTCTCCCGCCTGAGCAACGCACTCGCCTGGTGCCGCTTCCCGGGTTTCCCCGGAGCGCAGTGGATGCCGAGCTCCGTGAGGGAATGCTGAAGGCCCTGCGTGGAGCCCGTTGGCTTCCTGCCGCGGAGGGCGCGGACGTGGCGCCCCGCGCGGCGAAGGTGCTGGACGTCGCGAGTGCGGCGCTGGTCGCGCTGCTTGCCGACGTCATTCCGGGTTTGCTCGCCGCCGAGCTCTCGGCGCCCACGCACTCGGCGGCATTGGTCGCGCTGAGTGTGCCGCGCCTCGGGCTGTCCGCGGTGGCCGACGCGCTGTCCGGCATACAGCGGGATCCGAGCTGGTGGCGGCAGCTCTACGAGGCGCTCGATCCCATCGTTGTCGACCGTCGAGCCGCGCAAGAACTGGCCGCCTTGCCCGTTCCGCTGGTTGACGGCCGCACGGTGTTGGGTCCGCGCAGTGCGGTCATCGCCGACGTTGCGCTCACGGTGCCCGGGGTCCGGGTGGTGCATCCCGAGGCTGCGCACCCGCTCTTGTTGAGGCTGGGAGCGGTCGGTGCCGGGGCCGGCGAGCTCCTGGAGGATGAGCTGCTGCGGGAAGCGGTGCACCAAGCCGATGCCGACGACGTGTTGGCCGCCGCGGAGCTGGCT
>JADGOX010000100.1 GCA_017882745.1 Mycobacteriaceae bacterium | reverse complement strand
CGAGTATGTTGACTCGGTGGACGAGACCCTGCCGCCGTGCCCTGAGTGCTCCTGTGAGTACACCTACGAGATGGGCCCATTGCTGGTCTGCCCGGAGTGTGCGCACGAGTGGGCCGCCACGTCCGCCGAACCCGAGGATGACGCCGAGGACGGGGTGATCAAGGACGCGGTCGGCAACGTGCTCGCCGACGGCGACACGGTCACGGTGATCAAGAGCCTCAAGGTCAAGGGCAGTCCTACCGGCATCAAGGCGGGCACGAAGGTGCGCAACATCCGCCTCGTGAACGGCGTGGGCGACCACGATATCGACTGCAAGGTCGACGGGATCGGTCCCATGCAGCTCAAGTCGAGCGTGGTCAAGAAAGTCTGACGTCGACGCTCCGGGCATCCACCGACTTTCTCGGAACGCAGCGGAGGACATCGTTCGAGCCTGGCAGCCGGTGCCCCCCGTGGGACTGTCGGCCGCCCGTGGTCTGATGCCGGTGTGGTCAGTGGCGGGCATCGACAGCGAAGCAAGCTGGTCCGTGGCCCTGTCGTCGTGCCCCCCGTCCGCGTGTGGGAGGGCGCCGCGGCAGACCTGCTTGCCAGCGTTCGACCCGGTCAGCATCGCGGATGGGGGCCGACGGCCGTCCTGGGTGGGCCCGGCACCGGCAAGACCTCGCTGCTGGTCGAACTCGCCGTGCGCAGGCTGGCCACGGCAGACGCACAGCCGGAGTCGGTACTGGTGCTTGCCGCATCCCGAAGGGCCGCGCGCGAGATCCGCACCCAGATCACCGAGAGGCTGACTGCGGCGGGCCGGGATGGTGTCCGCACCATTCGGGAGCCGCTGGTCCGCACGCTGCACTCCTACGCCTTTGCCGTGTTGCGGCTGCAGGCGGCAGCACACGGCAACCCGCCGCCGAGGCTGATCACCGGAGCCGAGCAGGATGCGGTGATCCGAGAGCTGTTGCGTGGCGAGATCGCCGACGGTGCCGACAACTGGCCCCAGTCGCTCCGGCCCGCGCTGGGGATGGCCGGCTTCGCCCGGGAGCTGCGTGACCTGCTGCTGCGCGCCACCGAGCGCGGACTCGGTCCCGAGGAACTCGTGCGCCTCGGGCGCCGGAACCGCCGGCCGGAATGGGTTGCGGCTGGTCGCTTCGGCGCCCAGTACGAGCAGGTGATGTTGTTGCGCGGCGCCGTCGGCATGGAAGCACCGCAGGCCAGTGCACCGGCCGTTGACGCGGCGGGGCTGGTGTCCGGTGCGTTGGACGCCTTCGCCAGCGACCCCCAGCTCCTCGCCGGCGAACGAGCCAGGGTGCGGCATCTGCTCGTCGACGACGCACAGCACCTTGATCCGCATGCAGCGGCGTTGGTTCGCCAGCTCGGAACAGGGGCCCCCGAAGTGGTCATCGCCGGCGACTCCGATCAGGCGGTCTTCGGTTTCAGGGGGGCGGATCCGCGCTTCCTCGCCGACCTGGACCCCGAGCGCAGGGTGCTGCTGACCGTGAGCCGGCGGTGTTCCGGTGCGGTTGCCGACGCCGTCGCGGCGGTCAGTTCGAGGTTGCCTGGGGCGGCCCCACAACGGGGCCCTGCCGCGGCGCCCGGATGTGCACCGGGTGAGGTGCGCGTGCGTTTGCTGCGGACGGAGGCGCAGGAAGCGGCCCTTGTCGCAGACGTCTTGCGGCGTGCGCACCTGCTCGACGGTGTCGCGTACTCAGACATGGCGGTGATTGTTCGTTCCACTGCTCGCTCGCTTCCCGCGCTGCGCAGGGCCCTGCTCTCGGCTGGGGTGCCGGTGCAGATCCCCAGCACCGATCTCCCCTTGGCGCGCCAACTCGCGGTGCAAGGATTCCTGTTGACGCTGACGGCCCTCACCGCGAACGGTGACGCGATCAACTTCGACGAGGAGGCGGCGCTGGCCCTGCTCACCTCACCCATCGGACGGGCGGACGCGGTTTCGCTCCGCCGGCTCCGTCGTGGTTTGCGCAGGGTGGAGCTGGCCGGCGGCGGTGACCGTGACTCGGCCGAGCTGATCCGAGAGCTGCTGCTTCCGCCGAGCGGCAGCGGGGGAGGCCGGAACCGGGCCGATGATCCGCTGGTGGCGCTGACGGCCGCGGAGGCCGAGCCGCTGCGCAGGGTGCAGAAGGTGCTCGCCGCGGCACGGGAAGCGATGGCGACGGGCCGGGGCGTGGAGGAGGTCTTGTGGGCGGCGTGGCAGGCCAGCGGCCTCGAGCGGCGCTGGGTTGCGGCAGCAGGACGCGGTGGGGCAGCCGGAGCACAGGCGGACCGTGACCTCGACGCGGTGGTGGCCTTGTTCGATGCGGCCGCACGGTATGTCGACCGCTTGCCGGCCGCCAGTGTGAGCGGGTTCGTCGAATACCTCACGGAGCAGGAGATGGCCAACGGTTCCGTCGAAACATCAGGTGGCGCGGCCGCCAGCATCGATGCCGTCACGGTTCTCACCGCGCACTCTGCTGCGGGAAGGCAATGGCGGGTCGTCGCTGTCGCCGGGGTGCAAGAAGGCCTGTGGCCGGCCCTGCGCAGTCGCGGGACGCTGCTGGGGACAGAGCGACTGGTCGACATCGTCTCGGGCGGAACCGACCCGGCTCTCGTCGACACCTTGTCGCGCACCGCCCCCCTGCTGGCGGAGGAGCGGCGCCTGTTCCTGGTGGCCTGCAGCCGCGCGTCGGACACACTGCTCGTGACGGCTGTGAACAGCGCAGCCGGGGATGCGGACCTGATCGCTTCCCGCTTCCTGGACGAGTTGAGTGACAGTGCGGTCACCGATGACGCGCCGGAGCTGCCCGATGCTCGCGCGGCTCCGCCGGGCCGCGCACTGGTTCTCGGCGAGCTGGTGGCGGAACTGCGCTCCGTGGTCTGCGCCGAGGCCGCCGACCCCGTCCGCCGTCAGCGCGCGGCCCGGCAGCTCGCTCGTCTCGCTGCTGCCGGGGTGCGTGGGGCGCACCCCGACCAGTGGTACGGCCTTGCTGCGCCCAGTACCGAGGTGCAGCTGTGGCAGCCCGGCGACGGACCCGTGCCGGTGTCGCCGTCGACGGTCGAGCTACTGAGTACCTGCCCGCTCCGCTGGCTGCTGGAACGCCACGGTGGGCAGGACGGATCCGCGACAGCCGCCGTCACCGGGACGCTCGTACACACCCTGGTCCAGGCGATCGCCGAGCGGGCCGCACCCGAGGCCGTGGACGAGGCCTTGCAGCAGGCGTGGACGGCAGTGGATGTCGGGGCGCCCTGGTACTCCCGCCACGAGCTGGAGCGCACCCGCGGCATGCTCGACGCCTTCCGGTCGTGGTGGCAGCACAGCCGCAGCGAGCTGACCGAGGTCACTGTGGAGGTCGACGTCGACGTTGTGCTGCACGGCAGCATGACCGACCCCGGGACGGGAACGAGCGAGGACTTGTCGGTCCAGGTCCGCGGGCGCATCGACCGTCTCGAGCGGGACACGCTCGGCAGGCTGGTCGTGGTGGACGTCAAGACTTCACGGA
Source organism: Mycobacteriaceae bacterium (assembly GCA_017882745.1). Taxonomy (GTDB): domain Bacteria; phylum Actinomycetota; class Actinomycetes; order Mycobacteriales; family Mycobacteriaceae; genus X156. Next base: position 2,133 of record JADGOX010000100.1, on the reverse strand, counting down.
CCCCTGTGGCCGCCGCCGCAGCGGAAGAGCATGCGCAGCTGGCCACCTATCAGGTGGCCGCCGCCGAGGGCGGCGTGGCCGAGGTCGGTGCGGGGGCCATTCCCGGCGGAGCGCGGTTGGTCTATGTCGCCAAGCCGCACAAGGGGGAGGGCGCCACCCAACGGCTGCAGAAGCCGCTTACCGCGGAGACCGCAGCCCGATGGCGCGGCCAGGTGCTCGACGCGGCCGCCGCCACCCGCGGACCCAACTATCTGGCGGTGGTGAACGACGGGTGCACGCACTGCCCCGTGCAGTCGGCCTGCCCCGCGCACGAGTCGGGAAGGCAGGTGGGCAGCGCGTGACGCACGCCCAGATCAGTCCGGCCGAGCTCGCCTCGGCGTTGGGGCTGCCGCCGCCGACCGACGAGCAGGTGGCCGTGATCGCGGCACCTCTGGGTCCGGCGCTGGTGGTGGCCGGCGCCGGGGCAGGGAAGACGGAAACGATGGCGGCACGCGTGGTCTGGTTGGTGGCAAACGGCGTGCTCCCGCCAGACCAGGTGCTCGGACTCACGTTCACCCGCAAGGCCGCGCAGCAGTTGACGTCCCGGATCCGACTGCGGCTGCACCGACTCGCCGGGGCGGACGTGCTACTCCGGGTCGACCCGAGCGGTGAGCTGTCCGCACGGGTCCGCGCCACCGAGCCCGAGGTGAGTACCTACCACGCCTACGCCGGGCGGCTGCTGGCCGAGCACGGCCTGCGGCTACCGGTCGAGCCCTCAGCGATCCTGCTCAGCGAGACCGCCGCGTGGCAGCTTGCGCACCGGGTCGTCAGCACCTGGGGGCAGGACCTGGACACCGACGTCACCCCGGCCACGATCACCGCACGGCTGCGTCAGCTGGCGGGCCAGCTCGCCGAGCACCTGGTGGACCCCTCGGCCTTGCTGAGCACACACGACGAGCTCGAGAGCCTGGTGGAGAACCTTCCGCCCGGACCCAAGCAGCGAGGTGGTCCGAGCAGAGCGTTGACCGGGGTGCTCGACGCGCAGCGGCAACGCCTCATCCTGCTGCCCCTGTTGGAACGGCTCGTCGAGACGATGCGCCGGGAGTCTGCCCTGGATTTCGGCAGCCAGATGTCATTGGCCGCACGCCTTGCACGTGAGCACCCCGAGGTGGGAAGAGCTGAACGGCAACGCTTTCGGGCGGTGCTGCTCGATGAGTACCAGGACACCGGGCACGCCCAACGGGTGCTGCTGACGTCACTGTTCGGTGCCGGGATCGACCGGAAGCTGGCACTCACCGCCGTGGGGGATCCCATTCAGTCCATCTACGGGTGGCGGGGGGCGTCCGCAGCCAATCTGCCCCGTTTCGCCACTGACTTTCCCACCGACGCTGCCGGCCGCCCAGCGCCGCGCAGTGAGCTCCTCACCAGCTGGCGCAACCCGGCCGAGGCGCTCTACCTGGCCAACGGCATCTCGGTGGATCTGCGCGCCAGCGGAGTTCCCGTTGCGGAGCTGCGGCCCCGTCCCGACGCACCCGCGGGTGAGGTGCTGTGCGCTCTGCTCCCGGATGTGAACGATGAACTCGCCTGGGTTGCCGGCAACATCGCCCGCACCTACCGCGAAGCGCGCGAGGCCGACAAGCCGGTGCCCACTGCCGCGGTGCTCGTGCGCCGACGGTCCGACATGGCCGCGGTCGCGGACGCGCTACGGGCCGAAGGCCTGCCCGTCGAGGTGGTCGGTGTCGGTGGACTGCTGGACACCCCCGAGGTGCGTGACGTGGTCAGCATTCTTCGGCTGCTCGCTGACCCGCTTGCCGGTAGTGCGGCCGCCCGGGTGCTCACCGGTGCCCGCTGGCGTCTCGGGGCGGCCGACCTGGTCGCGTTGTGGCGGCGGGCGCGGGAGCTCGCGGTCCACGGGGGTCACCTGCCGGCCGAGCACGACGAGGCACAGGCTCTGACGGCCGCGCTGGAGTCCGCGCTGCCAGGAGAGAACTCCGAGGTGGCCGGGCTGGCCGATGCCCTGGCCGATCCGGGCCCGGCTCGCCGCTACTCCGCCCAGGGGTACGCGCGGATCGTCGCTGTCGGTGATGAGCTCAGTGCGCTGCGGGAGCGCCTCGGGCAGCCCCTTCCCGAGCTCGTGGCCGACGTGGAGCGGGT
>JADGOX010000355.1 GCA_017882745.1 Mycobacteriaceae bacterium | reverse complement strand
TCCTTCGTCATACGGCAGGTGCGATCAGCGCGGTGGTGGGCGTGCTGCTCGTCCTGCCGATCATCGCGCATTTCCTGCCCGGTGACCTCGGCACCGACGTCAACAAGTTCCTGCCCAGCCAGGCCGGTTCGGCGATCATGAATGTCCGGCCCGTCTCGGAGTCCCTGGCGCCGTGGAGCGGGCTGGGGATGTTCTGCCTCTACACCGTGGTGGTACTCGTGGTCGGTGGCGTACTACTCAGCCGGCGCGACGTCTGAGCTGCACGGGTCACCGCGAGTGCTGGAGAAGCCCGTCCAGGTTGAGTGAGCCCCAGCCGCTGGCGGCGTCGTAGCCGGGGGCAGCAGTGCAGCAGTTGTTGCCGAAGAGGCTGTTGGTGCCCCGCGTGACGTCGTTGACGACACCCGTGACGGTCGGGTCGGTCGCCAGGGCGTACAACCTCGGGTTCAGAAAGCCCAGGGCCGGCCGTCCGGCGCGGTGAAGCCCCTGGTCCACGAGCGCCAGCCCGGAGGCCAGCAGCGGTGCCGACGCCGAGGTCCCACCGACCGGGGCCCAGGCACAGGTGCCCGGGGCGCTGCAGACGGGGAAGGGCGGAGCGCAGTTGGGCTCGGCGGCGAAGGCGACGTCGGGGACGCTGCGCTGCTGGCCGGGAAGCCCTGCCGCCTGCTGGTAGTAGGGCATCGGGAACGCGGAGTCGGGTGCGCCGCCACCCGCCTGTTGCGGGTGAGTCGTTCCAGACTTCTTCGCCGTTGGCCGCGGCGGGCGAGTGGTCGAGGATGTGCGTCCCCCCTACCGCGGTGACGTGCGGCGATCCAGCCGGGTACTGCACTTGGACGCTCTGCTCGGGCGGGTAGCAGCCGGCCGAGCCGTAGTCACCTGCGGAGGCGACGACGGTGATGCCGGCCGCTGCCGCGGCCATGAGCACGAACTCGCTGAGGGCGCCGTGGTCGCTGTCGAGGGCCTTCTCGCAGTAGGCGATGGAGGAGGAGACGACCTGGACGGGCTGTCCGCCGGTGTTGGCGGGGTCGAGAGCCGCGTCCAGGGAAATGACGGGGACGGCCAACGGGTCGACCTCGGTGATCGACAGGTTGGTCAGCTCCGGGGCGACGCTGGCGATGATCCGGTGTCCAGGGAGGCCTCCTGGTCGGTCGCGTCGATCGGGTTGGCGGTGACCTGGGTGACGTGGGCGGTCAGCCGTGGCAGGCCGTAGCAATCGGTGAAGGTGTCGAGGCTGGTTTGGGAGAACTGGGTGATTGCCACGACGGCAACGCCCATGCTTGGAATGGTGACTCTGGTCGTCCAAAGGGGCGCGGCATTGCCCTGCCCGTAGCTGTAGTTGTGGGTGGCCGCCGGACCACCGGGCGTCGGTGCGGGCGCAGTCAGCGTCGACACCCTGCCCTGGCTGTCGTAGTCGATCCGGGTGGCGTCGTGGTGTCCCCCGCGGGGACGATCGGCGGGCTCGTGGCAGCGGCCGCGGCAACCAGCGGTGAGCGGGCTGCGGCCAGCCGTCCCGCGCCGTCATAGGCGTAGTCGACCACTTGCGCGCCTTCACCCGCCGCCGGGTAGTCGACGAGCCGTCCGATCTGGGACTTCCCGCCGGGGGCGGTCACGTAGCCGACCCAGGCTGCCGACCCGTCCCAGAAGCTGACCTGGCAGAGCATCCCGTCCGGAGCGGGGACGAACCCGGGCACCGGCGGCCGGCAGTACCCGCCTTACGTCTTCGCGGTGGACGTGCAGCACCTCGACGAGCAGGTCACCGACAGCGTCGGCGGCGTCAGCGTCGGCTTGTCCTCGGGGGAGGCGTTCACCAGCTGGACGTCGCACGTGACGGTGTCCTCCTCTGGCGCCGCCGGGTTCTCCTTGACCTGGCGACCGTCCGACGTCGCGGACCCTGCGGTGCCACCCGGGTGGCGGCTGGCCGCCGCCTCGGGGTCGAACTGGGACGGGCTGGCCGTCACCGCCGACGGCACGGTGACACTGCTCGCGAAGAGCGGCGCGACGCTGCCCTACCGCAAGGCGGGGACGGTCTGGGTGCCGGTGCTCGCATCTCCGGGGGCGGTCGGCGGCACAGCTGCGCAAGGGTCGGGCACGGCGTCGGCGGTGACCCAGAACGCCGACGGCACCTGGACGGTCACCGACCCCAACCAGACGACCACCACCTTCACGGCGACCTCGGCCACGAACACCACCGGATACTTGTCCTCGGTGACCCAGGCCGGGATCCTGGTAGCTGCCCCCGTTGGCCAGCACCCCGGGGGGCACCTGTACCTGCGGCACGCTCGCGGACAAGGTGCGCTTGAGGGAACGACCTCCCGACAGGTCGGTCAGGGTGAATGTCCAGGGGGCGGTGCCCGTCACAGGGCCGCGCCGGTGCCGGTGGGCGTGGGCATGGGCGAGCAAGGGCTCGCCCGCCTCGACATCTATTCGCTCGGCACCAGCGACCTGTTCCCGATCGACCGATCGGATGAATCTGCGGCCACCGAGGACCGTCGGTACCAGCGTGGTGGGGTCAGGGCGTCATCGACGCCCGGGAACGGGGGTTGGGGCGGGGTTGGCGCGGTCGGGAATCAGATCGCAGGCCAGCGGATGCCCGATTCCATCTCCTCGGTTGTGATGCCGAGCAGCTCGCTGCGGTCGGCTGGCTCGTAGGTGTCGCCGGCGTGCCGCCAAACCGCGACCCGCCGCTCGACCGGATCAGCGACGATCAGCTCGTCCACCTCGTGCGCGGCGTAGAAACCGAACTTCTTGTAGGTCTCGTCGCCGGGCGAGAGAACCTCAACCACCACGGCCGCTGTCCGGGTCCAGGGACCGGTTGGCTCGCCCCGATGGAAGCCGCCATCCGGCACCCGGTAGTCGTGTGGCTCGCCGACGTTGAACGGCGAACTGCTGACCAGACCTCGTTCCCGGGCCCGCGGCTCCAAAAGGAACGCGAGTTCGCTTCCCACGCGTGCGTGAGCCATTGTTGGCCCCGGTGCCACGTGGTACACCCCGTCCCAGACCTCGTCGAACAAGTCGATGCCGACAGCCCGCCGCCGGGCGATCAGTTCGGGTGTCACCGCCGTGGTCACCGCGCCCGCCATGGTGTCCCTCCTGCCTTCCGGAGCCACCCTCACATGGTCGGCGGCCGGGCCGGCCCCTGTCCACAGCAACGAGTCCCGGGCCAGCCGGCTTCGATCGAGTGGCTGCGGTCGCGCCGCTGGCCGGCGGATGCTCGGCACGACCTCCGCGACGCTGATGTCCAGCACTTTGCTGCGGTCGGCCCGCTCGGAGTCGCCGGTCGGTATGGGCGCCGCTTCCGGTCAGTCCTGCTGGACGACCGGCACGACGGGTGCCGGGTCATGACGCTGCCAGGTGTTCAGCCAGTCTTCGTCGTCGGGCGTAGTAGAACGGGATGAGCCCGGCGTCGTGGTAGCCCGCTGAGCCCGGCCTCCTGCTGGACAACGTCGACTGCGCCAACAAGGGATGCACCAACGTCTCGTTGACCGCGGGGCCCCACCAACTGCGCATCGACCTGAGCACCGCCGGGTCCGCCGCGGCGTTGCAGGTCACCTACCAGGGGCCGGACACGCACAACGGCCCCCTCGCCGTGCCGATGTCGGTGCTGGCGCCCGGGTTCGGCCTGAAGACCTCGGCCGCGGTGCCCACCAGCGTGAACCCACAGGGCAGCGCGTTCACCAACAAGATGGCCTACACGCAGCCGGCCCTCGCGTTGCCCACCTCCTTGTGGAACCAGGGCGGGGGACACGCAGACCACGACCCCACCCTGCGACGGGGCTGCCGCCGCCAACCAGGGCGGCCAGCAGAAATCGTTCACCGACCCGTCCCCGGACGGCGGGACGACCCCAGGCGTGACCCACACGAGCTGGTATGACGGGGCGGGCCACGTGGTGGCCCATCAGACCGGGACGAGCACGCCGTCGTGCACCTGGTACGACAGCGCCGGCAGGGTCACCAAGACCCAGACCACCGGCGCCGACGGCACCGTCTCGACGGCCACGACCAGCTACGCGGTCGGCGGTGACCCCAGGGTCAGCGCAGTGACCGCCACCGTCCCCGGCCAGCCCGACCAGACCACCACGACGACGACGGACCTGCTCGGTCGCACCGTCAGAACCGTCGACGGCTGGGGCACCACGACCAGCAGCAGCTACGACCCCGACACGGGCAAACCCGACACCGTGACGACGACCACCGGCCCCGACCGGCGGCGCGGCCCCGTACACGACGACCACGACCTACAGCTACGACACGGCCGGCGGCACCTACCATATAGGCGCGTGTTCGCCGAGACGGGGGTGAAGGTGTAGCCGCCCGCAGCCGTAATCATGACCTTGCCGGTCAGCCGGGCGGCCCACGCGTCGGTACCTGTCCTGGGTGGGTTGGCCGGCCAGTTTGACCAGAAGAGATGTGGCTGGCGTGCCGGCGACGGCGGGGCCGAGCTCGGCGGCCACGGGCGCGCCCGTCAGCTGAGCGTTGTTCCAGTAGGTGACCGCAAGCCCCTGCATCGGGGTGCCGGACCCGCCGGGGTTCGCGGTGAACGTCTCGTCGTAGCCGAAGTTGACGGTGGGGCTCGTGGCGGAGACCGAGCCGACCGTGGGTCCCTGCGCCTGGCTCAGCAGGCCGTCGGCGTTGTAAGACAAGGCGATTTGGGTGCCGGAGCCGGTGAGCCGGCTCTGTAGCTGTTGGGCGGCGTTCCACGTGTTCGTCGTGGTCCGCCCGGCCGCATCCCGGATGGCGGTGAGCAGGAAGGACAGGGGGTCGAAGGCGACATTGGCGAGGGCGCCGGCGGCGGTCGTCAGAGCGGGATTGGTGACGGTGGTCGACCACGGCGTGCTGCCGGCTCCGGCGGTGTAGGCGTAGGTGTGACTGGCGCCGGTTCCCCCGGTTGCTGCCGCCGGGGCCGCCATCGTGGCGACTCGACCCTGGCTGTCGTAGCTGATCTGGGTCAGCAGTGAGGTGTCGCCGGCACCGACGTAGCCGGCCGCTGCCGTGGCCGCGACCAGCGGGGCGCGGTGGGCCAGCCGTCCCACCCCGTCGTAGGCGAAGTCGGTGACCTGCGCGCTGCCGGCCCCCGCGGCCGGGTAGTCGACCACCCGGCCCAGCTGGGTTCCCCCACTGGACGTGGTGGCGTAGCCGAGCGCGCTTTGCGAGCCGTCCCAGAACGTGACCTGGCACAGCAGGCCGGACGGTGTGGCCAGGAACCCGGACGGCATCGCCGGGCACCCGGTGGGCCCGTAGCCGAACGTCATCGACTGCCCGGACACGGGGTCGGTCACCGTGGCCAATTGCCCGCTCATCTGGTCGGCGAGCTGCTCGGGTTGGCGCTGCACGTCCACCTGGAACGGATAGGTCGGGTAGGAGGTCTTGGCCGCGTCGGTGGCTGTGAACTGGTAGGTCAGTCCATTGGTGAGAGTCCCCGCGGGCATGGCCACCTGTGGAGCGGACGCGGTGTACGTGCGCTTGAAGGTCGTCCCCCCGACGGGTCGGTCAGGGTGAAGGTGTAGGGCGCCTTTCCCAGCACGGCGCCCAGCGACAAGGTCGGTGTGAGCGACGTGGCAACGTCGCTCCGCCCTCGATCCCCTGTTCGGAGCAATGCGCGAGCGGGCAAGCTCAGGAACCCAACCGTCTGGTCAAACTGGCGGATGCCGGCAGGCCCGAGTTCCGGCTGTGGACGAGGACACGCTCTCCTCACGTCCGGAGTACAACTGAAGCATGACGACCGCGCAGGGCTGGGTGCTGCTGAGCATCCTCGCCACCTTCGCGGGGCTGGTCGTCACAATGGTGCTCGCCCAGCAGCGCAGCCTGCGCTCGTACATGGACGCCCGGTTCGGCGCCGTCGACGCGCGCTTCGGTTCGGTCGACGGGCGCTTCGACGCACTGCAACAGGTGTTGGACGCCCGCTTCGAGGGCGTCAACGGCCGGCTCGACCAGCTCGACCGCGACATGCAGGCGGTGGTCAACCGGGTCTTCCGGCGCGAGGAGTAGGTGGGGCCGGCCTTTGCCGGCTACTTCAGTCGCACGAACAGGCCGCCCAGGTTGGAGCTGCGTATGACCGGTGTGCCCACGTAGGCCACCCAGTAGACGGTGGGCGCCGACTGGGGAAAGGCTGCCCTGGCCACCCCCGCGGCGCAGGTTCGCGGCTGCCGTCCGGCACTGTGTACCGCGCCCACGACGCAGGGGATGTTTCGGCGGAGCCGAGCCTGAGCAAGACGACGCGCATCAACAGCCGCCGAGGGCGGAATCGCGCTGTCGAGTCGCCCTCGATCCGGTGCGGCTCGCGAGAGGATGCCCTCCTCGGCGAGGAGGGATGGCACATGATCTCGATAGAGCGGTCCGGATCCACCGCGGTCATGCGGCTGGAGCACGGCAAGGTCAACGCCCTCGACGTCGAGATGTGCCAAGCAGTTCCCGAGACGCTGAAGAGGGTCTTCGGAGAGGGATACCGAGCGGTCGTGCTGACGGGCCGCGGGGCGGTGTTCTCCGCCGGGGTGGATCTGTTCCGCATCCTGGACGGCGGGCCCGACTACACGGACCGGCTCGTCGCCACGCTGTCGGAGGCGCTGCTCGCGCTCTTCCGCTTCCCCCTCCCCGTGGTTGCCGCGGTCAACGGTCACGCCATTGCCGGTGGCGCGGTCATCGCCTGCGCCTGTGACTACGGGCTGGTAGCCGACGGGCCGGCCTGTATCGGTGTCTCCGAGCTGGCCGTCGGTGTTCCCTACCCGTTGAGCGCGCTCGAGATCGTCCGGCACGCGACCGGATCGCACGCTGAAGAAGTAATCTTCACTGCCCGCAACTACCCGCCCGCCGAGGCCAGAGACCGTGGCTTCGTCAACGAAGTGGTCCCTGCCGACGAGTTGCTGGGCCGAGCCTTGGCGACCGCCGAGGCGCTGGGCAGCGTGCCGACCGCCTCCTACCAGGCGACCAAGCACGGGCTGCGCGGCCCCCTGATCGACATGGTCGTGCGCGACCAGCGCGTCTTCGACGCCCAGATTCGGCGGCTGTGGTCCTCACCGGAAGTCACGGCGTCCATCCGGGGCTTCGTGGACCGGCTGCGGACGGGTTGATCTCTGCTCTGAGACAGGCACAACGCAGGCCCAACGGCCAGCTCAGCGACGGAGCCCCGTCAAGCCGCGGGATGGGCCCGGACCCCCCGTAGGCCGATCTCACCCCGCAGGAAATCGACGTCAGGGGCGGGGCGGCCTATTCGGGCGAGTTGGTCGGCCTCGTTTTCCAGCTCGCGCAGCAATGCCTCGACTTTCAGCACGAGCGTCTGCCGCCGGCATGCCTGCCGCGGGGTTCGTCCCTCCAGAGCAGGCAGCCGCTCGTCCGGCCAGTTGCGTTCCCAGGCGTCCAGGAGTTGGTCGTTCTGGCAGAGGGACAGCGAGCGTCCGCCGCCCAAATGCCACAGGTACGCGCTGGGAGCCCACGTCGTTTCCTGGAGCACCCGGGGCTCGTCCCCGAGCTCCCGGAGAAGGTCAAGGAAAGCGGTGAAGCGTTCTCGGGAGTCCGTTTCCAACCTGATCAGATCGTCGCGCACCTCGACGTATCCCAGCATCCATCGGTACTTCGGGTCGGACGCAATTCCGCCGTCGTCCCCGAGGTCGGCGCGCACGTCGGCGCCGATCCGCGCCCGCTCCGGTCGCGTCATTCTCGCGCCCCGCCAGACGATGAGCTCGCTGCTCGCCGGCTCCGCGCTCGGGTGCTCGCGGAATCGGCGCAACGTCTCGGCACGATGCTGCAGTTCGATTTCGACGGAGACGAGGCACATGTCCTCGCGGTCACTGGTCTGCAGGCTGTTGCGCAATGTGCGCAGGTCCTTCGCCATTGCCGGCAGGCCAGCGCCCATCATGGCGCTGAAAGCCCGTACACCCTCCGCGCTGATCGGCTCGCGGCCACCGGCGACGACACCGGAAGGCGGCAACTCCTGCCCCTTGCCGCCCGGGTACGGAATTCCCTTGTCGTGCAATAGATCTACCAAGCCGTCGTTGACGGACTCGGCCAACATGTCCGCCTCCGCCGGGCGCAGGACGAGGACAGCGCCGGTGGTGCGCCACACACCGTGGTCCGCGACGAGCGCACAGAGCAGGACGCCCCATCGGTGCACGTCCGACAAGTGGTGCGAAGGAATTGCGGCGTAGCGTCGCTCACCGGTGACGATGTCGGTGCACCAGACACCCGGCGAAGGAACGGGATCGGCGATTTGCCACAGCCCGAAGGCCACGTCGTATTGCCATCGCCGAGCAGTCTCGGCCAGCTCGGCGGGAGTCGCCGGGTCGTCCGCGAAGGCCGTCAGCACCGACTGGCCCAGCCACGCGTTCTCCGTTACGAGCCGGCCGAGGGCATCCGACTCGGCCGGGTCGGCGCGAAGCCCGCTCATGGCCCGCGCAACCTCCTGCCGCACAGCCTCACCGCAGGGGCCGGCGTCCACATACGCGGCGACCGATGTCAGCAGCGTGTCGAACCGGTTGCGGTCGAGGAACCTGTCGAGGGCAGTTGCCTCGGCCGCTCGGCAACACTGCACCCACTCATCGTCCGAGCCGCAGGGGCATGGCCCCTCGATCGGGGTTGCGAACGTCAGCCTGGCCACACCGAGCGCGAGCGCGTACGTCGCAGCGGCTTCCGGCTCCCTCGGGTCCTCGGTCAGGTGCGGCTCGACCATGTCCAGTGCCTCGCGGACACAACCCAGCCTCGCAAGGTGGTAGGCAATCCGGTGCAACTCGACTGGGTCGTCGGTCATCGGGATGGCCAGCCGCAGCAGCTCCGCAGCACGAGTGAGCTGCCCGTCGACCATGCCGGCAACCTCAGCGGCCAACGTCAGGGCGCACAGACTGCCGGGCCGGGCCGCTGACAGGGCGGTGACCACGGCTCGGGCGCGGTCCTCGGGCCCGAGCAGCTCCAGCACCCCGGGTGGCGCCACGCCCTCCCCGAACATGTCGACGAGCACGTCGGCTGCGTGCTCAGCCGACGTGGCGGCGTCGCTGAGCTCTGCCAGCCTGCGTTCCTGTGCAGCCGCGGCCTCGCGGGTGCGTCGCCGTTCGGCCAGGGCGTCTTCATCGACCAGGTCTCGCAGAGCGGCCGACCGCTGCCGTGTGGCCTGCCGCCGTGGGGCCGGCTTGCTCCGCGCCTCCCGCTTGCCCCGCTTGTGCCGTGCAGCGCCACCACCGCTGGATATCGCCATCTCGTGCCCCCCTCGAACAGAGGGCCACTGTCGCAGCGACCATCGCGGGTCACCAGGGTGCACGCCTCGCTTGGGGACAACCGCTCCGGCTCCTCCGCGAGGCGCAGTGTGACGAGGGCGGTGCCGCGGCCAGGCGGCCTATCCGCCAGTTCGCCGTAGCCGCCCAGAACCTCCGACAGCCGGTCTCACCCGATGTACTCGCCCGTGAGCGCCGCCTGCAGCAGGGCGACGATCTCCTTCAGCAGCGGCATCCGCGGGTTGGTGCGCAGGGTCGGGTCGGCGTAGGCGGCCTGCGCCAGCGAGGGGAGG
>JADGOX010000099.1 GCA_017882745.1 Mycobacteriaceae bacterium | reverse complement strand
TCAGGGCATGCGGGCGTAGGCCGGGAGGGTGAGGAATTCCGACAGGTCTGCACCGAGGGCCACTTCGGTGAACAGTGAGCGCCCCTGTTCGTAGCCGCCGTCGGCGTAGGCCTGCTCACCGACGGTGTTCTTGATCTTCGCCAGCTCCTCGTCCACGACCTTCTCGACCAGCCCGGGCGTCACGGTCTGACCGTCGCTGAGCTGGACGTCGTTGTGGAGCCACTGCCATACCTGCGTCCGGGAGATCTCCGCGGTGGCCGCGTCCTCCATGAGGTTGAAGATCGCGACCGCGCCCTGCCCGCGCAGCCAGGCCGAGAGGTACTGGATGCCCACACTGACGGCGTTGCGCAGCCCGGCCTCGGTGGCCTCGCCGGGAGTGGACTTGATGTCCAGCAGCTGTTCCGCGGTGACGTGGACGTCGTCCCGGACCTTGTCGAGCTGGTTCGGCCGCTCACCGAGCACCTTCGTGAAGACCTCCGTGCACAACCCGACCATGTCCGGATGGGCCACCCATGATCCGTCGAAACCGTCGCCCGCCTCCCTGGTCTTGTCCTCGGTCACCTTCTTGGTGGCGTTGGCGTTCACTTCCTCGTCCTTGCGGCTGGGGATGAACGCGGCCATGCCGCCGATGGCGTGCGCGCCACGCCGGTGGCAGGTGCTCACCAGCAGCTCGGTGTAGGCACGCATGAACGGTGCAGTCATCGTGACGGAGTTGCGGTCGGGCAGCACGAAGTCCTTGCCGCGTCGGCCGAAGCACTTGATCACGCTGAACAGGTAGTCCCAGCGACCGGCGTTGCAGCCCGAGGAGTGCTCGCGCAGCTCGTAGAGGATCTCCTCCATCTCGAACGCGGCGGGGAAGGTCTCGATGAGCACGGTGGCGCGGATGGTGCCCTGCGGGATGCCGAGCGCACCCTGGGCGTGCACGAACACCTCGTTCCACAACCGCGCCTCGAGGTGGCTCTCCATCTTGGGCAGATAGAAGTACGGTCCCTTGCCTGCGTCGATCTGACGCTGCCCGCAGTGCACCAGGTACATGGTGAAGTCGAACAGCGAGCCGGAGACTTCCTCCCCGTCGACGAGGACGTGCTTCTCCGGCAGATGCCAACCGCGCGGGCGAACCACGATCGTGGACAGTTCCGTTGCGGGTTTGAGCGCGTAGCTCTTGCCGCCCTCGACGGTGAAGTCGATGGTGCGGTCGAGGGCGGCGCGCAGGTTCAGCTGACCGCTGACCATGTTCTCCCACAGGGGGGTGTTGGCGTCCTCGAAGTCGGCGAGCCATACCTTGGCGCCGGAGTTCAGCGCGTTGATAGTCATCTTCGCGTCAGTGGGGCCGGTGATTTCCGCCCGGCGGTCCGCCAGACCCGGCGCAGGGGGTGCCACCTTCCAGCTCGTGTCCTTGCGGATGCCGGCAGTCTCGGGAAGGAAGTCGAGCATGCCGCCGCCATCGAGGTAGGCCTGGCGGCGGTGGCGAGCTTGGAGCAGACCGAGTCGGCGCGCATTGAAGCGGCGGTGCAGGTCAGCAAGCAGATCCAATGCATCGAGCGTGAGGATCGACTCGAAGCCGTCACGGATCTCTCCCCGGACCTCGACTCCTTCGGGGGCTGACTGCACGCTCATAGGGACTCCTCATCTGTAGTGATTCCATCTGACGGAATAGCAACTCTGTCTGGTGGAAACCGTATAGGCGCATAGTGACCCACGCAACAGTGGGGGTCGTCGTAGGATTATGACGTGGACTTCGCCAAGGGGCATGGCACCCAGAACGACTTCGTCGTGCTCCCTGATGTCGGGGGAACGCTGCAGCTGACGGTCGAGCGGGTCTCTGCGCTCTGCGACCGGCAGCGCGGGCTCGGGGCAGACGGAGTACTCCGCGTCGTCCGTGCCGGTGCGCTGGGCGAAGAGCTGGCCGCGGGGATCGCGGACGACGACTGGTTCATGGACTACCGCAACGCCGACGGTTCGGTCGCGGAGATGTGCGGCAACGGAGTGCGGGTGTTCGCGCACTACTTGCATGCCGCGGGCCTTGAGCAGCGACGCGAGTTCGTGGTTGGCAGCCGGGCGGGCGCGCGGCCAGTGGTAGTGCACGCCAGCGATGGCGCCTACGGCGACGTCAGCGTGGACATGGGCCCGGCTCGGATAACCGGCATTGGTGAGACGGTCGTAGCGGGGGAGACCTTCGGCGGCCTCGCGGTGGACGTGGGGAACCCGCATCTGGCCTGCGTCACCGAGACCGTTCTCAGCGGACTGGACCTCACCCAGCAGCCGTCCTTCGACGCGGAGCTGTTTCCGCAGGGCGTGAATCTCGAGTTCGTGACTCCGCTGCAGAGCGGTCGTGACGGATCAGTGTCCGTACGAATGCGGGTGCACGAGCGAGGAGTGGGGGAGACACGCTCGTGTGGCACCGGCACCGTGGCAGCCGCGCTCGCTGCGCTTCGGCGTGCGGGGCAGCAGGCAGGGCAGGTGCAGGTTCACGTTCCAGGTGGTGCAGTGCTGGTCACGCTGACGGCCGACAGCAGCTTCCTGAGGGGACCTTCGGTTCTGCTTGCCCACGGCGGAATTGACGAGCGCTGGTGGGATGCACCGGCCTGAGCTTGTGCGCTCTCGGAATAATCGGATGCGCGCGCTGTGTCCTGCGTGGGAGACTCGGTGACGTATGACGAACTCACACACGTGGGAAGACCACGACAGACACACCGATGGCCACGCTGGCCGCGATTCCTCTGGCCCCGATCTGTCCGTCGGCGAGATGCAGCTCCTCGAACGCACCTCGCTGCGCCGGGTTGCGGGCCTGTCCACCGAGCTGACCGACGTCACCGAGGTCGAGTACCGCCAGTTGCGGCTGGAGCGCGTGGTGCTCGTGGGCGTGTGGACCCAGGGCACCGCGGAGCAGGCCGACCTGAGCCTCGCCGAGCTGGCAGCATTGGCCGAGACGGCCGGCTCAGAGGTGCTCGAAGCGCTCATCCAACGCAGGGACAAGCCCGACCCGGCGACGTACATCGGCTCGGGCAAGGCCAGGGAACTGCGCGACGTCGTGGTCGCTACCGGTGCCGACACAGTGATCTGCGACGGCGAGCTCACCCCCGCGCAGCTCAACGCACTGGAGAAGGTCGTCAAGGTGAAGGTGGTGGACCGCACCGCGCTGATCCTCGACATCTTCGCCCAGCACGCCAGTTCGCGTGAGGGCAAGGCTCAGGTGGCGCTGGCCCAGATGGAGTACATGCTCCCGCGGCTGCGTGGCTGGGGCGAGTCGATGTCCCGGCAGGCCGGTGGGGCCGGCGGCAGTTCGAGCGGTGGTGTGGGTCTGCGCGGCCCGGGTGAAACCAAGATCGAGACCGATCGGCGCCGGATCCGCGAGCGGATGTCGAAGCTGCGACGTGAGCTCAAGGGCATGCAGAAGGCGCGCGACACCAAGCGGGACAGCAGGCGCCGAAACGAGGTTCCCAGTGTCGCCATTGCCGGTTACACCAACGCGGGCAAGTCCAGCCTGCTCAACGCGCTCACCGGCGCCGGGGTCCTGGTGCAGAACGCGCTCTTCGCGACCCTGGACCCGACCACCCGGCGCGCGCAGCTCGCGGACGGCCGGGACTACGTACTCACCGACACAGTCGGCTTTGTGCGGCACCTGCCCACCCAGTTGATCGAGGCGTTCCGGTCCACGCTGGAGGAGGTGGCGCAAGCCGACCTGCTCCTGCACGTTGTGGACGGCTCGGATCCCTTGCCCGCAGACCAGGTTGCGGCGGTACGTCAGGTGCTCATCGAGGTGGCCGACGAACGAGGCACCAGCCTGCCCCGGGAGCTCCTGGTGGTGAACAAGGTGGATGCAGCAGATCATGTGGTGCTCGCGCAGCTGCGACACATGATGCCCGGTGCGATCTTCGTGTCCGCACGTACTGGGGAGGGCATCGCCGAGTTGCAGGAGCGACTGGTCGAGCTGATGCCGCACCCGGAAGTGCAGGTTGACGTGCTTGTGCCCTTCACCCGCGGCGATCTGGTCGCCCGAGTGCACTCCGAGGGTGAGGTCCTCGAGGAGCGTCATCTCCCCGAGGGCACCCACCTGCGGGCGAGGGTCCGGGCCGACCTGGGTGCGGCGTTGAGCGAGTTCGCGGCACCGCCGGTGCCCGCTTAGCGAAGGCTGCTCCGCTACAGCTTGCGTATCACAGTCACGACCTTGCCGAGCACAGTGGCGTCATTGCCCGGGATCGGCTCGAATGCGGCGTTGTGCGGCATCAGCCAGACCTCGCCGTCACGCCGCTTGAACGTCTTCACCGTGGCCTCGCCGTCCAGCATGGCAGCCACGATGTCACCGTTCTCCGCCACGTTCTGCTGACGGACCACCACCCAGTCCCCGTCACAGATCGCGGCGTCAGTCATCGACTCGCCGACCACTCGGAGCATGAACAGCGTGCCCTCGCCGACCAGTTCGCGGGGCAGGGGGAACACGTCCTCCACGGCCTGCTCGGCCAAGATCGGACCACCGGCCGCGATCCGTCCGAGCACCGGAACGAACGTCGGGGTGGGCAGCTGTTCGCGGCGGGCGAGCTCGTCAGCGGCAGCCGCAACGTCGGCCATCTCCTCGGGGCCGCGAACATCCACCGCGCGCGGACGGTTCGGGTCGCGCCGCAAGAACCCCTTGCGTTCCAGTGCCTTGAGCTGATGGGACACCGAGGACGTGGAGGTCAGTCCGACGGCCTCGCCGATCTCGCGGACGCTTGGCGGATAGCCCCTGGTCTCCACCGACTCCCGGATCACCTCGAGTACACGGCGCTGACGTGGGGTGAGCCCCTTGGCCGCCGCGGACAGATCGGCCATTCCGACATTCTCAGCAGTCGACGCTTGGGGCGTCTGACCTGTGGTGCCGGTTGTGTTGCGGCTCATCGTGTTTGTCCTCCTGTTACGGATCAAGCGTCAGGGATCGGCGGCGCTGCCTGTGGAGTTGAACCTAGCCCCGTCGGAGGTCACATTCAAACATTTGTTCGATCAACACGCCGAAATGTCTCGATTCTGTCGGCGGCACCTGGTAGACATCGATCAGACGTTCGATCGAACGCGTGTTCGACATGTGGAGGTTGGGATGACTGTTCTTGGGGATCGTCGGCACGTCACGCTGCACGGCACGCATGCCGCATTTACGGCTGCCCCGCTGCGTGCACCGCGGCTGCGGGTGGTCATCGGCCGCCCGCGGGAACCTGCCCGTCGCCGGCCGTCCGGTCGCTTCGTGGAGTACCGCCCCGCGCCGAGCTCCGGTACCTCGCCCAGCTTCTTCGGCACGAGGCGCAGCGTCGGCGGTGCGCCGGCCGGCCGGGTCGTGTGCCCCATGCCCCAGCCGCAGTCGGTGGCACGGGTTCGCATTCGCATGTTCGTCGCGTGCTCACTACTCGCTGCCGTGCTCGTGGCCGTCGTGATGGGCCTCGCGGCGCTCGGTGGTCCGGGCGCGCACCCCGTGCCAACTCGGACTGCCGTGGTGCAGGTGCATCAAGGCGAGAATCTCTCGTCGCTGGCCTCCCGGGTGGCGCCGGGAGTGGCCACGTCGGCGGTGGTGCAGAGGATCGTCGAGCTCAACGCGCTCAGCACGGTGTCGGTCCGTGTGGGGCAGGCGCTCGTCGTGCCGTTTGACGAGTAGGGCCCCGCATGTGCGGAACGTGTCCGAAGCGACACGCGTAGTGACCTGCGTGTTGGCGAATTGTCGGCGTGTCGCTTGCGTCGTGGCATGGGGTGGATTACCTTCGGGACCACAACATCTAGTAGTTGCAGAGATGTGATTAGTCCACAAGTTGGGGTCTGCCTGTGTAGCACCCTCCACAGGTTGTCCACCGTCTATCCACATCCGTAAGGGGTCGTCGTGCATTGTCCGTTCTGCCGGAACTCCGATTCGCGAGTCGTCGACTCACGTGAGGCTGATGAAGGTCAGGCCATCCGGAGACGCCGGTCCTGCCAAGCGTGTGGACGGCGTTTCACGACCGTGGAGACGGCGGTGCTGTCTGTCGTCAAGCGCAGCGGGGTCACTGAGCCGTTCAGCAGGGACAAGGTCGTGAGCGGCGTTCGCCGCGCCTGCCAAGGTCGCCCGGTGGATTCCGACGCGCTGAGCCAGCTCGCGCAGCAGGTTGAGGAGCAGGTCCGTGCCGGGGGGTTCGCGGAGATCGGTAGTCAGGAGGTCGGACTCGCCATCCTCGGCCCGCTGCGTGAGCTCGACGAGGTGGCGTACCTGCGGTTCGCCTCCGTGTACCGCTCCTTCAGCTCAGCCGAGGACTTCGCGAAAGAGATCTATGCGATGCGCGAGCACCAGCAAGACGGCGCCCCGTGATCCTGAGGCCCAAGAACGCAAGCACACGAGCGTCCCGCTCCAGCACCCACGTCACGAGAACCAGTGAGAAAGAGGCCCACCCCATGACCGAGACCATCAGTGCTGACACCGCATCCAGCAGCTCGAGCGCCGGAGACCCCAGCGAGTCCGCGCGCAAGGTTGGTATGCGGGTGGAGCGTGTCTACACAACCGAGGGGACCCACCCCTACGACGAGGTGACCTGGGCCCGTCGTGACGTGGTGATGACCAACTGGCGCGACGGCACCGTCAACTTCGAGCAGCGTGGCGTGGAGTTCCCGGAGGACTGGTCGCTGAACGCGGTCAACATCGTCACCAGCAAGTACTTCCGTGGAGCGGCAGGGTCGGAGACCCGGGAGCAGAGCCTGCGTCAGCTGCTGGACCGAGTGGTGTCCAGCTACGCCCGGGCGGGGCTGGACAACGGGTACTTCGCCACCGAGGCCGATGCTGAGATCTTCTCCCACGAGCTCACCTGGATGCTGCTGCACCAGGTGTTCAGCTTCAACTCCCCGGTGTGGTTCAACGTCGGTACTGCGTCTCCGCAGCAGGTCAGTGCCTGCTTCATCCTGGCCGTGGA
Source organism: Mycobacteriaceae bacterium (assembly GCA_017882745.1). Lineage (GTDB taxonomy): Bacteria > Actinomycetota > Actinomycetes > Mycobacteriales > Mycobacteriaceae > X156. Next base: position 2,349 of record JADGOX010000099.1, on the reverse strand, counting down.
CGACACGATGGACTCGATCCTGAACTGGTACAAGGAAGAGGGGATGATCTTCAAGGGCGGCTCCGGTGCCGGCCTGAACCTGTCTCGCATCCGCTCGTCCAAGGAGCTGCTGTCCTCCGGCGGTACCGCCTCAGGGCCGGTCAGTTTCATGCGCGGTGCCGACGCCTCCGCGGGCACCATCAAGTCCGGTGGAGCCACACGTCGGGCGGCCAAGATGGTCGTGCTCGACGTCGACCACCCGGACATTCAGGAGTTCGTCGAGACGAAGGCCCGCGAGGAGAACAAGATTCGCGTGCTCCGCGACGCCGGGTACGACATGGACCTCGGCGGTGCCGACATCACCAGCGTGCAGTACCAGAATGCCAACAACTCCGTGCGAGTCACCGACGAGTTCATGCGCGCGGTCGAGAACGGTGCTGACTTCGGACTGCGGGCACGCCACAGCGGCGAGGTCATCGAGACCGTTGACGCGAAGACCTTGTTCCGCTCCATCGCCACGGCGGCGTGGGAGTGTGCCGACCCGGGCATCCAGTACGACGGCACCATCAATGACTGGCACACCTGCCCAGAGTCGGGCCGCATCAGTGCATCGAACCCGTGCAGTGAGTACATGCACCTGGACAACTCGAGCTGCAACCTGGCGTCCCTGAACCTGATGAAGTTCCTCACCGACGACGGTGGCTTCGACTCCCACACCTTCATCAAGGCCGTCGAGCTCATCATCACCGCAATGGACATCTCGATCTGCTTCGCCGACTTCCCGACCGAGCCCATTGGGGACACCACCCGGAATTTCCGTCAGCTCGGAATCGGATACGCCAACCTCGGTGCGCTGCTCATGGCCACTGGGCACGCCTACGACTCCGACGGTGGCCGGGCGTTGGCTGCGGCCATCACCTCGCTGATGACGGGTGCGGCCTATAAGCGTTCGGCCGAGTTGGCCGGCGTTGTCGGACCGTATGAGGGCTACGCACGGAACGCCGAGGCTCACCAGCGGGTGATGCGCAAGCACGCGGCGGCCAACGACCTGGTCCGCACGATGCACCCGACCGACGCCGCGGTGCACAAGGCGGCCACCGCTGCGTGGCAGGAAGGCCTCAGGATCGGTGACCGCAACGGCTGGCGCAACGCGCAGGCCAGCGTGCTCGCACCCACCGGCACCATCGGTTTCATGATGGACTGCGACACGACCGGCATCGAGCCGGACTTCTCGCTGGTCAAGTTCAAGAAGCTGGTCGGCGGCGGCTCCATGCAGATCGTCAACCAGACGGTGCCTCGCGCGCTGGCCTCGCTGGGTTACCAGGAGGAGCAGGTCGAGGCGATCATCGAGCACATCGCCGCCAAGGGTCACGTCATCGATGCGCCAGGACTGCGGCCGGAGCACTACGAGGTGTTCGACTGCGCCATGGGGGAGCGGGCCATCGCACCCATGGGTCACGTGCGGATGATGGCGGCGGCACAGCCGTTCCTGTCCGGTGCGATCTCCAAGACGGTGAACATGCCGGAGACGGCCACCGTCGAGGAGGTTGAGGGCATCTACTTCGACAGCTGGAAGCTGGGCATCAAGGCACTGGCGATCTACCGGGACAACTGCAAGGTCGGCCAGCCGCTGTCCGCCGGGTCCTCGGGTTCGGCCAGCTCGAACAAGACCGCAGTCGCCGAGGCCGGCCCGGCGATCCCGACGCGGAAGCGGCTGCCGAAGAAGCGCTCCGCACAGACGGTGTCCTTCTCGGTCGGCGGTGCGGAGGGTTACCTGACCACCGGCTCGTACCCCGACGGCGGACTTGGTGAGATCTTCATCAACATGAGCAAGCAGGGTTCCACGCTGTCGGGCGTCATGGATGCGTTCTCCTTGGCAATCTCCATCGCGCTGCAGTATGGCGTTCCGCTCGAGACCTACGTGTCGAAGCTGGTCAACAACCGCTTCGAGCCCTCGGGCATGACCGATGACCCGGACGTTCGGATCGCCACCTCGGTGGTGGACTACCTGTTCCGCCGCATCGCACTGGACCACCTGTCCCGGGACAAGCGTGCGGAACTGGGCATCTTCTCCGCGGAGGAGCGTTCGGCCCAGGTAGCGGCAACGGACTACGGCAACGCCGGGCCGGTCACCCCGGTGGATGTCGACGTCGAAGGGCTGCGGTCGAGCGTGGGCACCGAGCCTGTCCTGGATCGTTCGCGGGTAGCAGTGGCCTCACCGGCACCAGCAGAGGTCGGAAGCTCCACCGAGCTGCTCGAACTGGTGATGGGTATGGCCACCGATGCACCGCTGTGCTTCACCTGCGGCACGAAGATGCGTCCGGCGGGCAGCTGCTACGTCTGCGAGGGCTGCGGCTCCACCAGCGGCTG
>JADGOX010000098.1 GCA_017882745.1 Mycobacteriaceae bacterium | reverse complement strand
GCCCCGGCTCCCATCAGCGGGCCGGCAGCAGCGCCGAAAGCGGGCGCAGCGGCTGCAGCCAGGCACCGTCGTCGGGCAGGTTGTCGAGGTTGATCCGCGGCAGTGGCTCGCGGAACACGCCCGGTATGTCCTCGAGGTCAATGAAGTCCACGAGCGGGTTGGCCACCGCCCAACTCGCGTGCTCCCGGAAACCGAGCACCTGCACGGTAACGCCCTCGGCCGCCAGCTCCTCCAGCGGCTCACGAAACGCCTGCCCGTCGGCCGAGGCCACGACGATGCCGGCGAGCCCACAGGTGTGCTGACGCAAAGCGATGTGGTCCAGCATGTCCGCGTCGACATCACTGAACTCGTCGAGCTTGGGCTTGGCGAACACCGCGAACCCGACGTTGCGCAGCGCCTCCACCCACGGCCGCACCACCTCGGCGGTGCCCTGTGCGATGTTGGTGAACACCGTCGCCTCGGCTTCGAGCGGGCCGGTCGACTGGCTCTCGAGAGTCTCCGCGCGGGCCAGCAACCAGCGACCCAAGGCATCGAAGCGTGGACGGTACGCGGCGGTGGGCCGACCGCCGAGGATCGACCCCAAGCCCATGTCCAGGTTCGGCGCGTCCCACACCAGCAGGACCCGACGATTCTGCTCAGGCTGGGACGAGATCATGTGGGTTGATGGCGCCGCGCTGGAGGTCATTCTTCGATTCTCCCCCACAACAGCTCGGTGATGGCGCTGCCCGCGCGTTCAGCGCGACCCTCGAACTTCGTCACGGGCCGTTCCAACAGCATCATCGATGGCGAGTCGAAGCCGATTCTGCGCAACATGGGTTCGGCGTCGCCGACGGCGGCTACCTGCTCGGCGTAGGGCAGATGGTCCGTGGCGACGTGCAGCACCGCGCCCGGCAAGAGACGGCTGGCGATCAGCTCGACCACCGGCTGCTGCAGCAGCCTGCGCTTGTGGTGCTTGTGCTTGGGCCAGGGATCAGGGAAGAAGACCCGGACCCCGGCGAGCGACGCCGGGGCGATCTGGTCGGTGAGCACCTGCACCGCGTCACCGCGGAGGGCCCGAACGTTGTTCACCCCAGCGGCCGCGCAGTACTGAAACATCTGGGCCAGCCCTGGGCGGTACACCTCGATTGCCAGCACGTCGCGTTCCGGCTCGGCCGCAGCCATGGCTGCCGTCGCAGTGCCCGTTCCGGACCCGATCTCCACCACGAGCGGCGCTGCACGACCAAACCACGCGGCGGTGTCCAGCAGCTCGGTTCCCGCGTCGGCGCCCAGGCTCGGCCACCACGCGTCCCAGGCGCGCTGCCGGGCGGGCGTGAGCGCGTCGCGGCGCGAGCGGAAGCTGACGACGCGCGCGTGGGGCCGCTGCTCGGGTGGTGCGGGAATGTCGGGCATGCCCGGAATTCTATGTTCGCCGGTACCCGTCCGGCGCGTGGCACGATCGTGGCAGGTACGCCGGTGTTCGGACAGGAGGGGGCTGCCGCTGTGGTAGACGCTGCGCGCCCACGTCCCTCCCGCATCCTCGGAGACGCCGTCACGTCGGCCTGCACGGCGCTGCTCGGGCAGTGCACCGAGGCCACCGCGGAGGGGGTCCGCCAGGTCCTTGCGCGACTGGACGCCCCGTTGCAGGTGGCGGTGGCCGGGCGAATCTCCTCGGGAAAGTCCACGCTGGTCAACGCACTGATCGGACGCAGGGTGGCGCCCACGGCCGTCGGGGAGTGCACCCATTTGGTCACCCGCTTCTCCTACGGCACCGCCGACCGGGTCGAGGTGGTGCTCCGCGACGGCAGCCGTCGGGCACTGCCCTTCGACGCGGACGGCATGATTCCTGCCGACGTCGCAAGCAGGGCGCAGGTTCCGCTGAGTGAGGTGTCGCACCTGGAGGCCTACCTCACCAGCGCGCTGCTCACCGAGCTCACCGTCATCGACACCCCGGGGCTCGGATCCTTGGACATGGCATCCGCGGCACGCACGACCGCGCTTCTCGACGACACCTCGCGCAGCGCGCTCGCCGGCGCCGAGGCGGTGCTCTACGTACTCACCCAGTCCGTTCGCGCCGAGGACTCCGAGGTGCTCGCGACCTTTGCTGCCGCCACCGCCGGCCGGGACGCGGGCCCGGTGAACGCCCTCGCCCTGCTGAACAAGGCCGACACGGTGGCCCCGGAGTCGGTGGAAGGCGCCGGAGGAAATGTGTGGCGAGCAGCGAGTCTGCTCGCAGCCGGCCAGGCCCAGTTGCTCGGACCGCGTGTCGCCGACGTGCTGGCGGTGGTGGGCCTGCTCGGCGAGACCTGCGAGAGCGGCCGCTTCGACTCGGCAGACGCGGACGCGCTGCGCGAGTTGGCCCGCTTGGACGAGGACACCCGCACCGCGATGTTGCTGTCCGCCGACTTGTTCGCCTCGCTCGACTGCCCACTGAATACTGCTGTGCGGCAACGGTTGTTGGAGCGGTTGGATCTGTACGGAATCGCCTGCGCGATGCGCGCGCTCGACGCGGACCCGGAGATGACGGTGGGCCGACTGCGGGCCGCCCTGTACGGCGCATCGGGGATGACACGGGTGCGCAAGCGCCTGACGGAGGTATTCAGCGCGCGGGCCGACGGGATCAAGGCTGCCGCCGCGCTGGCCTCGCTCACCTCCTTGGCCCAGACCTCCGGATCGGCGGAGGAACAGACGCTGGTGCGCGGGACGATCGAACGTCTGCTCGCGCTGCCGGAGGCCCATCAGCTGCGCATGATGGAGGCCCTGACCTTGCTGGCCGGCGGGGCTGTCGAGCTTCCTGCAGACCTGACGGAGGAGGCCGTTCGCCTCGGTTCACATACCGACCCGGGCACCCGGCTTGCGATGGCCGGTGCCAGCAGGGCCGAGCTGGCGGCAACCGCCCTGGAACGCGCCGGATGGTGGCGCTCGTTCGCGTCCTTCGGCGCCACCACCGGGCAGGAACGGGTCGCCCATGTGGTGCACCGGGCCTACTTCCTGCTGTGGCAGGAGCTGACTCAGCCATGACGAGCCCCCTGGCTGCGCAGGTGCACACGGCCCGCGTCGAACTGACTGCACTGCTCACCGAGTTCGACCCCGGCGGTGCCGCCTGGGTCCGGAGCGTCCAGGAGCGCAGCAGCGGGGTGCCGACCGTGGTGGTGCTCGGCGAGACCAAGCGCGGCAAGAGCTCGCTGGTCAACGCCCTGTTGGCCACGCCGGACCTGTCGCCGGTGGCCGCCGGGGTGGCGACCTCGACCTATCTGGTGATCAGCCACGGCGAGGACTGGTCGGCGCGCGGCTGCTACGCGGACGATCGTGCACCAGTCCCGATCGAGCTGGCCCACTTGGATGCATGGGTGTCCACGCGCGGTGGGCTGCCCGCGGGGGTGGCGCCGCCGCGATTCGTCGAGGTGGAGGGGCCGGTTCCACTGTTGGAGGGCATGACTCTGATCGACACTCCCGGAGTCGGGGGCCTGGAGGGAATCCATCGCGAGCTCGCCGCGGAGGCTGCGGCCGCGGCCACCGCGCTCGTGATGGTGGTGGATGCGAGCAGTCCGTTCACGCGGGGCGAGCTGGAGTTCCTCCAGCAGGTCGCACAGCGGGTGGAGACCGTGGTGTTCGCGCTGACCAAGACCGATGCGCACCGCGGGTGGCGCGAGGTGCTCGACGCCGACAAGGCGCTGCTCGCGCAGCACGCACCTCGCTTCGCCGACGCACCGTTCCATCCCGTGTCGGCCCGTCTGTCGTCGATGGCCGCCGCGACAAGCAGTCCACAGGTGGCCACGACCCTGCGGGTGCAGTCCGGCATCTCCGAGCTGCAGGGTGCGCTTGCGCTGCTGGTCGCTCGGCGTGCGGTGATGCTCGGTGAGGCGAACACGCTCCGGGCCCTGCATTCGGCCTTGGGCACCGCGACGCTCGCTCGGCAGGACCGGGCCCGGGTGTTGAGATCAGGTGCGGGAACCGCGGACGAGCTGCGTGGGCGGAGAAAGAATCTGGAGACGCAACGCCGCACGGGCCAGCGTGGGTGGTCGCTACGGCTCCGCGCCGAGATTCAGCACGCCCGGTTGGATTCGACGCACGAGGTGGCCAGGCAGATACGGGACACCCAGGCGTGGTTCCGCACGGCCGTCGACGCCGCCGACCGCGAGACCCTGGCCGAGCTGCCCACCCAGCTCGATCCCGCCCTTGCCGCGGTAGCCACCGCAGTGAGCGCCGCGTTGGCGCAGCGGGTGCGCCAGCTCACCGAGCGGGTGTTGGCCGAGCTGTTCAGTGCGACGGAGCTGACCGCGCTGATATCACAGTCCGTGCGGCGGGAGCAGGTGCCGCTGACGATCCGACCTGTGGAGAAACGCCCCTCTGGCCCCGAGGACCGGTTGATGGTGGTCGCCGGTGCGTCCGGTGGTGCCGCGCTTGGCCGGCTCGCCCTGGTGCCGCTGGCACTGCTGCCCGGACTGAACCTCGTGCTGGTGCCGCTGACCTTGGGTCTCGGTGGGGGTGCGGCCTGGTGGATGGCTCGCACCAGGGGGCACATGGCGGACAAGGTCCACGTCAAGCAGTGGTCGACCGAGGTGTTCGCCGAGGCGCGGTCGGCCCTGGACCAGCTGGTGGCCGAGCAGCTGATCGACGCTGAGCACCGGCTGGGCGACGCGTTGGACGAGGCCCTGGCCAGGCGGGTGGAGCAGGTCGAGGAGGAGCTGCGGCAGGTTGATGCCGCGTTGCGGCTGGACACCGCCGAACGCAGTGAGCAGCTGCGTGCCACCGAGCGCCAGCTGGCGGTGTTGACGGCCGGGCAGGAGCGCGCGGCAATGCTGCTCGCCCGGATGCGCGAGCTCGGCGATCGACACTAGCCACGTTGGGTAAACAGCGAAGGGCTCATAGGACTGGCGACTGACTGCCGCCACTGTTCAGTTGATCGGTGGCGACGGGGCGCTCGCCTGCGTGGCTGTACTGCGACCACGAACCCGGGTACAGGCGTCCCTGCCCGAAGCCGGCGAGCTCCACCGCAAGGAGGTTGTGGCAGGCGGTGACGCCTGAGCCGCAGTACGACACCACCGTGTCGCCCCCGGTGACACCGACGGCGCGCAGGCGTTCGCGCAGCTGACCGACGGGAAGAAAGGTGCCGTCGGCGTTGAGGTTCTCCCGGCAGGGCAGGCTCTGGGCTCCCGGAATGTGCCCGGCACGCGGGTCGACCGGTTCGTACTCACCGCGGTATCGGTCGGTGTCTCGGGCGTCGAGGACGGTGTTGGCGGGGTCCGTGGCGGCGTCGATGTCGGCGAGATGCTCCGCAGGCCAGGCGCGAGAGGTGAATACGGCCCGCGGGCGGGAGGTGGCGGCCTGCTCCAGGGGACTCGGCCCAGAGGACGAGTCGGTGTAGGCCGCGAGCCCGCCGTCGAGCAGGGCAGCATCGTGTCCTGTGGCACGAAGCAGCCACACAAGGCGTGCGGCGATGACACCGCCCGCGTCGTCGTAGGCCAGCACGGTGTCGCCGTCGCCGATGCCGAGTACCGCCATTCCCTCGGCGAAGACCGCGGGGTCCGGAAGCGGATGCCGCCCCTCCGCGGGGCTGCCGGCACTCGCCAGCCAACGGTCGAGGTCAACGAAGACCGCGCCCGGCAGGTGTCCACCGTCGTAGGCCTGCCGTCCAGAGCGGCCATCCAGGTACCACCGCACGTCGGCAACGACCACCTCCGCCGCGTGCGCTCGCCACCAGGCCAGATCCACCACTGGAGCAATCACTTCACACCTCGCTCGTTCTCGTCGATGTTGTCCTGCGGATCCTTGTCCACTGTCTTGACTCCTGAGATGTGCTTGGCCTCGACAGCCGCGAAGCACACGGCGCGGTCGTGGCGCAGCTGGGTGACGTCCACACCTGGCAGTCTGCCGTGTCAGCAGAAGGGGCCTGGCTGCCTGGCTCAGCGACTCGGCATCTGCCCTATCGTGGGCACTGTGAACACCCAGTACGAAGACCTGCTCGCCCACGTTCTGGAGCACGGCACCGCCAAGGCCGACCGAACCGGCACCGGGACCCGGAGCGTCTTCGGGCACCAGTTGCGCTTCGCGTTGGACGAGGGGTTCCCTCTTGTCACGACCAAGCGAGTGCACTTCCGCTCGGTGGCCTACGAGCTGCTGTGGTTCCTGCGCGGCGACGGCAATGTCGGCTGGCTCAAGGAACACGGAGTGAGTATCTGGGACGAGTGGGCCGACGCCGATGGCAATCTCGGACCGATCTACGGCGTGCAATGGCGTTCCTGGCCGACCCCCGACGGCGGACACGTCGACCAGATCGCGCAGCTGCTCGACACTCTGCGCACCAACCCCGACTCACGGCGGATGATCGTCTCGGCGTGGAACGTCGGCGAGATCCCGCAGATGGCGCTGCCCCCCTGCCACACGATGTTCCAGTTCTACGTGGCCGACGGCCGGCTGTCCTGTCAGCTCTACCAACGCAGCGCCGACCTGTTCCTCGGCGTCCCGTTCAACATCGCCAGCTACGCGCTGCTCACCCACATGATTGCCGCACAGGTCGGCCTGGGGGTCGGTGACTTCATCTGGACTGGTGGCGACTGCCACATCTACGACAACCACCTCACCCAGGTTCGCGAACAGCTGAGCCGCACTCCCTACCCCTTCCCCCGTCTGGAGCTGAAGCCCGCAGGCTCCCTGTTCGACTACAGCTTCGAGGACTTCGAGGTGCACGACTACCAGCACCATCCAGCGATCAGCGCGCCGGTCGCTGTATGAGCGTCGGGCTCGTCTGGGCGCAGGCCGCCAACGGTGTCATCGGTCGTCAGGGCACCTTGCCCTGGCACCTGCCCGAGGACCTGAAGCATTTCCGCAATCTCACCAGCGGCACCACGGTGGTGATGGGGCGCGGCACCTGGGACTCGCTGCCGGAGAAAGTCCGCCCGCTGCCGGGCAGGCGCAACATTGTGCTCACCAAGAACGCACGCTGGGCGGCACCGGGCGCGAACGTCGCACACTCACTTGCCGAAGCGCTCTCAAGTGCAGACGGTGACGTCTGGGTCATCGGCGGCGCGAGCGTCTACGCGGCCGCGCTCGAGTTTGCCGACCATGTCGTCGTCACCGAACTGCAGGAGTCCTTCGACGGCGACGTGCACGCCCCCGAACTCGACGACCACTGGCGCCAGGCCGAGCTCACACCGGAATGGCAACTCTCCTCCTCCGGCCTGCACTATCGCATCGTCAACTACGTGAGTTGACCAGCCGCCTCCGTCGGGAGGGCATCTTGGCGGACTGCACCTTCTGCACCGCCGTCTCGCTCGTGAACGGCGGTAGGGGCGGTTTCGTGGCCATTGGGCGCTCCTTGCAGACGACTGTCGACGACTTCACAACGCACGGGAACCGATCCCGCCTAACCTGAGTCTTACCTGGTGCACGCATCTGCCGGAAGGGGCACCCATGCACATCGACGAGGCCGCCACTGAGCTGCTGTCCATCACTGTGGACGGCGAGGAGCACTCGTACGAGGCGACCGTCGACATGAATCACGACGGCGTGGACGACACGGTGCACGTCAACACCGACAACGGCAGCTACGAGTACTCCGACACCGACGGCGACGGCGTTGCCGACACGCTCACGCAGTTCGGCGCGGACGGCCACGAGAGCGGCCACGCGGAGTTCGACGCCACCACCGGCGGCTGGAACAGCACCACAGAAGCGTCCACCCCAGGGGCAACCGTCGACAGCAACAACGACGGGGTGCCGGACACCATCGTGACGCACAACCCTGATGGCTCTACCGTGCTGGCCACCGACCTCGACGGCGACGGCTCCCCGGACGCGGTCACCGAGATCTCCGCGAGTGGCGACTACTCCTCGTACGAGGAGACTGGCGACGGCACGTGGACGGAGGTCGGTCACGGTGGGATCGCCGGCGGACAGTCATCCTCGGCGATCGCGAGCGCACCGTCGGTGATCGATCCCACCACCGGCCTGTGGGTGCGCCGATAAGCCCGCCGCCCGTGCGGTGCGGGCGATCGAGGCAGACCTGGCTTGGACTGCACGTGCTCCCCCGGCTAACCTGGGGAGGTAGTGCACCCCGACGCTCGTGCCCACCACCTCGGTGAGTATCGAGCCGCGTCCCTTCGAGGGCTGTAGTCGGGCCTGTCGCCATATGCGCGTGCAGTCCCTGCTTCGGCCCACTCCAGGAGAGTCTGATGACGGCAGCGACCATTCCCGGCCTCGACGTGCAGGAGAACAACCTGCCGACCCAGCACAGCGGTTTGCTGGCCTGGGTACGAGAAGTTGCCGAGCTCACCCAGCCCGATCGCGTCGTGTTCACCGACGGCTCCGACGAGGAGTGGGACCGCCTTACCACCGAACTTGTCGAAGCCGGCACCTTCCGGCGGCTGAACCCCGACAAGAAGCCCAACTCGTTCTGGTGCGCCTCTGATCCCGCCGACGTCGCCCGGGTCGAGGAGCGCACCTTCATCTGCTCCAAGACCGAGGAAGGCGCAGGCCCGACCAACAACTGGATGGACCCCGCTGAGATGCGATCCATTCTGAACGGGCTGTACAGCGGCTGCATGAGGGGCCGCACCATGTACGTGGTGCCCTTCTGCATGGGCCCGGTCGACGCGGAGCCCCCGATGCTCGGCGTGGAGATCACCGACTCCGAGTACGTCGTGGTGTCGATGAAGATCATGACCCGGATGGGCACCGTCGCCCTAGAGCGCTTCGGCACGGACGCACCCTTCGTCAAGGCGCTGCATTCCGTTGGCGTGCCGCTGGCCGAGGGCGAGACCGACGTCTCCTGGCCGCACAACGAGACCAAGTACATCACGCAGTTCCCCGAGGACCGCGAGATCTGGAGCTTCGGCTCCGGCTACGGCGGCAACGCCCTGCTGGGCAAGAAGTGCTACTCACTGCGCATTGCCTCGGCCATCGCACACGACGAGGGCTGGCTGGCTGAGCACATGCTCATCCTCAAGCTGATCTCGCCGGAGGAGAAGGTCCACTACGTCTGCGCGGCCTTCCCCAGCGCTTGCGGCAAGACCAACTTCGCGATGCTCGAGCCGACCATCCCCGGGTGGAAGGTGCAGACACTGGGTGACGACATCGCCTGGATGCGCTTCGGTGAGAACGGCCAGCTCTACGCCGTCAACCCCGAGTCCGGCTTCTTCGGCGTGGCGCCCGGCACCAACTGGGCCACCAACCCCAACGCCATGCGCACAATCGAGCGCGGCAACACGCTGTTCACCAATGTCGCACTCACCGACGACGGTGACGCCTGGTGGGAGGGCATGGAGGGCGACCCCCAGCACCTCACTTCCTGGAAGAACGAGGACTGGACGCCGGAGTCCGGCGAGCTGTCCAGCCACCCGAACTCCCGCTACTGCACCCCGATGTCGCAGTGCCCGGTGCTCGCGCCGGAGTGGGACGATCCAAAGGGCGTGCCGATCTCGGCGATCTTCTTCGGCGGCCGTCGCGCCACCACCGTCCCACTGGTCACCGAGGCCCGCGACTGGCAGCACGGCGTCTTCATGGCGTCCACCCTGTCCAGCGAGAAGACCGCCGCCGCCGCAGGCACGGTCGGCGACGTGCGGCGCGACCCGATGGCCATGCTGCCCTTCATCGGCTACAACGCCGGTGACTACATGCAGCACTGGATCGACCTCGGCGAGAGCGCGGACGCCTCCAAGCTGCCCCGCATCTTCTACGTCAACTGGTTCCGCCGAGGCGACGACAAGCGCTTCCTGTGGCCTGGATTCGGCGAGAACTCCCGCGTGCTCAAGTGGGCCATCGAGCGCATCGAGGGCAAGGCTGCCGCGACAGATACGGCGATCGGCTACGTACCCACCAGCGCGGACCTGGACCTGTCCAATCTCAGCGACTCCGTGGCGGACATCGACCTGGCGCTCGCCGTCGACGTCGACGAGTGGAAGGCCGAGATCCCGCTCATCGAGGAGTGGTACAAGAAGTTCGGCGATAAGCTTCCGGCGGGCCTGCATGACGAGCTCGACGCACTGAAGCACCGGCTGGGCTGACGCTCCTCCCACGCGGTAGCTCTCCCGCGCGACGCAATGAGACGTAACGCCGAAGGGCGGGCAACTGGTCACGATGACGGCGGCCCGCCCTTCGGCCATGACATGGGAGCCGCATGGGGCAGACGCTGATCGTGCTCGGGGCTTTGGTCGCGACCTGGAGTGCCTTCGCAGTACTGACGGCCGCTCTCCGACGCCGAAAACTCCGTGGCGAGCACCCGGGAGTCGGCGAGCAGCAGATCGAGCCGCACCGCGAGAACGAGCGCGCGCCACACCGGAGCTGGAAGGACGGCCAGCGGCCCTGGCACTGAGCTGAGGTCGCGGGGCTGAGGCCACAGCGCCGCGGTGAGATGCGCACTGGTACGCCACCTCCCACTCTGGGGCTACAGTGCTGCGCATCACACTTTCCGCTGCGCGAAGGGGAACCCAGATGCCTAGCTCACCGCACTCCGAGGATGAGTCCCACAAGGACGCTCCCGGTGGGGCCGCTCCTCAGAAGGCTCTGCACATCAGCGCCTGGAACCTGTTGTTGCTCGTGCCGATCTTCATGGTGTTCACGCCGATGTTCAACTTCGACTCGCCCCGACTGTTCGGCATGCCCTTCTACTACTGGTTTCAGTTCGCGTGGGTCCCAGTCGGTGTCATCTGCGTCGGTGTCGTCTACTTCAAGACGAAGGACACACCCACCGCGCCACGAGAGCGGGAGATCCGCCGATGAAAGACCTCAAGGTCACGGAGCTGGCGGTGTTCGCCGTTCTGTTCCTGGTGATCACCGTGATGGGTTTCTTCGCGTCCAACTGGCAGTCAGGCGGGGCCAAGAACAAGTTGGAGAGCCTGGACGAGTGGGGGCTGGGCGGCCGCAAGTTCGGTTCCTGGATCACCTGGTTCCTGGTCGGTGGTGACCTCTACACCGCGTACACCTTCGTCGCCGTGCCCGCATTGGTCTTCGGTGCCGGAGCCATCGGCTTCTTCGCGCTGCCCTACACCGTGGTGCTCTACCCGATGGTCTTCCTGCCGCTGGTGCGCATGTGGTCGGTATCGCGGCGCAAGGGCTACGTCACCCCCGCTGACTTCGTGCGCGGCCGGTACCAGTCCCCGACCCTCGCGCTGATCGTCGCGATCACCGGGATCGTCGCCACGATGCCCTACATCGCGCTGCAGCTGGTTGGCCTCGAGTCGGTGCTGCGGACCATGGGGCTCAACGCAAGCGGGCTCGCCGGGCACCTTCCGCTGTTCATCGCCTTCCTGATCCTCGCGCTGTACACCTACCGATCCGGGCTGCGTGCGCCTGCGCTCATCGCCTTCGTCAAGGACGGACTCATCTACCTGGTGATCATCGTCGCGGTGATCTACCTGCCGTCGAAGTTCGGTGGCTGGGGTGCCATCTTCGACAAGTCCGCGACCGCCCTGGCCGTGAAGAACCCCGCGACGGGCGCAGCCAAGGGCTCGATCTTGCTCACCGGCAACAACCAGCTTCAGTACGCGACGCTCGCACTGGGCTCCGCGCTGGCATTGTTCCTCTACCCACACTCGGTGACCGGGATCCTGGCGTCGCGCGGGCGCAAGGTGATCAAGCGGAACATGGTGGCCCTGCCGGCGTACTCGTTCCTGCTGGGACTGTTGGCTCTGCTCGGTTACGTGGCGATCGCTGCCGGCGTCAAGCCGCTCACCAACGGAGCGACGGGCAAGCCCGACTCCAACACGGTGATTCCCGTCTTGTTCAACAACGAGTTCCCGTCGTGGTTCGCCGGCATCGCCTACGCCGCGATCGGCATCGGGGCACTGGTGCCTGCGGCCATCATGTCCATCGCCGCCGCGAACCTGTGGACCCGCAACATCTACAAGGAGTACCTGGTCAAGACTGCGACCCCCAAGCAGGAGGCCAGGCAGGCCAAGCTCGCCTCACTGGTGGTCAAGGCGGGTGCCGTGGTGTTCATCGTCGCTGTCGATCCGCAGTTCTCCATCGACCTTCAGCTCATCGGCGGCGTCATCATCCTGCAGACGCTGCCGGCCGTGGGCATCGCCCTGTACACCCGCTGGTTCCACCGGTGGGCGCTGATCGCGGGCTGGGCGGGCGGCATGGGGTACGGGCTGTTCCTGCTCTACGGCATCGGCAACCCGGCCAACGGCAAGAAGCACTTCGGCGGCTCGGCCCTGCCGTTGTCCAAGATCGACGTGTTCGGGTGGACACCGTTCGGCGACTCCCCTGTGCAGATCTACGTCGGATTCGTGGCGCTCATCGTGAACCTCGCGGTGGCCGTCGTCGTCAGCCTCGTCCTGAACGCCGCCAAGGTGTCCAACGGGGTGGACGAGACCATGCCGGAGGACTACCACGCCGACGAGGGTGAGGACTCACCTCCGGCGCCGCCGCCGGTACCGGCCATCCCCGGAGAGCTGTCGTGATCAGTCGATTTCCCTTGGTCGAGCTCGCGGACATGGAGGCGGACCTGCGCGAGCGCATCGGGGTCATCGCCGAGAAGTCCGGCTTCGTTCCCAATATCTTCCTCGCCCTTGGGCATCGTCCAGCCGAGCTGCGGGCCTTCCTCGACCAGCACGACGCCTTGATGGACAGGTCGGACGGCCTCAGCAAGGGGGAGCGGGAGCTGGTGGTCGTGGCCACTTCGGGAGCCAACCACTGCACGTACTGCATGGTGGCGCACGGGGCGATTCTGCGGGTGCGGGACCGGGATCCTTACGCCGACCGGGTGGGCATCAATCCCTTCGGCACGGAGCTGCCACCACGCCGCCGCGCGATCGTCGACCTGGCGCTCTCGCTCACCCGCGAGCCGGAGCTGTTCACCCAGGCGCACATCGACGCCGCGGTCACGGCCGGGCTGTCCCTGCAGGAAGTCTGGGACGTCGGGGCCATCACCGCGTTCTTTGCGATGAGCAACCGGCTGGCCAGCATGATGGCCCTGCGGCCCAACGACGAGTTCGCGAACATGGGGCGCTGAAACGCCCGTGAGTGGTAGGCAGCGGCTGTCCCACTACCTACCACTCGCGAGCACGCCGAAGGCGGGCATGTCTGACGGTGCCGTACCCTCCTCGGAACCGGCAGATGCCCCGATCTGCTCCTCTCGTTGACCCCGACGGGGTACGCGGACTCTCCAGATCGCGGACCCCTCAGCCTTCGTCGTCCTACCCCCATCAGACGTGGGGCCGTGGGCTGCCGGTTTCGGTGCTGTTACGCAGCGGGGCTAGGTACTTCTACGCAATGAATCGCTTCTTGGGGCCCTTTCGCGCAAAACAACGTGTTCTAGAACACCAGCGCGGCGGCTCCGACCAACCCGGCGTCAGAGCCCAGCTCGGGTGGAACCACCCGCAGCCCGCGAGTGAAGCTCAGTCCGGCGTGCTTGGCGACGGCTTCCCGCATGGGCCTCCACAGGGGGGCACCGGCCGCGGCGAACCCGCCACCCAGCACCACCAGGTCTACGTCCACCAAGGCCGCAGTCGAGGCGAAGGCCTGGCCCAACCCAGCGCCCGCACGTGCGAGCGCCGCCACCGCGACCTCCACCCCGGCGTGGGCGTCGCCGGCCAGCGCAATGCCGTCGAGTCCGCCCCAACCGCGGGCCCGCGCCCAGCGCACCGACGAGGGCCCACTGGCCACTGCCTCCAAGCACCCCTGCCCGCCGCACGCGCAGGCGGCGCCGTCCGGTTCCACCACGACGTGGCCGATGTGTCCGGCGTTGCCGGTGCGACCGCCGACCACCCGGCCCGCGAGCAACAAACCCCCGCCGACGCCGGTGGAAACGACCACGCCCAGCAGATCGGCAGTGCCCCGACCGGCACCGAAGCGGTGCTCAGCCAAGGCAACACAGGGCCCGTCGCCACCGAGCACCACGTGCGCTCCCGCAAACTCCTCTCGAACCGCCTCAACTACCGGAAAGTCCCGCCACGAAGAGATGTTCAACGGGCTCACCGTGCCTGCACCCTCGTCGATCGGCCCCGCAGACGCGATGCCCACCGCACGGACGTGCACGCCGTCGGCCACCTCGCGCAAGACGGCCGCGCAGGCCTTCCACACGTCGGTCGCCGGAGTGGGCCT
>JADGOX010000097.1 GCA_017882745.1 Mycobacteriaceae bacterium | reverse complement strand
GCGACGTTTGCCGGCTGGCGGCAGCGTCTGCCCGAGGGCTTCCAGCTTTCGGTCAAAGCGCCCCGGGCCCTGACCCACGCCAAGAGGCTGTACGCGCCAGAGGTGTGGGTGGAGCGGATCGCGGCGTCTTGGCACGAGCTTGGCGTGAAGCGAGCCGTCCTGCTTGTGCAGTTGCGGCCCGACCACAGCCGCGACGACGCCCGACTGGGCTACTTCCTCGACTTGCTTCCGCCCTGGATGCGGGTGGCGGTGGAGTTGCGGCATCCGAGCTGGAGCAACGACGGCGTGTTCGCGATGCTGGAACAGCACCACGTGGCGTACTGCGTCATGAGCGGGGCGCAGCTGCCGTGCGTGCTGCGGGCTACTGCATCCTTTGTGTACGTCCGGCTGCACGGCCCCGACTCGGACCACCTCTACGGCGGTTCCTACGCCGACGATGACTTGCGATGGTGGGCTGACCGAGTCCGAGAATGGGACGGAGCCGGCAAGGACGTCTTCGCCTACTTCAACAACGATGGCGGCGGCAACGCCGTTCGCAATGCCGATACGCTTCGTCACATGCTGGAATGCTGAGCCTGAATCCACGTTTGTCCAGCAGCCTGGGCGCCCTGACAGGAAGGAAAGGAGGAAAGGAGTGGTCACGACGTAACCGGGCGACAAGCTCGCGGTAGCCAGCCGGGGGAAGTCCGGTCCGGGGAGACTGCAGCCAGGGTCCCCGGTAGCGAATGTCGACCCTGATCTAGAGCATCGACGAGGGCTGGACTTCCTCGGCTGGCACATCCAGCGACACCGCAAACGGGAACCAGCAGGCACGGCGTCTACACCTGCCCGGCGAAAAGTCTTTACGGGCCGTCCTGGTGCAGGCTGCTGCTGCCCGAGAAGCGTGCGGTGACGGTGTGATGGCCCCCCTGCCCAACCATGCACATGCCACAGTTGGACTGGGCGCCGCCGCGGCTGCCCGCGCATCCGCAGCCTAGCGTCGATCTGCTGACCTGAGGTCGCGGCCCGTGCGACCGCGCGCTGCCAGCCCACCTGCGCTGGGCCTGCTGGGTGGGGCTGCCGTCACACTGACGATCCTGGGAAACGGTTGCTTCCGGTCTTCTCGCCGGGTACCTCGCACGGACCGGGTTCGCCTCCCAGACCGACCCCGTGCACCGGATGCTCGGCATGAACCCGGCGGCCCTCCTCTTGCTCAGATCCTGACGGAGCTCATTGACAGTCGCCATGCTCGATCCGAGGCCGGACCTGCGCGTGTGTCCTTCTCCTCCCTTATCGGGTTGACGCGTGCCCGCCCTCGCGGCGGGTACGTAGATCGGTATGACCATCACCCCCGCCGTGCTCTTCGACGTGGATGGCACCCTGGTGGACACGAACTACTTCCACGCGGTCGCCTGGTTTCGGGCGTTCCGGCAGGTGGGCGTCGGGGTCGCGATGGCCGATGTCCACCGGCTCATCGGCATGGGCGCTGATCGCCTCGTGCAGGCCTTGCTACCCGAGCGGGACCCAGCCCGGGACGACATCTTGCACAGCAGCCACGCTGAGCACTATGCAACCTACTTCGGGATCATGCAGCCGTTCGTACAGGCGCGTGAGCTGCTGCGCGACATCGCCGGGCGGGGAGCGAAAGTCGTGCTCGCCACGTCGGCCAATCCGCGTGAGTTGGCGGCCCTGCGGGCGGCGCTTGACGTCGAGGACGCGCTCGCGACGGTGACGTCGTCCGCAGACGCGGCGTCCTCTAAGCCGGCTCCGGACATCCTGCAGGCGGCCCTCGAACAAAGCGGGGTCGACCCCGAACACTCGATCATGGTTGGAGACACGGTGTGGGACGTAGAGGCAGCGACCCGAGCGGGCCTGCCATGCGTCGGTGTGCTCACCGGCGGCATCTCGCGCGACGAGTTGAGCCGCGCCGGGGCAGCGGCACTCTACGACGACGTGGCCGCGCTCCGGGCCGAACTGCTCGCCTCGCCGGTTGGAACCCTGCTCACGCGATCGCCGGTCGGATGATCGCGTGATCACGACCAGGACGGCGGATCGGTGGTGGATTACCCGATGTGAAGGCCGTCACCGGTAAAGGGCGGCGGAGCATGGGGGAGACGGACCCAGCGAGTGGCAAACCGCGGTCCCACCACGACCAGGCCGACCACGGCCGGCTCAAGGCACGGCTGCGACCCATGCGCGGGCTGAAACGGGACCGCTCGGTGGGATCGT
Organism: Mycobacteriaceae bacterium; assembly: GCA_017882745.1. Lineage (GTDB taxonomy): Bacteria > Actinomycetota > Actinomycetes > Mycobacteriales > Mycobacteriaceae > X156. The sequence goes on along the minus strand of JADGOX010000097.1, from coordinate 1,292 downwards.
CGCCACCGGGCACGCATTCGTGCAGAACCTGCGGCGCGGCCACTACGAAGTCGCCACCGAGGCCTCGGTCCTGGATCGCGTGGCGGTCGCATTTACCGAACTCGCCCTGGCCGTCTGATCGACCTGGCACGTCAGCCGCTTCCGCCTACCCGCCCCCGCACAACGCAACAGAGTGTGTGCGGGTGTCTCTACCGGCGGCTGCGCAACTCGACGAGCACGGTGGTGGCGTCGTCCTGCAAGGCACCCGCCTGGTGGGCGAGGATCGCCAAGTTGAGCCGGCGCAGGGTCTCGGGCACGGGCCGACCGGCGAGGGCCTCCTTGCTGACGAACTCCACCAGGCGCTCGGTGCCGAAGAACTCGCCGGCGTCGTTGCGCGCTTCGATGACCCCGTCGCTGTAGAGCAACAGGCGGTCTCCCGGCTCCAGCCGTTCCTCGCTGGTCTCCCGATCCCCGAGTGGCAGCCCCAACGGCGGGCCGACCGCTTCGTCGAGCATCTTGACCACCCGATGCTGGCGTACCAGCAGCGCCGGCGGATGACCGCAGGTAACCCAGCGCCAGACCCCGGTGCCGGCGTCGAGTTCGGCGACGATCGCTGTCACGAACTTCTCCGGACCGAACTGGGCGGCTACCCCGCGGTCCATCGCACTGACCGTCTCCAGCATGCCCAGACCCGACCGGCGCGCATTACGCAAGGCGCCGAGCGCAACCGAGGACAGCAGCGTGGCCTCCAACCCGTGTCCCATCGCGTCGACGATCGCGACATGGGCAACGTCGCCGTTGATGGCGTAGTCGAAGGAGTCGCCGGCGACGTCTGCCGTGGGCACGAGGACACCCGAGATGCCCACGCGGGGGTTGATGAAGGTCAGCGGTGGGAGCAGATGCCACTGCAGCTCGGCGGCCAGGGTCAGCGGCACCCGCCGGCGGGCGGATTCGATCGCGTCGCCGTAGCTCGACCGGGTGATCAGCAGCTCGGCGATCAGCGTTGCCACCTCAGCGCAGTCGTCGCGGAGCCGGTCGTCGGCCTGTGCGGCGCGGCCGAAGGTGAACTCGATGACCCCGAGCCGCTCGGTGCCATCGAGCAAGGGAAGCCACAGCGTCCAACCTGCAGCGGCGCGTGAATCTGACCTAACCAGCTCCGCGAAGGCCCGGCCGGCTAGCGTCCCCTCGATCTGCACCGGGTCCCCGGCGCGGTTCGGGCCGTCGACCAACGGGACGAGCAGCACCTGGTCGTAATCGACTCGGTAGATGACGGTGCGGTCGGCGCCGAGGTGCCGACCGGCCTCTTGAGCGAG
>JADGOX010000096.1 GCA_017882745.1 Mycobacteriaceae bacterium | reverse complement strand
GCCCGCGTGCTGCGCCCCGGAGGTCGCTGGGTGTTCTCGGTAAACCACCCGATGCGGTGGATCTTTCCTGACGACCCCGGCCCGCGCGGACTGACCGCGACCATTCCGTACTTCGACCGCAGCCCGTACGTGGAGGTCGACGCGGACGGGGTTGCGACATACGCGGAGCACCACCGGACCCTGGGCGACCGCGTGCGGGAGATTGTCGGGGCCGGGCTGGAGCTGGTGGACCTCGTGGAGCCGCAATGGCCCGAGGGCATGGACCGGGAGTGGGGCCAGTGGAGTCCGCTGCGCGGCGAGCTGTTCCCGGGCACGGCAATCTTCAGCTGCCGCAAACCCGCCTGACCCATCGGGCTACTTCTCGGCGACAGGCACCCCCCATCTCTCGGTCGAGAAGCGCCGACCGGCCCTAATGCGCGGCGCTGGCCCAGGAGCGGCCGGTGCCAACCGACACCTCCAGGGGAACGTCCAGCGGGTAGGCAGAGCCCATGCACGCACGAACGAGCACCTCGACCTGTGCGAGCTCCCCCTCGGCGATCTCCAACACCAGCTCGTCGTGCACCTGCAACAGCATCCGGGACCGCAATCCCGCGTCGTTGAGCGCGGTGTGCACCCCGAGCATGGCCATCTTGATGATGTCCGCAGCACTGCCCTGAATGGGGGCGTTCAGCGCAGCCCGTTCCGCCACCTCGCGCCGCTGCCGGTTGTCGCTGTTCAGGTCGGGTAGGTAACGCCTACGCCCGAACAGGGTGGAGGTATAGCCGTCCTTGCGTGCCTGCTCGACTACGGCCTGAAGGTAGTCACGAACCCCGCCGAAGCGCGAGAAGTACGATTCCATCTGCCCACGGGCCTCCTCTGGCGAGATTCGGAGTTGAGTGGCCAACCCATACGCGCTCAACCCGTAGGCGAGGCCGTAGGACATCGCCTTGACCCGCCGCCGAAGCTCGGGCGTCACTTCCTCCAGCGGGACCCCGAATGCCCTGGATCCCACGAAGGTGTGCAGGTCTTCGCCGGTGTTGAAGGCCTCGATCAGACCGGCGTCCTTCGAGACGTGGGCCATGATCCGCATCTCGATCTGGCTGTAGTCCGCCGTCATCAGCGTCTCGAACGGTGTGCCGTCCGCGCTCCGCCCCACGACGAAACTCTCCCTGATGCGCAGGCCGGCGTCGGTACGCACGGGGATGTTCTGCAAGTTGGGTTCGGTGGAGGAGAGCCGCCCCGTCGCGGCGATGGTCTGGTTGAAGGTGGTGTGGATGCGGCCGTCGTCGGCGATGGACTTCAGCAGACCATCGACCGTCACCTTGAGCCGGGTGGCGTCACGGTGCGCCAGGAGGTGCTCGAGAAAGGGATGTCCCGTAGAGGCAAACAGCGTCTGCAATGCATCGGCATCGGTGGTGTAGCCGGTCTTGGTGCGCTTGGTCTTGGGCATCTCCAGCTCGTCGAACAGCACCACCTGCAGCTGCTTGGGTGAGGCGAGGTTGATCTCCTTGCCGATGACCTCGTACGCGGCGCCCGCAGCGAGTTTGACCTGCGCCGCGAAATCGGACTGCAAGTCGGTGAGCCGCTCGGCGTCCACCCCGATGCCGGCCGCCTCCACCTCAGCGAGCACGACCAGCAGGGGCAACTCCATCTCGGCGAGCAAGGCGGTGCTCTCGATCTCGGCGAGCGCAGTGTCCAGGGCAGCAGCCAGGTCCAACACCGCACGGGCACGCACGATCTCGACCGTCGCCGCAGCCACGTCCGCCGCGTCGGGCTCATCCAGGAGGGAGAGCTGCCCGTCGTCGTTGTCGTCAGCCCGGAGCTCACGGTGCAGGTAACGCAGCGCCAGATCGGCCAGGTCGAAGCTGCGCTGACCGGGCCGCACGAGGTATGCCGCCAACGCAGTGTCGCTGGTGGTGCCGGAAAGGATCCATCCACGCCCCCGCAGGGCGTGCAGCGCGCGCTTGAGCTCGTGAGCTGCCTTGGGCACCGTAGGGTCGGCCAGCCACTGAGCCAATGCGGCTTCGTCGTCCTCGTCGAGCGTCACGGCAGGGATGTAGGCACCTTCGCCGTCGTCACCAGCAAGTGCGACACCTACCGTGTCACCGCCTGCCGGTGTGCCAATACCCGTGACGGACACTCCAACCCGTGAGCCGTCGCGCGCATGCGCGTCCAGCCACGCACGCACGGCCCCCGGCTTCAAAGTGCTGCCGCGAACGTCGAACCCCTCGTCCGCCTCCGGCTCCGACGAGGACAACGTCGCAAAGAGCCTGTCCCGGAGCACTCTGAACTCGAGGTCGTCGAACAGACCATGGATACGCTCACGGTCCCACGGGGCCAGCACGAGTTGCTCCGGCGTGTACGGCAGCTCGACGTCCCGGATCAGCTCAGTGAGATGACGGTTGCGCAGCACCACGGCCAGGTTCTCCCGCAGAGAATCCCCTACCTTGCCGCGTACCTCGTCGACGCGGTTCACCAACTCGTCCAGCGAGCCGTACTCGCGGATCCACTTCGAGGCCGTCTTCTCTCCCACCCCAGGGATGCCGGGGAGGTTGTCGCTCGGGTCGCCGCGCAGAGCGGCAAAGTCCGGGTACTGCGCCGGGCTGAGGTTGTACTTGTTCTGCACCTCCTCCGGGGTGAATCGGGTGAGGTCCGAAACCCCCTTGCGCGGGTAGAGCACCGTCACGTCGTCGGTGACCAGCTGCAGCGCGTCACGGTCTCCTGTGCACACCAGCACCCGGAAACCCTCCGCAGTCGCTCTGGTGGTCAGCGTGGCGATGAGGTCGTCCGCTTCGAACCCGGCCTCAGCCATCACCGGGATACCCATTGCCGCCAACACGTCCTTGGTGATGTCCACCTGGCCACGGAACTCGTCTGGCGTCGCGCTGCGGTTGGCCTTGTACTCCGGGAAGACCTCCGAACGAAAGGTCTGCCGGGACACGTCGAACGCCGCGGCGACGTGGGTGGGCTTCTCGTCACGCAGCAGATTGATCAGCATGGACGTGAAGCCATACACCGCATTGGTGGTCTGGCCGCTGGTAGTACGGAAGTTCTCCGCCGGCAGGGCAAAAAACGCCCGGTAGGCCAGCGAGTGTCCATCAAGCAACAAGAGGGTCTTCTCGGCCGGGTTCATTTCTGCGACAGGGCTCACGGCCCTGAGTCTAGAGACCCCAGCCGGTCATTTTCCCCACCAAGAGCAGCGGTCAGGCGACGCCGAGGTAGGCCGCCTGGATGCTGTCGTCGGCCAGGAGCTCCTTGCCGCCGCCGGTGCGGGTCACCTCACCCGTCTCCAGGATGTAGGCACGATCCGAGCGGTTCAGCGCCTGCTGTGCATTCTGCTCGACCAGCAGCACGGTGGTGCCTTCGGCGTTGATCTGCGAGATGATGCGGAAGATCTGCTGGATGATCATCGGGGCGAGTCCCATCGACGGCTCGTCCAGCAGCAGCACCCGGGGCCTGGCCATCAACGCACGTCCGATGGCCAACATCTGCTGCTCGCCTCCGGACATCGTGCCGCCGATCTGGCTGCGCCGTTCCAGCAGCCGGGGGAACAACTCGTACACCCAGCCCAGCCGCTCCTTGTACTCCGACTTCTTCGCGAACTTCCTTGCATAACAACCCATGTCAAGGTTCTCTTGCACGGTCATCCCGGGAAACACCCCACGGCCCTCAGGCGCCTGCACGATGCCGCTGAGCACCCGGAGGTGAGCCTTGACCTTGGTGATGTCCTCCCCGTCGAAGAACACGTGGCCCCGAGTCAGTGGCAGTAGCCCGGAGATGGCCCGCATGGTGGTGGACTTGCCGGCGCCGTTGGCTCCCAGCAGCGTGACGAGCTCACCCTCTTCCACCGTGAGGGAAATCCCGTGCAGCGCTTCGATGCGGCCGTAGCTGACCGCCATGTCGGAGATCTCAAGCAATGGCATCGTCAGGCACTCCTAGGTAGGCGGCAATGACGGCCGGGTTCTCCCGCACATCCTTGGGCGGACCTTCCGCGATCTTGCGGCCGAACTCCAGAACCACGATGCGGTCGGTCACCCCCATCACCAAACGCATGTCGTGCTCGATCAGCAGCACGGTGTAGCCGTCCTCGCGGATCTTGCGGATGAGGTCCATCAACGCCGACTTCTCGCTCGGGTTGAACCCGGCGGCAGGCTCGTCCAGGCAGAGCAGCTTCGGCTCGGTCGCCAGCGCGCGGGCGATCTCCAAACGACGTTGCTCGCCGTAGGACAGGTTGCGTGCCTTCTCCACTGCACGCGCTTCGACACCGACGAACTCCAACAGCGCCATTCCGCGCTCGATCGCGTCGCGTTCCTCGCGAAAGTGCCGCTTACTGCGGAAGACTGCGCCAGGCACAGAGGTCTTGTGTCGGGCATCTGTGCCGACCACCACGTTCTCCAGGGCCGTCATCTCACCGAAGAGTCGGATGTTCTGGAAGGTGCGCGCGATACCGCGGCGGGTGATTTCGTGGCGTTTGAGCCTCCCCAGGGGCTTGCCATCGAACATTACCGTTCCCGACGTCGGCCGATAGACGCCGGTGAGCGCGTTGAAGCAGGTGGTCTTGCCGGCCCCGTTGGGACCGATGAGCCCGAGGATCTCGCCCCGATTGATATCGAAGGTCACGTCATCGAGGGCGACGAGGCCGCCGAAACGCATCGTGAGGTTGTGTGCCGACAGCAGCGCGTCCCCTTCTTCGGTCTGGATCTCACGTTGCGGGGCGACCACTGCAGCGACGGATTCGGGATCAGCCAGGGTCGGGTCGATCTCCTCGGGGCGAACGTAGACGTCCTCCGGCGGGAGCTCCACAGGCTCAGGATTCACGGATTCCGGCGACTGCTCCGGGTAGTGCTTGCTCATCGGCTCGCCTTCGCGCTATCGGTGGCACTGGCTTCCGTCTTGTGCACAGCGAGATAGATCTGGCGCCCGAACGCCAGGAGCTTCTGCCGCACCGGCAGCAAGCCCTGAGGCCGGAAGATCATCAGCACGATCAGCGCCAACCCGAAGAAGAGGTACTTGAAATCACCCAGCGACTGACCACCGATGTCGATCGACATCACCCGATTGGGCAGGTAGACGACGATGAAGGCCCCGAGAATGACGCCGAGCTTGTTGCCTTGGCCGCCCAGCACCACAGCACACAAGAACAACATGGAGTTGATGACGTTGAAGCCGGTCGGCACCACAAACTGCACCTGCCCGGCGTAGAGCGCGCCGGAGAGTCCGCCGATGGAGGCGCCGATCACAAACGCCCACAACTTGAACTTGAAGGTGGGTACACCCATGATCTCGGCCGCATCCTCGTCCTCACGGATGGCCACCCACGCGCGCCCGACCCTGCTGCGCTCGAGGTTGCCGACGATGATGAGAACGATGACGATGAACACCATTCCGGCCCAGAACCACCAGACTCCGGAGTTGACTCGGCCCCCGGTGTTGCCTGCCGAGAAGACCCCGTTCGGGTCCGAGGCGGTCTCCCCCACGTGGGGGTAGGCGACCCGCGAGAGGCCCTGCCCACCACCGGTGATCTGCTTCAGGTTGTCCGCCAGAAGCCGCACGATCTCACCGAAGCCGAGCGTCACGATCGCCAGGTAGTCACCACGCAGCCGCAGTGTCGGGGTGCCCAGAATGACGCCGGATATCGCAGTGATGATCACCGCCAACGGCAGCACCGCCAACCAAGCCCACTTGTCGCTGAGCCAGCCGTCAGGGCCGGTCTGGTTCCATGGGCTGTTCGGGCTGGTCAGTATGGCGACGGTGTAGGCGCCCATGGCGTAGAAGCCGACGTAGCCGAGGTCGAGCAGTCCGGTTTGGCCCACAACGACGTTGAGTCCGATGGCCAGGAGCGCGTACATCGCGAACTGCGCCATCACTCCGCCGAAGTCGGTTCCCGGGGTGTCGATCAACGGCGGCTTGAGCACCGGAAGCAACGCGATGAGCAGAATGAACGGAACCCCGAAACCCCACTGCGCGGGCCGCGAGAGCCGATTCCACCAGTCGCGGAACCGGTCCCCGACGCCGTGGCCGGGCGGGCGGCCCTTGTGCTCGAGCACGGGAGAGTTCGCTGCTGCGGTCATGCGCGTGCCTTCCCGAGGGACTCACCGAGGATGCCGGTGGGCCGCACCAGCAATACGAGTATTAGCAGGACGAAGGCGACCACGTCGCGCCATTGTGAACCGAACAACGCCTGGCCGTAGAGCTCCATCACACCCAGGAG
>JADGOX010000354.1 GCA_017882745.1 Mycobacteriaceae bacterium | reverse complement strand
GCCACCCGACACGACGCGGGATTGTCCACGGCGTGGTAGAGCTGCACGCGGTGCAACTCGCCCACGTCAAACGCCCACCGGGCGACCAGGTCAACCGCAGTCGTGGCGACTCCCATCCCCAGCGACCGCGGCGCCGTCCAGTAACCGATCTCCGCGTTGCCATGGACACGGTCGATCTTGAACAGCGACACCGAGCCGAGGAGCACGTCGCCGTCCACAGAGACAACCGCGAACGACGCATGCTCCGACCCGGTCCAGTCACCGCGGTCCTCCACCCACGCCTGCGCAACCCGAAGGTCCGGGTCAGGTCGGTCGACCGGGTTCCACCGGGCGATCGCCAGATCACGGACCGCCAGCAGCACGGCCGGCGCATCGTCGGCGCGCCAGGGCCGCAGGCGAAACCCGGACGCCTGAAGCTCCACCGGTTCCACGCCGCACAGCGTCGCACGCCCTCCGCGCTGTCGAGCTTTCCTGGGGCGGCAACCGTACGCCGCGGCGATCATGGGTAGGGGTGGCCACCTACACCGACCCCGGGACCGTCGCCCCGGTCTGCCAACAGGAATCCCGATCAGGACCATTGGAGATCAGCGGCCGGTACGCGGTCCAGGGTCACGCCAGCCAGGCCATGCACCTCGGCCTACAGCAGTTGCGCTTGTTCAAGCAGATCAGTTCGACGGAGCCTCGCATAGCTGAGCAGCGGTAGCCCGGACATGAGTGCGCGTTGATGACGACGGATCAGATCCCACGGATCCTGGCCTGTCAAGGCAGGTGCCGGTGGGTACTGGCGGCCCAGCGGCGTCATTCAGGCGAGCATCGACTCATGCAGCACGATGACAGCCCAGCAGCAGCCTGCAAATGCTGGTAATACGGTATTGCCGGAACGCAAGTGTTAGCTCGCCAGGGTTTGCAGCGTCGTGGTGTCCCTGAGCTTTTGCAGGCACCGTGCTCGGGTGGGTCCGATGCTTCCGGTGGGCATGCCGAGCCGCCGGCTGATCTGTCGATAGGAGATCTCAGGATCCGAAACCAGCAGCAACAGTTCCCTGTGCTCAGAGCGGAGTTCCGCGAGTCCGGTGCGAACCACCTGCCGTCGTTTCCGCCAGCAAGAGGTTCGTTCCCAAGTCCTCGTTATCGAGCGTATCGAGTCGATCGTCGATCCGCGGGTCGACCAGTTCCACTCGGCGGCGGGCGGACAAGACTCGGAGCGCCTCGTTCCGGGCGGTGGTGACAATCCACCCAGGAAGTGCGCGCGGCTCCCTAATGCCTTCCAGGTGCTCCACCAGGCGCAGCAATGCGTTCTGCCGGACGTCATCGGCGTCGCTTTCAGTCAGACGGGACCTGTGGATCACCGAGGTGTCCAACGGCGCGAAACGCTCGACAGGGCTGTTCCATGATCGGCCGATCACGACCATCGCTGGTGACGCGGCGGCGGTGCCCGACCCGGTGCGTCCCACGGACCGGCGCACTCCGACGTCGTTGGTCACGCAGGCACTGCAGATGGCGGCGAACAAGCCCGCCACGACCTGGGAGGGCTGGCTCTATCTGGCGACGGTCTTGGATTGCTTCTCAAAGAAAGTGGTGGGCTATGCGATGGCGGACCACATGCGAGCTCGCGCATCACCGACCGGATCGACTCCCTGGGGGACCGGCGACACCGGTTCACCCGCTCATTAACTCGGCGGAAAGATACTGGCATCCGCGAGTGTGAAGGTCAACAACCCGGCCGGTTCCGTCCGGTGCGGCGTCTTTCACCGGAACGACGCTCAGGTACACCGACGGCCACCACCGGGGAAGTGACTCGGCATCACCCAGGACCGCCATCACCTCAGGCACGGTGCCGGCCACCCGCCAGACGGTGAGGAACCGGTAATCATTGCCCATGACGCAATCCTCGCCTGATCCTTTCAACCGTGCACACCGCTCGGGGACCCGCGACAGTTCCGCCTGGCACGCCTGTGCCGCATGGGAAGCGGAAGAACTGCGGTTCAGGTCAGCGACCCCGTTGTCCACGCCGGCCAGGACGTCGTCGTGCGGGTCATCACCGCAAGCTCGGCGCGATGCCGTATCCCCAGGCGCGGGGCCGGTCGTATGGCCGTACACCACCCGGGTAGCCGGTGCCGTGAGCGAAGCCGGTGCCCGCGATTCATCGTCGGGATCGACGGGGGTGGGGACGCACCGCCAGATCCCCGGAGGGCTGTCCCAGCCTGCTGGGACAGCCCTGCTGGGACAGCCGAGTGCGGCGTGAGCCCGCCGCAGCGGGCGCGGGACGAGCCCTGTTGATCGATCGGTGGCAGCGGCGGCGGCGCCCGGGTGCCCGTCCAGTTCGCCGCGAAGGTGCGGAAGCGTCCGGGCCGACAACCGTACGCGGGTCCGTGTCTGCGGTGCTGGTGATGGGTGTTCGAGGCCGATGGGTGACGCGTGCCGCCGAGCGGGGTGTGGTGGCGTGTTCCCGGGCGCGTCCACCTCGGCCTCTCACCACTGGTCACCGACGCCGGCGCTGGGATGATCGACCCCGGAACCACCGAAAAGGGGTCTGATGCCGACCCACCGCGTCGTGATCATCGGAGCGAGCACGACCGGGCTGTTCGCCGCCGCCGCCGTGGCCGGTTCTGGCCGCTCCGTCACCGTCCTCGAGAGGGACGATCTGCCCTCCGATCCGGTCGCCCGACCGGGCGTGCCGCAGGGCCGGCAGCCGCACGTCTTCCTGCACCGCGGGCTACTGGCCGCCGAGCAACTGCTCCCCGGATTCCGGGATGACCTGCTCGCTGTCGGCGCCGTTGCCTTCGACACCGCGGACATGGCGTGGCTCGGCGAGCAGGGTTGGGCCAACCGCACCGGCCGATCCTTCGAGGTGTTGTCCACCAGTCGACCGTTGCTGGAAACAACGCTCCGTCGCAGGGTTGTCGAGCTCCCCGGAGTGCAGATCGAGGGCGGTCGTCCGGTCGTCGGGCTGGACGCCATGGGGACACACTGGACGGTACAGACTGCTGACGGTG
>JADGOX010000095.1 GCA_017882745.1 Mycobacteriaceae bacterium | reverse complement strand
GTGGCCTTCTCTTTCTCCTTGTTACTTGAGCTGACGGGCCGAGCGGTGCCCGAGCCCTTCTCGGGCTGGCGTCCACCAGAACCTGACCCGCCAGGGCGAGAGGGAGTGCTCATGAGTGCTCCTTAGCAGTGATGGGCTCGTCGCCGGGCTCACCGGGCTCATCGGCATTGCGGGCGATGGCCACCAGATCGACGCCGTCCCCGAGGTTCATCAACCGCACGCCCTTGGTCTGCCGTCCGGCCTTGCGCACTTCCTTCGCCGTGGTCCGGATGACCCCGCCGCCGGAGGTGATGGCATACAACTCGTCGTCGATGTCGGCGATGAGCGCGCCCACCAGAGTGCCACGTCTCCGGTCGTACTGGATGGTGAGCACCCCCTTCCCGCCACGTCCCTGCACGGGGTAGTCCTCCATCGCGGTGCGCTTGGCATAGCCTCCCGCCGTCGCCACCAGCAGGAACATGCCTTCCTGCACCACGTTGAGCGAGAGCAGCCGGTCCTCCCCGTTGAACCGCATCCCGAGCACCCCGGAGGTGGCCCGGCCCATCGGTCGCAGGGCGTCATCGGTGGCACAGAAGCGGATCGACTGCCCGAGGGCAGAGACCAGCAACAGGTCGTCTTCGGCGGAGCACAGCACGGCCCCGACCAGCTCGTCGTCCTCCTTGAGGTTGACCGCGACGATGCCGCCGGAGCGGTTGGAGTCGAAGTCGGTGAGCTTGGTCTTCTTGACCAGGCCACCCCTCGTGGCCAGCACGAGGTACGGCATGACCTCGTAGTTCTTGATCTGGATGACCTGGGCGATCTTCTCGTCAGCCTGGAACGCCAGCAGGTTCGCCACGTGCTGGCCACGGGCCGTGCGGTTGGCCTCAGGCAGCTCGTAGGCCTTGGCGCGGTAGACCCGGCCCTTCGTGGTGAAGAACAAGATCCAGTCGTGGGTGGAGCAGACGAAGAACTTGCTGATTATGTCGTCCTGCTTGAGCCCTGCCCCCTGCACTCCCTTGCCACCGCGTTTCTGCGCGCGGTACAGATCGGTCTTGGTGCGCTTCGCGTAGCCGGTCTCGGTGATGGTGACCACCACGTCCTCGCGGGCGATGAGGTCTTCCATCGAGACGTCGCCGTCAGCAGGGATGATCCGGCTGCGCCGCTCGTCGCCGAACTTGTCCACCAGCTCGGTGAGCTCGTCACGCACGATCTGACGCTGACGCTCCGGCCGGTCGAGAATGTCCTGCAGATCGGCGATGGTTCGCTCGATCTCGGCCAGCTCGTCGATGATGCGCTGACGTTCCAGTGCGGCCAGTCGGCGCAGCTGCATGTCGAGGATTGCCTGGGCCTGGACCTCGTCGACATCGAGAAGATCCATCAAGCCGGTGCGAGCTACCTCGGCCGACGCGGACGCCCGGATCAGCGCGATGACCTCGTCCAAGGCATCCAGTGCCTTGACCAGTCCGCGCAGGATATGGGCGCGTTCCTCGGCCTTGCGCAGCCGGTAGCGGGTGCGGCGGACGATGACCTCGAGCTGATGGATGACGTAGAGGCGGATCATCTGGTCCAGCCGCAGGGTGCGGGGCACCCCATCGACGATGGACAGCATGTTGGCGCCGAAGCTGGTCTGCAACTGTGTGTGCTTGTAGAGGTTGGCCAGCACCACCTTGGCCACGGCGTCGCGCTTCAGCGTGAGCACGATGCGCATGCCGACACGGTCCGAGGACTCGTCGTGGATGTCGGAGATGCCAGCGATCTTGCCGTCGCGCAACTGCTCCGCGATGCTGGTGACGAGGTTGTCCGGGTTCACCTGGTAGGGCAGCTCGGTGGCGACGATGGTGGTGCGCCCGCGGGCGTCCTCCTCGACCTCGACCACACCGCGCATGCGGATGGACCCGCGGCCGGTGGTGTAGGCGTCCCGAATACCTTCGGAGCCGACGATCAGCCCCGCCGTCGGGAAGTCCGGTCCGGTGACCCGCTCCATCACCGCGGCGAGGGTGGTCTCCTCGTCAGCGCTGTAGTTCTCCAGTGCCCAGATGACGGCCGCGGCGACCTCACGGAGGTTGTGCGGGGGCATGTTGGTCGCCATGCCGACGGCGATCCCGCCGGAGCCGTTCACCAGCAGGTTCGGAAAGCGGCTGGGCAGCACGTTCGGCTCGGTGGTACGGCCGTCGTAGTTCGGGGAGAAGTCGACGGTCTCCTCGTCGATGTCGCGCAGCATCTCCATGGCCAGCGGCGTCAGCCGTGACTCGGTGTACCGCATGGCCGCGGCGGGGTCGTTGCCGGCGGAGCCGAAGTTGCCCTGCCCGTCGATGAGTGGGTAACGCAGGGACCAGGGCTGGGCCAGACGCACCAGGGTGTCGTAGATCGAGGAGTCCCCGTGGGGGTGGTAGTTACCCATCACCTCACCAACCACGCGAGAGGACTTGACGTAGCCGCGGTCAGGTCGGAAGCCGGAGTCGTACATCGCGTAGAGCACGCGGCGGTGCACCGGCTTCAGCCCGTCGCGGACCTCGGGCAACGCACGGCCGACAATGACCGACATCGCGTAGTCGATGTAGCTGCGCTGCATCTCCTGCTGGATGTCCACCAGTTCGATCCGGTCACGGATGATTTCTCCGTCGGTGACGAGCGGACTGTCCACAGGCCCGTCGGAGGCGCCGTCCTCGGGGGGCAGCGGGGTGTCGGTCATTCAGACTCTCCTACATCAAGTGTGCGTGCCACCGGCGAGAAGCCACCGGTCCGCGCGCGTGCATCGTCAGACATCCAGGAACCGGACATCCTTGGCGTTACGTGTGATGAAGCTGCGGCGGGCCTCGACGTCCTCGCCCATCAGCACGCTGAACAGCTCGTCGGCGGTCGCGGCGTCGTCCAAGGTCACCTTGCGCAGAATCCGGTGGTCCGGATCCATCGTGGTCTCCCACAGTTCCTTGGCGTTCATCTCCCCAAGACCCTTGTAGCGCTGGACCCCGTCGTCCTTGTTGATCTTGCGGTTGGCCTTCAGTCCGGCCTCCATCAACACGTCGCGCTCCCGGTCGGAGTACACGAAGTCCGGGATCCCCTTGCTCCACTTGATCTTGTACAACGGCGGAGCGGCCAGGTAGACGTGGCCGTGTTCCACCAGGGGCCGCATGAACCGGAACAGCAGTGTCATGAGCAACGTCGAAATGTGCTGCCC
>JADGOX010000094.1 GCA_017882745.1 Mycobacteriaceae bacterium | reverse complement strand
CCGTCGAAGAGCTGGTTGCTCCAGTGCCAACCCTCGGCCAGACCCAGGTCTGAGGATTTCTGCACTGTCCGGAGCACCGCCGCGCCACCCCAGGTTCTGGCGAGGGACTCAGCGTGGCCCTGCGCGGGGACCGTGTCGTCGGCGGGAGCAGCCATGAACAGTGCCGGCATCGTGCAGCTGGATGCTGCCGTCACCGCTGAGGGGCTCGTGCTGGCCGGGGCAAAGGCCACGACGGCCTTGACGCGGGCGTCTTGGGCAGCTGCGAGCACTGCGGCCCCTGCGCCCATGCCGTGACCGGCAAGCGCCAGGCGCTCGGGTTGCACACTGATCTCGCCCGGGCCGAGGCGGACGTGGGCGCAGATGTCCAAGGTGGTGCGGAGGTCGGCGGCCAGCTGCAGGTGGGACGGTACGGGACCGCGTTGGGTGGCCGGCGCCGCGGCGACGATCCCCCAGGACGCAAGGTGCTTCAAGGTGCCCAGGTAGCGAGAGGTCGGCTGCATCCAGCCGTGGCCGAACGCGACCGCGGGCAGGCCCCAGCCCTCGGCGGGGGTCATCACCACGCCGGGCAGTCCGGCCAGCGCCAGGTCTCCGCGCAGGACCGGGTGGGGCCCAGGCCTGCTGAGCGCCCTCATCAAATCTTTGACGCCTCCGTGAGCGAGCTTGGTGTGAGCCACGAGCAGTGACGCTAGCCGATTTCATCCGCATCTACCGCGGGTGCACCAGTCAGGTACTTGTCGTGGCGCCAGTAGGCTCGCCACTATGTGCGGAATCGTGGGGTACGTCGGCCACCGCCAGGCGCTGGACGTCGTGGTGGAGGGTTTGCGTCGAATGGAGTACCGCGGCTACGACTCGGCGGGCGTGGCGGTGCTCGACGGCGCGGGCCACACCGAGGTGGAACGCAAGGCTGGGCGACTGGCCAACCTTGAGGCGGAGCTCGCCCTTTCCCCAGCGGATCGCTTTGCCGGCACCACCGGGATAGGGCATACCCGCTGGGCTACCCACGGCAAGCCCACAGACCGCAATGCCCACCCGCACTCAGACGCCACCGGCAAGGTGAGCGTGGTGCACAACGGCATAATCGAGAACTTCGCTGCGTTGCGCACCGAGCTCGAGAAGGCCGGCGTCGAACTGATAAGCGACACCGACACGGAGACCACCGCCCATCTTGTGGCACTGGCGTACGCCCAGGGCGACACAGCGGGGGACTTTCCGAACTCGGTGCGCGCCGTCTGCAGGCGTCTCGAAGGTGCATACACGCTCGTGTTCACCCACGCCGACCACGCCGACATGATCGTCGCTGCGCGGCGCTCCACCCCTCTTGTCGTCGGGGTCGGGGATGGGGAGACCTTCGTGGCCTCCGACGTCGCTGCGTTCTTCTCCTCCACTCGCGAAGCCGTGGAGCTCGGGCAGGACCAGGTGGTCGTGGCCACGGCCGAGGGCTACGTGGTGACCGACTTCGACGGCAACGCCGTCGTGACCCACCCCTTCACGGTCGACTGGGACCTCGCGGCCGTCGAGAAGGGCGGCCATGACTACTTCATGCTCAAGGAGATCGAGGAGCAGCCCGCAGCCATCGAGAACACCCTGATGGGACATTTCGTCGGCGGCCGAATCGTCCTGGACGAGCAACGTCTCAGCGACCAGGACCTGCGGGACGTCGACAAGGTGTTCATCGTGGCTTGTGGCACCGCCTACAACTCCGGTCTGCTCGCCAAGTACGCCATCGAGCACTGGACGCGGCTGCCGGTTGAGGTGGAACTCGCCAGCGAGTTCCGTTACCGCGACCCGGTGCTGGACCGTTCCACCCTGGTGGTGGCAATCTCCCAGTCCGGCGAGACGGCGGACACGCTCGAGGCCGTGCGCCACGCCAAGGGCCAGAAGGCCAAGGTCCTGGCCGTGTGCAACACCAATGGTGCCCAGATCCCCCGTGAGGCCGACGCGGTGCTCTACACCCGGGCCGGGCCCGAGATCGGGGTCGCCTCCACCAAGTGCTTCCTCGCGCAGATCGCTGCGAACTGCCTGGTGGGGCTGGCGCTGGCCCAGGCGCGGGGCACCAAGTATCCTGACGAGGTCGCGGCTGAGTTCGCCGAACTGGCGCGGATGCCCGCCGCGGTCGCGCGGGTGCTCGAGACGGTGGAGCCGGTCCGCGCCTTGGCCCGAGAGCTTGCGGCCTCGCCCACTGTGTTGTTCGTCGGCCGCCACGTCGGCTACCCCGTGGCGCTGGAAGGTGCGCTCAAGCTCAAGGAGCTGGCCTACATGCACGCTGAGGGTTTCGCCGCGGGCGAGCTCAAGCACGGCCCCATCGCGCTCCTCGAGGAGGGCCTGCCCGTCATCGTGGTAATGCCCTCGCCGAAGGGTCGCGCGGTGCTGCACTCCAAGATGATCAGCAACATCAGGGAGATCCAGGCCCGTGGGGCCCGAACGGTGGTGATCGCTGAGGAGGGCGACGAGGCGGTGCGCCCGTACGCCGATCACCTCATCGAGATCCCGGCGGTGCCGACCTTGCTGCAGCCACTGGTCTCGACCGTCCCGCTACAGGTGTTCGCGGCGGAGGTCGCCCAGGCGCGGGGGTATGACGTGGACAAGCCGCGCAACCTCGCGAAGTCGGTGACCGTGGAATGAGCCCGACGATGCCCCCCCGGCGATGAAGGATTCTCAGGCGATGAAGCACCGTGCGTGAGGCCTACGAGGTCGCGGCTGTTCGGGCCGCAGAGGCACCCGTCCTCGCCCGAAGTCCCGAGAACGTACTGATGCGTCGCGCCGCCTTCGGGGTCGCTGCTGTTGTGCTCCGTGAGCTGGCGCGGCGCTGCGGCGCCACCAGCGGCAGAGACGTGGTGCTTCTTGTTGGCGCGGGCGGCAACGGCGGTGATGCCTTGTGGGCGGGCGCATTCCTCCGGCGCAGGGGCGTCGCGGTGACTGCGATCCTGCTGGATCCCGAGCGCGCGCATCCTGCCGGGCTGGCCGCGCTGTTGCGGGTGGGCGGCAGGATCGGAGACGCGTCGGCGTTGCCGGGGGCTGATCTGGTGGTGGACGGGATCGTCGGCCTTGCTGCTCGCGGAGGCCTGCGGGCAGACGCAGCCGCACTGGTCACGGCGGCGCAGGCGCCGATCATCGCCGTCGACCTCCCCAGCGGGGTCGACCCGGACACCGGGGCCGTGTCCGGCGCGGCGGTGCGTGCAGAGGTGACCGTCGCCCTCGGTGCGCGCAAGCCGGTGCACCTGCTGGCGCCGGTGCACTGCGGACGGGTAGAGCTCGTCCCGCTCGGCTTGGAGCTGCCGGTCTCGAACTTGCGCAGCTTGGAGCGCGCCGAGGTGGGTGCGCTATGGCCCGTGCCCGGCCCCCGGGACGACAAGTACACCCAGGGCGTGGTGGGAATCGTCGCAGGATCGGCGGACTATCCCGGCGCCGCGGTGTTGTGCAGCGGGGCGGCGGTCGCCGCCACTGCCGGGATGGTGCGCTACATCGGCACCGCCAAGGGCGCCGTCCTTGCCCGGTGGCCAGAGGTGGTGGCCGTGGATGATCTCGCTGACGCCGACCGGGTGCAGGCGTGGGCCGTGGGACCGGGGCTGGGCACAGGTGAGGCCGCCGTCGCCGTGTTGGAGCATGTGCTCGCCGCTGGGGTCCCGGTGCTGGTCGACGCGGACGGGATCACAGTCCTGGCGCGGGACCCAGAACTGCTCGAGGGCCACCGTGGGCCGGTGCTGCTGACCCCGCACGCCGGCGAGTTCGCCCGGCTGACCGGGGAAGCTCCCGGCGAGGACAGGGTCGCTGCCGTTCGTGAGGCCGCGCAGCGCTTCAACGCCACGGTGCTCCTCAAGGGACATACGACCGTGATCGCAGCGCCGGACGGTTCGGTGCTGGTGAACAGCGCCCCCGGGGCATGGGCTGCCACCGCTGGTTCGGGTGATGTGCTTTCCGGGGTGGTCGGTGCGCTCCTGGCCGCCGGTCTCGACCCACTGACTGCTGCCGGCGCGGGGGCTCACGTGCACGGGCTGGCCGCCGAGATCGCGGCTGACGGTGCACCCGCCTCGGCCTCCACGCTCCTGGCGCACCTGTCGGGGGCAATTCGCCGTGTCCGCGGCGGGGAAGACGGCAGTCGGCCATGACGCAGTCAGGGATACCCCAATCAGGACTGCCGTACCGAGGTGGCCCGCGGGCAGAGGCGCTCATCGACCTCGACGCGATAGCGCACAACATCGGTGTGCTCCGAGAGAACGCCGGTGAGGCGGCGGTCATGGCCGTGGTCAAGGCCGACGGCTACGGGCATGGGGCCATTGAGGTGGCTCGGGTCGCGCTCGCAGCAGGTGTAGCTGAGCTCGGGGTCGCCACCTTGGAGGAGGCGCTTGCCCTGCGTGCCGGCGGTATCGCCGCACCAGTGCTGTCGTGGTTGCACCTGGCCGACGAGGACTTTGCCCCGGCCATTGCGGCGGACATCCAGCTCGGGGTGTCCTCGCCGCGGCATCTGGCCGCGGTGGTGGCCGCCGCACGTGCGGTGGGGCACCCCGCGGTGGTGAGCATCAAGGTCGATACCGGGCTCAACCGCAACGGCGTCGCTGCCGCCGAGTGGCCCCAGTTCCTGGACGGGCTGGCGCGGGCACAGGCCGAAGGCGTCGTCGAGGTACGGGGGCTGTTCTCACACCTGGTCTTCGCAGATGAGCCCACGAACCCGGTGATCAGCCTGCAGGCGGAGCGGCTCAGCGAGGCGCTGGCGCAGGCTCGGCGTTCGGGCGTGCGCCCCCAGGTGGTGCACCTCGCAAACTCCGCAGCCACACTCACCCGGCCGGACCTGGGCTTCAGCATGGTGCGTCCAGGAATCGCGGTGTACGGGCTCTCACCGGTGCCCGCTGCCGGTACCTTCGGCTTGCGCCCGGCCATGACGCTGCGGGCACGGGTAGCTCTCGTCAAGTCGGTCGCCGCTGGCGAGGCGGTGTCCTACGGTCACCTGTGGACCGCTCCGCGAGAGACCACGGTGGCACTGTTGCCGATTGGCTACGCGGACGGAGTGCCGCGCGTGTTGACCAACCGGCTGGAGGTCTGGCTGGGTGGGGAGCGCCGGCCGGTCGTCGGGCGGATCTGCATGGACCAGGTGGTGGTGGACTGCGGCCCCGGCGGTGCGGGCGTGCACGAGGGCGACGTCGCGGTGTTTTGGGGTCCCGGCGACGAGGGCGAACCTCGTGCGCAGGACTGGGCGAACGCATTGGAGACGATTCACTACGAGGTTGTCACCGGCGTGCACGGACGTGTGAAACGCACCTACACGGGCGGAGGTCACACGGCGTGAGCGGCTGGAGCAAGGCCGGACTGGCCGGTGGGGCAGTGGGCGTGGCGGCTGCCGCTGCGGCCGCCAAGGTTCACCTGGAGGCGGTGCGGCGGCTGAACGCGTCCCCGTTCACCGCCGACGGCTTCGGGCTGCTTCCGGTCGACCGGGTGTCGACGGTGGCGGCCGATGACGGGGTTCCACTCGTGGTGGAGGAAGTGGGCAGCGCGAAGGCACCACTGACCGTGATCTTCGTGCACGGGTTCTGTCTCAACATGGGCTCGTGGTACTTCCAACGCCGTGACTTGCCCGCCCTCACCGATGCCCGGCTGGTGTTCTACGACCACCGCAGCCACGGAAGGTCAGGGGTCTCGGCGCCCAAGCGCTGCACCATCGACCAGCTGGGTCGTGACCTGTACGCGGTGTTGCGCACGGTCGCCCCGACGGGGCCGGTGGTCCTCGTCGGGCACTCGATGGGCGGGATGACGCTCATGGCACTCGCCCGGCAGCGCCCTGAACTGTTTGACTCCCAGGTCACCGGGGTGGCGTTGATCGCGACGTCGGCCAGCGGCATGGCGACTTCCCGCTTCGGTCTTTCCTCCCGAAACCCGCTGATCGGCGCGCTGCGCTGGGCAGGAAACCTCAGACCGGGTCTGGTACAGCGCGGACGACCCCCGGTCGATGTTCTACTGGGCCCGATCATTCGTGCAATGTCATACGGGGACAAGCACACCGACAAGGCGGTGGCGGAGTTCTCGGAGCGGATGATCGCCAGCACGCCCATTCAGACCGTGCTCGATTTTCTCCCCACCCTGGCTGCGCACGACGAACTCGCTGCGCTCCCCGTGATCGCCGGCCGCCCGGTGCTGGTGCTCTGTGGTGAGGCTGACCGGATGACGCCCTTCCGGCACACTGCGCTGATCGGCGAGACGCTGTGCGACGCTGAGCTGATCGCCGTGCCCGGTGCAGGCCACCTGCTGCAGCTGGAGCAGTCCGGCCTGGTGACGGACGCGCTGGTGAAGCTGTTCGCTCAGGCAGTTCCCCGCAAGCGCCGCCTCAAGTTCCGTGCCTGAACACCCGCCAACTGCGCAGCGCACTGCTGTGCACCTCCCAACTGCGGCCGACACCGAAGCGCTCGGTGAGCGCCTGGGCCGGGAGCTGCAGGCCGGTGACCTGGTGGTGCTGGACGGCCCGCTCGGCGCAGGCAAGACCGTGCTCGTGCGGGGCATCGCTGCAGGCCTGGGCGTCCACGGACCCATCACCTCGCCCACCTTCGTCATCGCCCGGGAGCATGCCGCCGGTGACCGGGGGATACCGCTTGTCCACGTGGATGCCTACCGGCTTGGCGGGGTGGACCAGCAAGTCGGTGATCTGGCCGGTGAGCTGGATGCGCTCGACCTGGATACGGACCTCGCCGGAGCGGTGGTCGTGGTCGAGTGGGGTGAGGGAGTGGTGGAACACCTCGCCGAACGCCACCTGTTCGTCCGACTGGATCGCCACGCGGCCGACGACGTCCGCACTGCGACCATCGAATGGGTGGACACCCCGCGCGGGTAGCCTCCGTAGTCGTGCTTGTGCTTGCCGTGGACACCTCCACCCCCACCGTCCTCGCGGCGCTCGTGGAGCTTGACGCCAACGGCGTCGCCCGCACGAGAGCTTGCCGGCAGACGGTGGACGCCCGGGCCCATGCAGAGGTGCTCACGCCGCAGGTGCTGGAGTGTCTCGCCGAGCTGGGGACATCACCGGGAGGGCTGGATGCGGTGGTGTGCGGAACTGGACCGGGCCCGTACACCGGCCTGCGTGTGGGGATGGCCACCGCAGCCGCCTTTGGTGACGCGCTGGACATCCCGGTCCACGGCGTGTGCAGCCTGGACGCCATCGCGGGTGCCGCTGGGCATCAGGGTGCATTGCTCGTGGTCACCGACGCCCGACGCAAAGAGGTGTACTGGGCCCGGTACGAGGGCGCGACCCGCGTGGAGGGACCCGGGGTCCTGCGGCCGGAAGAGCTTGTTGCGGGCTCGGCCAGCGCCGTCGCCGGTTCCGCGGCACATGCGGCGCTGTTCGGGCGCACCGTGCTCGGACCGGACAGTCCGGACCCGGCGGCGCTGGTGACTGTCGCGGCGCACGCATTGCTGAACGGCGCAGTGCCCGTGCCGCTCGTCCCGCTCTACCTGCGGCGACCCGATGCAGTGGCCACCAGTGCCCGGCGCAGGGTGGCACAGCAGTGACCGTGGTGATCACACCGATGTCGGCCGAGGACGCATCGCGCTGCGCAGAGCTGGAGCAGTTGTTGTTTCCCGGCGAGAACCCGTGGAGTGCCGATGCGTTCCGCGCGGAGCTGCGACAACCGCACAACCACTACGTGGTTGCTCGAGATGTTGCCCCACGTGATGTCAGCGGCCCGATCGTCGGCTACGCGGGGATAGCCCGGCTGGGCCGCGCGAGTGATCCGGAGAACGAAGTGCACACCATCGGAGTCGACCCCGCCCGACAGCGGCGGGGGATCGGCCGACTGTTGCTGGACGCGCTGCTCGTTGTGGCCGATGCCCACGGTGGTGACACCTGGCTGGAGGTGCGGACAGACAACGATGCGGCACAAGAGCTCTACCGTGGAACCGGGTTCGTCGTCGTCGGGACGCGACCGCGTTACTACCAGCCGAGCGGAGCCGATGCGTTTTCCATGAGGCGTCTCGCGCCCGCCTCACGACGAGAACCGGTGCAGCGATGACCGTCGTGCTCGGCATCGAGACCAGCTGCGATGAGACCGGCGTGGGCATCGTGCGGCTGCACGACGACGGTGCGGTGACCTTGCTCGCCGACGAAGTCGCATCCAGCGTGGACCAGCACGCGCGCTTTGGTGGTGTGGTACCCGAGGTTGCTTCCCGCGCCCACCTGGAAGCGATGTCGCCCACCGTGCACCGGGCGCTCCAGGTTGCTGGCGTGCGGCGCCCGGATGCCGTGGCGGTGACTGCGGGACCGGGCCTGGCCGGAGCGCTGCTGGTGGGTGTCGCCGCGGCCAAGGCGTACGCGGCCGCCTGGGACGTGCCGTTCTACGGGGTGAACCATCTCGGCTCCCACGTGGCGGTCGACACCTTGGAACACGGCCCGCTCCCGCCGTGTCTGGCCCTGTTGGTCTCCGGGGGCCACTCGAGCATCTTGCAGGTGACAGACCTCGCGCAACCCGTGGTGTCTCTGGGTGCCACCGTTGACGACGCGGCCGGCGAAGCGTTCGACAAGGTAGCGAGGCTGCTGGGCCTGGGCTTTCCCGGTGGCCCTGCGTTGGACCTGCTGGCCAGGAAGGGCGACCCGGCGGCGGTGCAGTTCCCGCGGCCCATGCTTGGCCCGCGCGACTCGCGGTACGACTTCTCCTTCTCGGGCCTGAAGACGGCAGTGGCGCGACACGTCGAGGCGCTGGAGCGCGCCGGTGAGCCGATACCTCGCGCGGACGTGGCCGCCAGCTTCCAAGAGGCCGTTGCCGATGTGCTCACTCGCAAGGCGATCCGCGCCGCCGCCGACATCGGGGTGGACACCCTGATGATCGGCGGCGGCGTGGCCGCCAACTCGCGGCTCCGCGCGATGGCCGAGACACGCTGTGCTGCAGCGGGAATCCGACTACGAGTGCCCAGCACCAAGCTGTGTACGGACAACGGGGCCATGGTGGCGGCGCTCGGTGCTCACCTGGTTGCGGCCGGAGCCCCCGCCTCGAGCCTGGGAATCGCCGCCGATCCTGCGTTGCCGGTCACCACCAGCCTTCGCTGAATGACCGCGACGCCGCGGCCGCGGCGCGCACGCGCGGCGCCCGGTTGAGCCCACCCAGCGGGTTGGGCATCAGCAGCTCGGTGTTCTGGTCCTTGGCGGCGCCGGTCCGTGTCGCTTTGTAGTGGATGTCGTTGAACGCGAACTCGCGATAGAGCGAGGCCAGACCCTGCGCTGTGCTGTCGCTGTAGTTGGCCTGGTAGGGGCTTTCCGCCTCGACCAAGGTCGTGAAGATCGACAGCGTGGAGTCCTGGTTGTCGACGACCTCGAGCAGCCTGGCGTGCTGTGGGAAGTCGATGTGCGAGGCGGTGTTGATCTCCCAGAAGCTGCGTTCCGGGGTCGGCCCCATTCGTGGGTTGATGTCGTTGACGTGGGTGTGCCCGTTCACCCATGCCAGTACGTTCGGAAAGCGCTGCAGCAGGTTGACGAGCTCAGGGCCGCCGTGGCGGGGCTCGAAGATGTTCGCGGGGTCCGGCAGCAGGTTGCCCATGCTGGTGGACGTGTGGTGGCTGAAGAGCACGAAGAAGGTGTCCTCGGTCGTGTGTCGTGTCTCATGTCCGGCGGTGTCGAAGTAGCGGCTGCTGCCCGCCGCCAGAGTCGACTCGATCCAGCGGAACTGGGCGTGGCCGAGCGACCCCTCGGTGAAGCCGGCCCGGTTGGTGGAGTCCATCGTGATCCCGACAACTCCGGGAGCTATCTCGAAGGTGTAGTAGGCGATGCCGGTGATGTCACTGCCTGCGGGGAAGCCATGGCCGACGGGTCCGTGGCGCCCCTTGTTGGCGGGGTCCAGGTGTGCCTTGATGTACTCCTTTGGGGTGAAGGGCCTGCGGTTCGCGTCGGGGGTGACGGTACGAACCAGGCCTGCTACCTCCGGTACGAGTCCGGCGGCCTCGTGTGGCCGGTTCTGCATGGCGTCGACCAGCTTGTGAGCTGCAGCCTGCGAGCTTGGGCCTTCGATCTTCAGGTTTCCGGTGTACGCCTCGTCGAAGGACGGGATCCCGCTGGGAAGCGTTCCCTGCACGCTGTCGTCGTGGTTGCCGAACACGCTGAACCAGGGGAGGTCGAGTCCGGGAGTGGTGAACTGTCGCATCGCCGCCGACAGCAGTCCGGGCAGCTGGGGGAAGCCGTGGTCCTTGTACATGTCCTGCATCCCCGACTCGGGATTCCAGAACGTCGCGACCCCGGAGTTCTGCACACCCTCGTAGTGAGTCAGGTCTCCGGTGGTGGGGGTGATGGAACCGCCGTTGAAGCTGGTGAGCATCCAGTCCAGCTCCACGTGCTCGTGGTTGTCGGTGTTGTCGCCGGTGGTCACCATGCAGTCGAACGGTCGGCCGGTGTAGGGGCCGCCGGTCGGGACCAGCGAGTTGATCCGACGCACCAGTGAGGCCGTGCCCTGGGTGGAGAGGATCTCCTGGGGTCGGTAGGCGGAGCTGATGATGGGGTGCAGGTACTCGAAGCGCACAGGGCTCTCACTGTCCACGACGTGTACGTCCGTGAACTGCACGAACGATGCCAGTGCAGTGCGGTTGTCATCGCGTTCACCACCGGCACCGGCCAGCTCGGTGCGTACCATCAGCGGCCAGCCAGGGCCCGCTGTGAGCCGGGTGTAGCCGGTGGCGCTCACCCTGGTGGCCACCTGTTCCAAGGTAGTGCCTGCGGTGCTGGTGGTACGTTCTGCGGTGCGTTTCAGCCCCCGGTCGAGCGCTTGCGCTGGGGTAGCTGTGCCCACAGCGCCCACGCCCCAGAGCGCGCCCGCCGCGCCTGCTGAGGTCAGGAATCCCCGTCGACTGATTCCGTACCGTTCATTCTTCGCCATCGTCGCTCTCCAGGTTCGGCCTTCGGTACACGGTCCGGAGTGGATCATGCCTGCCCCCTGCGGCGAAATGGTGACGATGTGACGAGGTCACAACCGGCACGGCACCACCCTTGAGGGCTGGCACTCGCACGTATAGAGTGCCAACCAACACCCCGGACAGCTTCGGCTCCCGCGACGACGCAGCTGGCCCGGGTTGTTGAACTGAGCATCTGTGATCACCCCCCAGTGCCGGGGAACGCCCCGGCACGCTACGACCCCTGAAAGTGGAGGTCTCATCGTGGCGAGCGTGAACATCAAGCCGCTTGAGGACAAGATCCTCGTCCAGGCCAACGAGGCCGAGACAACGACCGCCTCCGGCCTGGTCATCCCCGACACGGCCAAGGAGAAGCCCCAGGAGGGCACCGTCGTCGCAGTTGGCCCCGGCCGCATCAGCGAGAACGGCGACCGCATTCCCGTGGACGTCGCTCCCGGCGATGTCGTCATCTACAGCAAGTACGGCGGCACCGAGATCAAGTACGCCGGCGAGGAGTATCTGATTCTCTCCGCCCGCGACGTGCTGGCTGTCGTCAGCAAGTAAGCGAACAGCGTGTGCGCCGCCCCGGTGGTCCGGATGTTTCCGGGCCCCGGGGCGGTACTCATTCATCAGCTAGTCCCATCACGTGCATTGCCCGGACAGGGAGCAACGGAACAACATGCCTAAGCAGATTGAGTTCAACGAGAGTGCGCGCCGCGCGATCGAGCGTGGTGTGGACAAGCTCGCCGACACCGTGAAGGTCACCCTCGGCCCGCGTGGCAGGCACGTGGTGCTTGCCAAGAGCTTCGGCGGACCGACTGTCACCAACGACGGCGTGACCATCGCCCGTGAGATCGAGCTCGAGGATCCCTTCGAGAACCTCGGCGCACAGCTTGTCAAGAGCGTCGCCACCAAGACCAACGACGTTGCCGGCGACGGCACCACCACCGCTACCGTGCTGGCTCAGGCCATGGTGCGGGCCGGTCTGCGCAACGTCGCCGCGGGTGCCAACCCGATGGCCATGGGCAAGGGCATCGAGGCCGCTGCGGCCAAGATTGTTGAGGTGCTCGTGGCCGTTGCTACCCCGGTCGTCGGGGCCGAGGCCATCGCGCAGGTCGCCACCGTCTCCTCTCGCGACGAGGTCATCGGGCAGATGGTCGGTGAGGCGATGACCGCCGTCGGCGCCGACGGCGTGGTCACCGTCGAGGAGTCCTCCACCCTGGACACCGAACTCGTGGTAACCGAGGGCGTGCAGTTCGACAAGGGTTACATCTCGCCCTACTTCGTCACCGACACCGAGTCGATGCAGGCCGTGCTCGAGGACGCCTACATCCTGCTGCACCGCGACAAGATCAGCTCGCTCGCCGATCTGCTCCCCCTGCTGGAGAAGGTCGCCGAGAGCGGCAAGCCGGTACTGATCATCGCCGAGGACATCGAGGGTGAGGCACTGTCGACCCTGGTGGTCAACGCGATCCGCAAGACCGTCAAGGCGTGCGCGGTGAAGGCGCCGTTCTTCGGTGACCGCCGGAAGGCATTCCTCGATGACCTCGCCACGGTCACCGGTGCTCAGGTCATCACCGCCGAGGTAGGCCTGTCCCTCAAGGAGGCCGGGCTGGATTCCTTGGGAAGTGCCCGCCGGATCGTGGTCACCAAGGACGACACGACGCTCGTCGACGGCGCGGGCACTGCCGACGACATCAAGGCTCGTGTTGCCCAGCTGCGGCGTCAGGTGGAGGACACCGACTCGGACTGGGACCGCGAGAAGCTGGAGGAACGCCTGGCCAAGCTCGCCGGTGGCGTCGCTGTGGTGAAGGTCGGTGCCGCCACCGAGACGGCGCTCAAGGAGCGTAAGCACCGCGTGGAAGATGCCGTCGCCGCAGCCAAGGCAGCGGTGGAGGAGGGGATCGTCGCCGGTGGTGGTTCTGCTCTGGTGCACGCTGCCGCGTCTCTGGACGACTCGCTCGGCCTCACCGGTGACGAGGCAACAGGCGTCGCCGTCGTCCGCAAGGCGTTGTCGGCCCCGCTGTACTGGATTGCCAGCAACGCGGGCCAGGAGGGCTCGGTCGTGGTGAACAAGGTCGCGGCCATGCCACGGGGGCAGGGCTTCAATGCCGCCACGCTCACCTATGGCGACCTCATCGCCGACGGTGTTGTGGACCCGGTCAAGGTCACACGATCCGCCGTGATCAACGCCGCGTCCATCGCCAGGATGGTGCTCACCACGGAGAGCGCCGTCGTGGAGAAGAAGGAGCGCTCAACCGAGGACGCAGACAGCGGCCACGGCCACGGCCATGGCCACGGGCACTGACCCAGCGTCTGAATGCTGAGCCACGCGAGGGCCGCACCCCGTACCAGGGTGCGGCCCTCGCGTGGCGCAGCCCAGGTCTGTCCTCGAGCGCGACGCCCAGGAGAATGAGGCTCGTGAGCCACGACACCGATGCTGGGGCGATCGACGCCGGAGCAGTTGACGAACTTCTGCGCGACGCGGCGTTCGGCGCGCACCCCGGTTGCTACCCGCTACCTGCCGCGACCACTCCGGAAAATAGGTGGTGGCGTGCCGTCGCTCTGGGCGGCCAGGGGCGCTACGCCGCGGCGGACAGCGAGCTGCGCGTGCTTGTCCGGCAGCCCACGGGCGCACGCTTGGTGTCCCTCGCTGCGAGCACCCGCGGTTCGCACCTACGTCAGCTCGGCCGACACGCAGCGGCACGGCCGCTGGATGCGCGTGCCCTTGTCGAGGCGACACGCACGTCGGCGCCAGCAGCGGATGCGTGGTGTGACGCGTTGCTCGGACTGGCTGCCGACGCACTGGGAGGCTCGCAGACAGGCCTTGCCCGGCGGTTGCTCGCCCGGTGCGAGCCCAGCCTGGACGCGGCCGGTTGGCGCTGCCGTCTCCGCTGGCACTGGGTTTCTGCGGAGACGGCACTCTGCGACGGCGCGGTGGCGAAGGCCCGAGTGCAGGCAGAGCAGGGGGCGCAGCTCACCAGGAAGTGCCCGTCTGTGCGGCACCAGGTGAAGTCGCAGCTCGTGCATGCAGCCGCCCTGGGGCCTGACGGTGGGGCGGAGCTCGCTGCAGAACTAGTGGTGCAGGCGCAGGCACACGGTCTACTTCCGTTGCAGTGGGCATCCATGATGCTGCTGAAGGCTCTGACCGTGTCCTCGGGTGCCCGTGAGGGTGAGCTCGATGCGATGCTGGATTCGGCTGCGGAACTGCTTGCCAGACGTGGCGGAGTTCTCGGGTGACGCCGGCCGGTGATCAGCGAGCGAAGGTGTACCCCGGGCGGGTACCGGTTACGGTGGAGGTGTTTGTAGGACGGACCAGATCGGATGACTCCGCCACACAGACACGTGCGCGCCGTAACACTGGAGTGAACATGTGCGATGGACCTAGCGGGGGATAGCCTCAACGACGACGCCACTGCAGCAGTGCGCGGCGATCGTGAGGCTCTCGCCCGTGTCCTTGAAGTCATCCGACCCATTGTGGCGCGGTACTGCCGTGCACGGGTCGGCCCGTCACAACGCGGCTATGTCTCCGCGGATGATGTAGTCCAGGAGGTGTGTCTCGCCGTGATCACTGCGCTCCCGCGCTACCGCGACCAGGGGAGACCGTTCCTCGCGTTTGTCTACGGTATTGCCTCACACAAGGTGGCTGATGCCCATCGTGGCGCTGCCCGCAACCGGGCGGAGCCGGTGGCTGAGTTGCCCGACGCCGAGATTGACACTGCCGGCCCCGAGCAGCGTGCCCTTGACGCCGACGCAGGCGAGCGCATGGCTTCTTTGCTGGACACGCTGCCCGAGCGGCAGCGTGAGATTCTGGTGTTGCGATTGGTGGTCGGGATGTCCGCCGAAGAGACTGCAGCCGCTGTAGGCGGCACCGCAGGGGCAGTGCGGGTGGCACAGCATCGCGGGCTGGCCAAGCTCAAGGACACGTTGGCGGCAGAGAAGGGGGATGCACACCCATGAACGAGAAGTCACTTTCTTCCGAGCCGGTGCCAAGTGCCCTGATTCCTCACCCGCTCGTTCTGTCCGCGGTCCAGGCTGACGAGGCCCTCGTCGAGTCGCTGCGCAACGCTGTCCGCTCCGAGGCCGGCGCAGCCGACGGTGAACTCGCAGGGCTGGTGCTGGCATGGAAGCGTGAGATCGAGTCCGTGCCTTTTCCCGGGCAGCCGGATCTTGGGGAAGCAGAAGCCGCACTCCGACGCGGGACGGGGAGGGCATCACGTCCCCGACTGCTGACCCCGATTGCCGCCGCTGCGGCTGCGGTGGGTATCGCGCTCTCCGGAGTCTCACTTCTCGCGCACGACTCGCGCCCGGGCGACCCGTTGTGGGGCGTTACTCAGGTTGTGTTTGCCGACCACGCGCGATCCGTTGCCGCGGTGACGGAGGCACAGGCGAACCTGACGTTCGCCGAGCGTGCACTCGCCGCCGGCTCACCTGAGGCGGCGCGCGCCGCATTGGGCCGGGTCGGTGTCGCACTGCATTCGGTGGACTCGGCCGACGGGCGTGCCGAGCTCGGGACGCTGTACGCCACGCTCAGTGCCCATCTGAAGCAGGTAGGCGTCGCCCCCCATACCTACGCGCCTACACGTGTCCCACCGGTGACGACTACCTCGCCGCTGACGAGTACCACCACGCCCGAAAGCGTCACCAGGATCACCGTCGACCCCTCCGGCCCAAGTTCGACGGTCAGCACCCCGTCATCGACCGAGTCGTCAAGTTCGACGCCCACCCCGTCACAGTCGAGCCTGCCTTCTCCGACAGCCAAGCCCACGTCCTCTGCCGCACCCAGCACTCCAGCCACAGGAACTGCATCGGGCCAGGCGCCTTAGCGCATCACCTCGAACGGCGTACCGGCTCTTGAGTTGACGCACGGGCACGCTGAATGCTGCGGCGCAGGTGTTTCAGGAGCCGACAGGGCCGTTTCCGGTGACAGCGTCCGCGTAGCCGCGGCAGTAGTCCCAGGTCACGTAGGCGTCTGGGCGGGGGTCGTATGCAGGCTCGTGCGGACGAACGGTGCCATCGACCAGCAGCTGAAGCAGATTTGCCCGCAGCATGTCCCAGTCGTGGTAGTGCTCCTGCTGGCAGTCCTCGCAGGAAACCACGAGGCCGCGCACCCCACGGTGGACAAGCAGTGCCTCGTAGACGGCAAGGTCGGCAAGGTCCTCTTCGACCGCGTGGCGTTCCTCGGTGTCCAAGGGCTCACCGGGCTCCAAGGCGTCGAGCGCCGCTGACGGGTCCGTCGGGTCTCCGGCGAATGGGTCGGGTGGCAGTCCGGGAGGAAGTTGGTCGCGCACTCCTACAAGGTACGCAGGGTGGGGCGGTCGCTGCCAGCCGATACGATGGAGGCCTGGCCTTGGGCCCCGTGGAGGGTCGGCTGGGAACGCGTCACTTGCAGGAGGGTCGGAACAGATGAGCAGTGCAGCAGGACCGGTGCACACCGGCGGCGACGACCCAGGGAAGGTCGCAATGCTGGGCCTCACCTTCGACGACGTGCTGCTGCTTCCGGCCGCGTCCGAGGTGATGCGCAACGAGGCGGACACCTCCACGCAGCTCACCCGGGGCATTCGGATCAGCGTGCCCTTGGTGAGCTCGGCCATGGACACGGTTACCGAGTCGAGAATGGCGATCGCGATGGCCCGGGCGGGCGGCATGGGGGTGCTGCACCGCAACCTGTCCTGGGAGGACCAGGCCGCGCAGGTGGAGACGGTCAAGCGCTCCGAGGCGGGCATGGTCACCGATCCCGTCACCTGCTCGCCGAGTGACACCCTGGCGTCCGTCAACGCGACGTGCGCGCGCTTCCGCATCTCGGGGCTGCCCGTCACTGACGACACCGGCGCGCTGGTCGGCATCATCACCAACCGCGACATGCGTTTTGAGCTCGATCAGAGCAGACGTGTGTCCGAGGTCATGACGCCCGCGCCGCTGGTCACCGCACAGGTAGGGGTGACCGCAGAGGCGGCGCTGGGCCTGTTGCGCCGCCACAAGCTGGAAAAGCTGCCGATCGTCGACGGTCAGGGCCTGCTTCGCGGACTGATCACGGTCAAGGACTTCGTGAAGACCGAGCAGTACCCGGACGCCACCAAGGATGACGACGGTCGCCTGCTGGTCGGCGCTGCGGTGGGTATCGGTGACGATGCGTGGCAGCGGTCCATGGCGCTGCTCGAGGCCGGCGTGGACGTACTGGTGGTCGACACCGCGCACGGGCACAGCCGCCCGGTGCTGGACATGATCGCCAAGCTGAAGTCCGAGGTCGGCGAGCGAGTGCAGATCATCGGCGGCAACGTCGCCACCCGTGAGGGTGCGGCGGCCCTGCTGGAGGTCGGGGTGGACGCGGTGAAGGTCGGTGTCGGTCCCGGCAGCATCTGCACCACCCGGGTCGTGGCAGGCGTCGGTGCACCGCAGGTGACGGCCATCCTCGAGGCCGCCGCGGTGTGTGGACCGGCCGGTGTTCCGGTCATCGCCGACGGTGGTCTCCAGTTCTCTGGTGACATCGCGAAAGCACTGGCGGCCGGCGCGAGCACCGTGATGCTCGGCTCGCTGCTGGCAGGAACGGCGGAGTCGCCGGGTGAGCTCATTCTGGTGAACGGCAAGCAGTTCAAGACCTACCGGGGAATGGGTTCGCTCGGGGCGATGCAGATCCGCGGCGAGTCGAAGTCCTACTCCAAGGACCGCTACTTCCAGGACGACGTGCTCTCGGAGGACAAGCTGGTGCCCGAGGGCATCGAGGGGCGGGTGCCCTTTCGTGGCCCGCTGGCGCAGGTCACACACCAGCTCATCGGCGGCCTCCGCTCGGCGATGGGGTACACCGGGTCCGACACCATCGAGCAGCTGCAAGAGGCGCGATTCGTGCAGATCACCGCGGCAGGGCTCAAGGAGAGTCACCCGCACGACATCACGATGACTGCGGAAGCCCCCAACTACACCAGCCGCTAGCGACACAGTCAGTTCGTCACAACCAAGGAAAGGGGTGCACGTGCGCGACCTCGTCGAGATTGGCATGGGCCGCACCGCCCGTCGCACCTACGAGCTGAACGACGTCAACATCGTTCCCTCCCGGCGCACCAGGTCCTCCAAAGAGGTGTCCACGGCCTGGCAGCTCGACGCCTACCGCTTCGACATCCCCGTGCTTTCCCACCCCACCGATGCGTTGGTGTCGCCGGAGTTCGCCATCGAGCTGGGCCGCCTGGGCGGGCTGGGCGTCATCAACGGTGAGGGGCTCTGGGGCCGCCACGCCGATGTCGCGACGCAGCTGATGCGCGTCACCGAGCTTGCCGCAAGCTCGCATGATCCGAGCGAGGTGATCCGCCTGCTGCAGGAGCTGCATGCCGCCCCGCTGCAGCCCGAGCTGCTCGCGGTGGCCATCGAGCAGGTCCATGCGGCGGGGGTGACCACCGCAGTGCGGGTCAGCCCGCAGAACGCGGCAGCGCTCACACCGGGACTGGTGAAGGCGGGTATCGATCTACTGGTGGTGCAGGGGACCATCATCTCAGCCGAGCATGTCGGTAACGGTGGGCCGGACGCCTTGAACCTCAAGACGTTCATCGCCGAGCTCGACGTGCCCGTCGTCGCGGGAGGTGTGAGTGACCACCGCACGGCGCTGCACCTGATGCGCACCGGTGCGGCCGGAGTGATCGTCGGCTACGGCTCCAGCGAGGGCGCGACCACCACCGGTGAGGTGCTCGGCATCGGCGTCCCGATGGCGACCGCTATTGCGGATGCTGCGGCCGCGCGTCGGGAATATCTCGACGAGACGGGCGGTCGGTACGTGCACGTGATCGCCGACGGGGACATCTACGGCTCCGGTGACCTGGCCAAGGCCATCGCGTGCGGTGCGGACGCCGTGATGGTGGGTGCACCGCTGGCCGTGGCCGAGGAAGCAGCAGGGTGCGGCTGGTTCTGGCCTTCAGCGGCGGCGCATCCCTCAATGCCTCGCGGTGCGGTGATGCCCGTCGCAGTGGGAGAGGACCGTCGGTCGCTCGCACAGGTGCTCGTCGGCCCGTCTGACGACCCCTACGGCACCGTCAACCTGGTGGGCGGCCTGCGCCGCGCCATGGCCAAGTCCGGCTACTCCGACCTCAAGGAGTTCCAGCGGGTGGGTCTTAGCGTCCGGGCCTGAGTCGAGCTGCGCAGAGGAATGGGTTACCGTCATTCACATGTACTGGCGGAAGACGGAGGTGTGCGGGTGGCACAAGTGAAGAGCACTGACTACGACGTGCTCGTGATCGGGTCCGGCTTCGGCGGCAGCGTCGCCGCGCTCCGGCTGACCGAGAAGGGTTACCGGGTAGGTGTCCTCGAGGCAGGTCGACGCTTCGCCGACGACGAGTTCGGGAAGACCTCCTGGGATCTTCGACGCTACCTGTGGGCGCCCAAGTTGGGCTGTTTCGGCATCCAGCGGATCCACCTGTTGCGTGACGTTCTGATCCTGGCCGGCGCCGGGGTCGGTGGCGGCTCACTGGTGTACGCCAACACGCTGTACCAGCCGCCGGAGCCCTTCTTTGCCGACAAGCAGTGGGCGCACATCACCGACTGGCGCGCGGAGCTGAGCCCGCACTACGAGCAGGCGCAGCGGATGCTCGGTGTGGTCACCAACCCCACCCACACCCCGTCGGATGTGGTGATGAAAGCCGTGGCCGAGGAGATGGGGGTCGGTGAGACCTTCCACCCGACCCCGGTGGGAGTGTTCTTCGGGGAGGCGGGGGAGAAGGCGGCCGACCCCTACTTCGGTGGCGTCGGCCCCGAGCGCACCGGCTGTACCGAGTGCGGGGCCTGCATGACCGGGTGTCGGGTGGGTGCCAAGAACACCCTGGTGAAGAACTACCTGGGGCTCGCGGAGACCGCGGGTGCGCAGGTTCTGCCGATGACCACGGCCACGGGTCTGGAGCAGCGGTCCGACGGCACGTGGACGGTCACCACCGAACGGACCGGCTCCTGGGTGCGCAAGGGTCGGCGCAGCATCACCGCGGGCCAGGTGGTGCTGGCGGCCGGATCGTGGGGTTCGCAGAACCTGCTCTTCGCGATGAAGGACACGGGGAAGCTGCCGCAGCTCTCGCCCAAGCTCGGTGAGCTGACCCGAACCAACTCGGAGTCGATCGTCGGGGCCGGGGCCTACAAGGTGGATCCGGCCCGTGACTTCACCAAGGGCGTGGCCATCACCTCCTCGTTCCATCCCGACGAGAAGACGCACATCGAGCCGGTCCGCTACGGCAAGGGCTCCAACGCGATGGGCCTGCTGCAGACCCTGATGACCGACGGCGGTGGTTCGGTGCCCCGGTGGGTGAAGTTCCTCCTCGAGGTCGTGCGCCACCCGGTCACGCTGCTGCGGATGCTCTCGGTGCGGAAGTGGAGCGAGCGCACCATCATCGCGCTCGTCATGCAGAACCTGGACAATTCCATCACCACCTTCACCAAGAAGGGTCTGTTCGGACGCAAGCTGAGCAGCAAGCAAGGGCACGGCGAGCCGAACCCCACCTGGATCCCGGCCGGAAACGAAGCCACCCGGCGGATGGCGAAGCACATCGACGGAGTCGCCGGAGGCACCTGGGGAGAGGTCTTCAACATCCCGCTGACGGCGCACTTCATCGGCGGCTGCGCGATCGGCGCGGACCCGGAGCACGGCGTCATCGACCCCTACCAGCGGGTCTACGGCTACCCGGGGCTCAGCGTCGTAGACGGCTCCGCCATCTCGGCGAACCTTGGTGTCAACCCGTCGTTGACCATTGCCGCGCAAGCCGAGCGGACGTTCTCGCTGTGGCCCAACCAGGGTGAGGGCGACACCCGCCCCGCCCAGGGTGCCCCGTACTCCAGGGTGGGCGCGGTAGCGCCGAAGCACCCCGTGGTGCCGGCCGATGCCCCGGGGGCGCTGCGATTGCCCCTCACCGTTGTGCACAGTGGTACGGAAGCGCAAGCGGGCTGATTTAGGCTGAACCCCGTGTCCGACACCCCAGAGCAGCTGCTTGATGACGCCCACCCGGTACTGGTTGTCGACTTCGGCGCCCAGTACGCCCAGCTGATCGCTCGGCGGGTACGCGAGGCCCAGGTGTACTCAGAGGTAGTCCCGCACACCATGTCTGTGGCGGACATCGTGGCGCGCAAGCCTGCCGCGGTGGTGCTCTCCGGGGGGCCGGCCAGCGTGTACGTCGCCGGCGCGCCGCAGCTGGACCCCGCCCTGTTCGACGCGGGGGTGCCCGTGTTCGGCATCTGCTACGGCTTCCAGGCGATGGCAGGTGCGCTCGGCGGCACCGTCGCCCACACCGGGACGAGGGAGTTCGGCCGCACCGAGCTCAGCGTCTCGGCGGAACCCGGCCTCTTGCACACGGGACTTCCTGCCACCCAACCGGTGTGGATGAGCCACGGCGACGCGGTGACGGTGGCGCCGCCAGGGTTCACCGTCACAGCCACCAGCCCCGGTGCCCCCGTCGCGGCGTTCGAGGACCGCGCGCGGAGGCTGGCCGGAGTTCAGTACCACCCCGAGGTGCTGCACTCCCCGCACGGCCAAGAGGTGCTACGGCGTTTCCTCGTGGACATTGCGGGCATCGAGGCCACCTGGACCCCGGCGAACATCGCCGACGCCCTCGTCGCGCAGGTACGCGTCCAGGTGGGGGACAAGCGCGCGATCTGCGGGCTGTCCGGCGGAGTCGACTCAGCCGTTGCCGCGGCGATCGTGCAGCGCGCCATCGGCGACCAGCTGACGTGCGTCTTCGTTGACCACGGACTGCTGCGGGCCGGCGAGCGGGAACAGGTGCAGAACGACTTCGTCGCCGCCACCGGGGCGAAGCTGGTCACTGTCGATGCCGTGGACACCTTCATGGCCGCGCTAGCCGGGACCTCGGACCCCGAGACCAAGCGCAAGGCGATCGGGCGTGAGTTCATCCGCAGCTTCGAGAATGCCACCGCAGAGGTGCTGGGTGATGCCGCGGCCCACGGGGCGAGCGTCGACTTCCTGGTGCAGGGCACCCTGTACCCGGACGTCGTCGAGTCCGGTGGCGGCACCGGTGCGGCCACCATCAAAAGCCACCACAACGTCGGCGGCCTGCCCGACGACCTGGAGTTCGCCCTGGTCGAGCCGCTGCGGTTGCTGTTCAAGGACGAGGTGCGGGCGGTCGGACGGGAGTTGGGACTGCCCGAGGAGATCGTTGCCCGCCAGCC
The DNA here is from genome assembly GCA_017882745.1 of Mycobacteriaceae bacterium. GTDB lineage: Bacteria > Actinomycetota > Actinomycetes > Mycobacteriales > Mycobacteriaceae > X156. The sequence continues at coordinate 1,117 of JADGOX010000094.1, read as the reverse complement.
GTTCCCGGGACCGGGTCTGGCGATCCGCATCGTCGGCGAAGTGACCTTGCACCGGCTGGAGACCCTGCGTGCAGCCGACCTCATCGCCCGCGAGGAACTGACTGCAGCGGGCCTGGACGGGGAGATCTGGCAGTGCCCGGTGGTGCTGCTGGCGGACGTGCGCAGCGTCGGCGTGCAGGGCGACGGCCGCACGTACGGCCATCCCATCGTTCTGCGGCCGGTGAGCAGCGAGGACGCCATGACTGCGGACTGGGTGCGGCTGCCCTACGACGTGCTCGAGCGCATCTCCACCCGCATCACCAACGAGGTGGCCGAGGTGAACCGCGTGGTGCTCGACGTGACCAGCAAGCCGCCAGGCACCATCGAGTGGGAGTAAGCCACCAACGCTGACCTGCGGGTTAGGGGCCTCCATCGGCACCCAGTCCTCCCCATCCTGCTGGACCAGCTCAACGCTCGCTTCCGGGTACTTCGCCCATCCGACGATCTCGCGGAGTTGATCAGGAACCGCGAGGCACATGTCCACCGAGGTCAGCTTGAAGAGCTGATCCCGGTTCAGGGGATGCACGTGATCAGAGTGCAGCGCCGAACCGGACCCGTTCTTCGGCGGAGCACCATCATGCTCCTTGATGGACCATTGAGCGCCGGTCGATCTCCGAGTGATCTTCATGGCCTGCTTCCAATTGAAGATTCGAAGCTGATGCTTGAGCACGCGAAGCGCGTCCTCAGCCTGCATGTCGCCGTTTCGGACTCCGGCAGCCACCACGTTCGCAAGTCGGGCGAACCGCTCGTCGCGGCTCCACCGCACGGGCGCAGTCATCCCGAGGAGATCAGCTGGTCCGATAGGGAGACCTCGACGTCGTGGGCGAAGCCGGCATGGTGGTGGTGGCGGCGGTGGCGGGGATCAACGCGCTGGAGCCGGATGTGGTGCTGCTAGACGTGCATCTTCCTGACGGTGGCGGCCCGGCTGTGCTCGCCGGGATCGCGGCCGGCCCGGTGCGCCTCGCGTTGAGCGTGTCCGACTCGGCCGAGGACGTGATCGCAGCAATTCGGGCGGGTGCCCGCGGATACGTGACCAAGGTGATCTCGGGGGTTGAGCTGGCTTCGGCCGTGCGACGTG
>JADGOX010000093.1 GCA_017882745.1 Mycobacteriaceae bacterium | reverse complement strand
TGGCCGACCTGGCCGGTCTTCTCGCTGCCCATGGCCAGGTGTTCACCAGCGGGGGAACCATGCGGGTGTCTGTCGTGCTCGACGCACAGTGGCGGGCAGAAGCGGTGGCGCAGCTGGTCCGCGAGACAGGGCTGACGGCGGAGCTGGGAGTCTCGGAGCAGGGTGGGCCGCTGGTGCGCACCGGCTCCTCCACACAGCTCGCCGAACTGGGTCGGTCCTGGACCAAGGGGGCCGTGAAGCACATCCCCGGCAACTGGGTCCCCGACGGGCGTGCTCTGCGGGCCTGGGCGCTCGCTGCCGGCCGATGCATTGATGCCGGCTACCTTCTGGGGCTGGACCCGCACGCACCGGATACACACCAGAGTGCGGCAGCCGCGCTGGCCAGGGCCGGCTTGGCGCCGATCCTGCTCGGCGCGCGCGGCGGTGGCCCCAGCCTGCGGGTGAGCGGTCGGCGACGGGTGCTCCGCCTGGCTGAGATGTTGGGCGCGGCACCGGCGGCAGTGCCCCGAGAGGGGTATTGGCCTACGCTGCAACGCTGACTGTCGGCCCACATCCAGCGGGCTCTTTCGGCGCGGTTCCTCCATCGTGTGCCACCCTGTGCCCCAGAGGCGGCGTGGCAACAACAGCGCCAGCAGAGCATGAGAGAAGGTGCGAACCACAGGTGGCAGCAGCAGCAGCGAGCAAGGGCGCAGGTAGCGGCGTTCGGCGATTGGTGATCGTCGAGTCGCCGACGAAGGCGCGCAAGATCGCGCCCTACCTGGGTTCGGACTACGTCGTCGAGGCGTCCAGCGGACACATCAGGGACCTGCCGCGCGGTGCCGCCGACGTGCCGGCCAAGTACAAGGGTGAGCCGTGGGCGCGTCTCGGGGTGGACGTCGATCACGGGTTCGCCGCGCTCTACGTGGTCAGCCCGGACAAGAAGTCGAAGGTCGCCGAGCTGAAGCGGCTGATGGCCGACGTCGACGAGGTCTACCTCGCCACTGACCCCGACCGCGAGGGCGAGGCCATCGCCTGGCACCTGCTGGAGACCCTCAAGCCCAAGGTGCCGGTGCGCCGGATGGTGTTCCACGAGGTCACCGAGAGCGCGATCCGGGACGCCGCCGACAACACCCGCGAGCTCGACACCGACCTCGTCGACGCTCAGGAGACCCGTCGCATCCTCGACCGGCTCTACGGCTACGAGGTGAGTCCGGTGCTGTGGAAGAAGGTGATGCCACGGCTGTCGGCTGGACGGGTGCAGTCCGTCGCCACGCGCGTCATCGTCCAGCGTGAGCGTGAGCGCATGGCGTTCACCGCCGCCTCCTACTGGGACATCTCCGCAACGCTCGATGCCGGGGCAGAGGCGACGCCCCAGACGTTCGGTGCTCGTCTGTTCAGCGTCGACGGGGCGCGGGTTGCTGCCGGACGCGACTTCGGTTCCGACGGGGTGATCAAACAGGCCTCGACGGTGACCGTGCTCGACGAGGCCCATGCTCGCCGCCTTGCCGAGGCGATGGCGGGCGTGGGGCTCACCGTGACCTCCGCGGAGGACAAGCCCTATACGCGTCGCCCGTATGCACCGTTCATGACGTCCACGCTGCAGCAGGAGGCCGGCCGCAAGCTGCGCTTCTCGAGCGATCGGACGATGCGCATCGCCCAGGGGTTGTACGAAAACGGTCACATCACCTACATGCGTACCGACTCGACCACGCTGTCGGAGACGGCGATCGCGGCGGCCCGCTCGCAGGCCCGTGAGCTCTACGGCGAGGCCTACGTGAGCCCCCAGCCGCGGCAGTACACCAAGAAGGTGAAGAACTCCCAGGAGGCGCACGAGGCCATTCGGCCGGCCGGTGAGCGTTTCCAGACCCCCGGTGAGCTGCACTCCACGCTCAACAACGACGAGTACCGGCTTTACGAGCTGATCTGGCAGCGCACCATTGCCTCCCAGATGGTCGATGTGCGCGGGACGACGCTGAGCCTGCGCATCACCGGTACCGCGGGTACCGGTGAAGAGTGTGTGTTTGCTGCCTCCGGTCGCACCATCACCTTCGCCGGCTTCCTCAAGGCCTACGTGGAGACCGTCGAGGAAGGCTCGGGCGCCGACGCCGACGACAAGGAGTCGCGGCTTCCTCAGCTCGCCAAGGGACACGCTGTCACCGCCGCTGAGCTGAGCCCGGACGGGCACACCACCAGCCCACCTGCGCGGTACACCGAGCCCAGCCTGGTCAAGGCGATGGAGGAGATGGGCATCGGTCGCCCCTCCACCTACGCGTCCATCATCAACACCATCCAGGACCGCGGGTACGTCTACAAGCGGGGCAGTGCGCTGGTGCCGGCGTGGGTGGCGTTTGCGGTCATCGGTCTGCTGGAGGGGCACTTCAGCCGGCTCGTCGACTACGACTTCACTGCGTCGATGGAGGACGACCTCGACAACATTGCCGGCGGCCGTGAGCAACGGACCAACTGGCTCAGTTCTTTCTACTTCGGGGGCGAGAACGGCGAGGAAGGTTCAGTCGCCCGCACCGGGGGACTGAAGAAGCTGGTGGGGGCAAACCTCGAGGAGATCGACGCTCGTGAGGTCAACTCCATCCGGCTCTTCGACGACGCCGAAGGCCGCCCCGTGCACGTGCGGGTCGGCCGGTTCGGTCCCTACCTCGAGCGGATGGTGGCCGGGGAAGACGGTGAGCCGCAATCGCAGCGCGCAAACCTTCCCGACGAGCTCTCCCCCGACGAACTGACCTTGGAGGTGGCGGAGAAGCTGTTCGCGACCCCACAGGAAGGGCGCAAGCTGGGCGTAGACCCCGTCAGCGGACACGAGATCGTGGCCAAGGAAGGGCGCTTCGGGCCCTACGTCACCGAGCTGCTTCCCGACCCGCCCGTCGAGGCTGAGCCGGCTCCCGAGCCCGAACCCGCGAAGAAGACCGCCGCGAAGACGACACCGGCCAAGAAGGCTCCCGCCAAGAAGGCAGCGGCGAAGAAGGCCGTCGGCCCGAAGCCGCGCACAGGCTCCTTGCTGAAGTCGATGGACCTGGCGACAGTGACCTTGGAAGACGCGCTGCGCCTGCTCTCGCTGCCCCGGGTGGTCGGCAACGACCCCGCCAGCGGCGAGGAGATCACCGCACAGAACGGCCGGTACGGTCCCTACCTCAAGCGTGGGACGGACTCTCGCTCCCTGACCGATGAGGAGCAGATGTTCACCATCAGCTTGGAGGAGGCAGTCAAGATCTACGCCGAGCCCAAGCGTCGCGGTCGGCAGGC
>JADGOX010000353.1 GCA_017882745.1 Mycobacteriaceae bacterium | reverse complement strand
TTCGTCAGGAGCAAGCGATGCCGGGCCTTTCGTATTCCTTGGACAGTCGTACCGGGCCGGCACGAACGGTCGCCGCCAGGTTCGTGCGAATCGCAGAGCTTCCGAGTCAACCATGCGAAGCGGGGCAGGCGCCTACGCGGCGACACCCTTCGCCGGGCCGTGGCTAGAACCCGCTGACGGCGGGGATGACCTGTTCGGCCATCAACTCCAGCGGGCGAAGGGAACCGGCACCGACAACCGTGCCGTGCGCGACTTGCACGCCTAGCTCCGCGAGCTGATGCAGGTGTTCGATCGTCTCCCGCACCCGCTCGCCCCGCTCACCGAGGTCGAACCGAGTTTGCACCGTCTTCTCGATGTCGGCGTAGTCGCGTCCTTCCGCCGTGCAGTGTTCACGCAGGACATCGAGCTTGTGTGCCAACTCCGGTGAGTCGAAGATATTGCACGCGTCCGCGTACCGGGCGACCAGCCGCAGCGTCTTCTTCTCCCCGGCCCCACCGATTAGAATCGGCGGATGCGGACGGCTCAACGACTGGGGCGAGTTCAATGTTCGGTTCAGTCGGTAGTTCTTACCTTCGAACGGGCCGTCGTTGTCGCTCCACATTTGCCGGCAGATTTGTAGCGCCTCCTCCAATCGCTCGAATCGCTCAACGGTGGAGGGGAAGAACAAGCCGAGTCCGCGCGCTTCCTCCTCGTTCCATGCCGCACCGATGCCCAGCATCGCGCGACCACCGGAGAGCACATCCAATGTGGTGACCGCTTTGGCCAGCAGCCCAGGATCCCGGTAGACCACCGCTGTCACCACGGTGAGCAGCTTGACCCGTTCGGTCTTGCCCGCCAGATAGCCCAGCGTGGTGTAGGCCTCCAGCATCTCGTTCTCCGGCGGACCGAGGTGCCCGATCTGCCACACGTGATCCATAACGCTGATCCGATCGAAACCCGCCTGTTCGGCCAGTCGGGCCACTTCGGCCAGGCGCACGCGGAGGGCTGCCGGGCCACCTTCCCACGTGAAATCCGGGATATGTAAACCCACCCTCATCCGCTCACCCACCTCCCTTTCGGTCGTACCGATCCATCCAGCCTCGGGACCCTCACTCTGTCAAGTCTGATAGGCGACTCGGCCGCCAGAAGGGGCGCTCCCTCCTGCTCCGTAGAAATCAGCGCCAAGTCTGCGTGTCGCAAGCGGAACGCTGACTGACGAGTCAAAACGCCTCGGGTTGGACGCCGACGAAGAGGTCGTTGCTGTGCCGTTCGGGGGTCCGCACGCGATCAGTCAACGGCCGTCTCCCCTGCCGCAGACAACAATCGTCCGGAACTGGCGCATCTGACAAATGTGCGTACACGAACGATGCGACGCAGGCGCGTGCAAATAGCGCTGCCTTCGGGATCGGAGACTGACGGGTGCGGCAACGAATCGGGGAGAGGAGATCCGCATCTACGTAGAGAGCCAGGGGTGGCCTTCAGAGATACGCGGCGCAGTTTCTTCAGGGCTATGGGTCACCATCGGCTGGAGCCGGGTGTCCTTGAGTGCACCTACAACCAAGCCGCCGAGATCACGGCGGCCTCCGGGCCCGCCTGCTCGCGCCCGGCATGTGCCGACGGTGCCCGCTGCGAGGCGTCGAGCACGTTGGGTCCGATTGCCGCGACGGAGTCGGGGTTCGGGGTCACCAGCACGACTCGGGCACCATGGGCGCGCAGCGCGTCGGCCTGAGAGCGGGCCCCCGGGATCGGACCCCCGCCCCGGGCGTGCGGGGCGATGATGACGATGCGGTCGAATCCGGACGCCAGATCGGCGTTTGCCGACGAGCGCATGCCGCCGTCGACGAACCGCCGCGAGCCCACCGTCACGGGCGGCCACACCAACGGAACGGCACAGCTGGCCGCCACGGCGTCGACGAGCGGGACGCTCGCTTTGCGGTCGAACACGACGAACGTGCCGTCGGTCGCATCCACGGCGGTGATCAGCAGCGGCCGGTCCGGCCACTCGTGCACCGGGAGTCGGGCGGCGATCACGGCGCGCCGATCCGCCTCGGGCACGGTGCGGGCGGCAAGGGCCAGCGCGCCGACGCGGGTCCGGAAACGCTCGGGGTTCCCGCCCGCAAGCAGGCCGGCCCAGAGCAGTCGCAGCGCATAGGTCCACCCGATGCTTACGGCGATCTCCCCAGAGGCCGACTCCACCTGCCGGGCGAACATCTCCTCGAGCGGCACACCGCAGGCCACCTGAGCCGCGACCACGGACCCCGCCGACGTTCCCACGAGCAGATCGGCTGCACCTAGATCGACGCCCGCCTCGGCCAAGCCCAGAAGCAGACCCACCTCCCAGGCCACGCCGGTAACCCCACCGCCACCGAGGACCAATGCACGTCGCAACATCTGAACAACACTAGCCAGAACCGTGTCCCCAGGACCCGGGCCGTCAGGCGCCAGCCAAGATGACATCGCCGCTACCCGCTGACGTCCGCTCGGCCTCAGCTTGGGCCGGCCGGGAACATAGTGACCGGCCTGGCCAGCGCCTAGTAGATCGGTATGCCCGTTGAGGGAGCCGGTACGGGGAGGCGCGGAGGCTTCGCCGACCTGGCACGACATGGTCATCGTCGTCCCGTAGCGGATCCGGTTTCGGCGAACGCATATCCGGCGGCTGGGGCTATCGCTGATCACCCACCCGGGTTCTGCGTCCACCACTGAGGATCAGTACGGCTCAGTGAAATGCCCGTCGCCGCGAGACTTTAGGCGCCCTTGTTCATCTTGGGGGTGGGTACCCCGGTGCGGCCGCGTACGAACGCTTCCAACACCTCGCTGGACATGGGCAGCTGCGACAGCAAGTCCAGGTTGACGTGATCATCGACGTCGTCGGGATCGATCCCGAGGGCGACGACCTGCTCATGGAGGCGCTCCATCTCCACGTCGAGACGGCCCGCAACGTCCGCCGCCTGCTTCAGGTCGACCAGCAGCGTAGCCGGGACACCCCCGCCGTACTTGTAGTAGATCTTGTGCTCCAGGCTGGCCCAGAAATCCATCGCGATCGTGCGGATCTGGATTTCGACCGTGACGGGCTGGAC
>JADGOX010000352.1 GCA_017882745.1 Mycobacteriaceae bacterium | reverse complement strand
TCTCCACGTCAACCGCCACTGTCATCCCTGCCTCCGGTGTGCTGTAGATGTCGCCCACCTGCACGTTCGATCGAAAATTGAACTCAATTCTGAAACTGTAGCAGTGGGTTCCATCACAGGAAAGCACCCGCGTCGGGCTCGAGGTTCGGCACACTCGAGCGTGCCGCCGGCACCACAGCCATCTCATCGTCTCCGGGACGGCACACTGGGCCCATGGACAGCGAACATGTCGTCTTGCTCGACGACGAGCGGCGCCCCAGTGCGACGATGCTCAAGGCCGAGGTGCACGGGAAAGACACTCCCCTGCATCTCGCTTTCTCCGTCTACGTATTCGACTCCGAGGGACGATTACTGGTCACTCGCCGCGCGTTGTCCAAACAAACGTGGCCGGGCGTGTGGACCAACTCGTGCTGTGGTCACGTACAGCCTGGCGAGGTGCCCGCACAGGCGGCCCGCCGGCGCCTTGTGGAGGAGCTGTCCGTGGTGGCGTCGGTGCTGGAGCTGGCGCTGCCCGACTTCGCCTACCGCGCAACCTCACCCGAGGGCATCGTGGAGAACGAGGTCTGCCCGGTCTTCACCACGCTGATCGATCAGGACCCCGTCTGCGATCCAGCCGAGGTCGCCCAGTGGGAGTGGGTTCGGTGGTCGACGTTCCGAGACCTCGCGGCGAGCGCACCGTGGGCGATCAGTCCCTGGGCAGCGTTGCAGGCTCCGCTGCTGCCCGCCACACCGACCCGAACAACGTAGGCGATCCAACCGCTCCTCTCGACGGACCTGACAGCGTCACGGCTGCGCGGACCCAAGAGCCGCCCGGTCAATGTCGTCCCAGGCGACCCGCGTGCCGGAGTTGACCAGTTCCGCGAATCCTCCGGGGAGCGCCCCGGTGTCCTCGGTCATGATCGTCACTGCGTACATCCGCTCCGTGGTCGAAGTGTTCTCGATATGGTGCACCGACCCCCGAGGAAGAATCAGCACATCGCCAGGGCCGACGGGGACCGAGTGCTCGTCGCTGTGCGCGATCCCCCGACCCGCGAGGAAGACGAAGATCTCCGTCGAACCCTGATGCGAGTTGTCGGGCTGTGAACCGCCTGGTTCCCACACTTCAGTACAGAGATGCCGCTGTTGAGGAGGCCGCGCACCAATTCGGGGTAGACGCGCTGTAGACGACCGGTCATGCGAAAACTCATCGCGAAGATCTCCGCCGGGTCGTCCAGGCCGGCGACCATCTTGTCGCGGAGCGCCCCCCACGTGTCGAGCGTGGCAGAGACGGCTTCGGCGAACAGCTCGTCCTTGGTGGAGAAGTGGTTGTAGAAGGAGCCGAAGCCGACGTCCGCGGCGTCGGTGATCTCCTGAATGCTGACGTTGGTCTTGCCGTCAGCCAGGAAGCGTTGCGCGGCACCGACCAGCGCTGCCCGGGTGCGAGCCTTGCGTCGATCCAGTCAGCGGGGAGCTGCGGCCGCATCAGCACTCATGTTGGTCTCCCGCTGCGCATGCTCCAATACTGACTTGGTCATCACCAATGATGTCAGACGATCCTGGCTCGGTTGTGGCGTTGTCCCTCGGCCAGACGCCTGTGGTGCGACCGACGTCGCACCACAGGCCTACTGCTCAGCGGGCGGGGTAGGCCCGGGGCAGGGCGATGTCCAGGCTGCCGAGCACGTCGCGTAGCCGGTCGGGGTAGTCGCTGATGAGGCCGTCCACACCTCGGCTGATGAGTGCGCTCATCGACCGGACATCGTCCACGGTGTAGGGGACGACGAGCTCGTGGTGCAGGTGCGCCGATGCGATCATCGGGTCGGTGAGGAAGGCGTCGCTCGGGGACAGCACGTTGGCGCCCACGCTGGTCGCAGCGTAGGCGATGTCACCGTTGTATGGCGCTTGGTCCACGTCCGCCCCGCCGAGCCACGGTGATGCGCCCAGCAGGCCGACCTGCGCCGTGGATGCGTTCGCGAGTGCCACCCGTCGCAGGCTCGGCACCATGTGCTGCGCCACCTCCAGTGTCCGCCAGTCGAAGCTCTGCAGCAGACTGCGTGCCACTCCGTTGGGGTGGCGCTTCATCACCTGGACCAGCTTGGCGACAAACTCATCCGGGCCGACGGTCTGAGTGGGCAGGGTCGGGTCGATCTTGGTCTCGATGTTGAGCTGCACGGTCTCGGCGTGGCGCTGCTCGACCAGGGAGAAGACCTGGTCCAGCGTCGGGATGCGCGTTCCCGGAATGGGCAGTTGGGATGCGTAGAAAGGATCGGTGGACGGGATGACCGGGTGCCGCTGCCCGCAGTCCACCGACTCGACCTGCGCGAAAGTGAGGTCCTTGTAGTACTTGCCCACATAGGGGAACTGCGGGTCCCCGGGAGCTACTGGTGCGGTATCAGCACACACCAATGGCGAGATCAGCCGCTCGTGGCTCACGATCACCACGCCGTCTCTTGTGATGCCGGTGTCCAGTTCGAGGGTCGTCACGCCGATGTCCAGCGCCTTGCCGAAGGCGGGCAGGGTGTCTTCGGGGCGTAGGCCTCGGGTCCCGCGGTGACCCTCGAGGTCGAACGTCCGGTGGGCGCTCTCCTGCGGGGGTCCGGCGGTCTTTGCCGCATCAGCTGTTCCGCCTCCGGTCACCAGCACAGTTGCCGTCATTGCCGCGAGCAGCAGCAACGTGGGGCCACGTCGTTTGGTCGAGCCGGACATGGTGTTTCCAGAAGGAGTGGTCTGCACGGAGTCACTGTGGGCGATGAAGCAGTCTGCGACGAGGACACGAGATGGACGAGGCGCGACCACGAGATGGCAAACCGGGCCAACTCGGACGGGACCTACTGTCCTGCTCGGCTGCAGTATCTCGCTTTCCAGAACAGGCCCGATCGCGCTCAACGCGCTTGGTGTGCCGTGACCAAGGTGCGTCTGGCGCGCGACCGGCACACCCCGGAGTTCGACTCACACCAGCCGTAGCGCGGGGCGCGTGTCTCCCTCGCCAAGCAGCAACCGCAGGCGCGGCAGCGTGAGTTTCAGCTCGTCGGCAAGGGCCCCCCGCGTGAATCCGTGCTTCTCAGCGAGCGCGAAGGCTTGCTGCAGCAGCACCGGGTTCTCCCCCGGGTATGCCTCGACAGGTTCCGACGTGAACACCCCCACCTTGCGGAGCTGATTCAGGCGTTGGTACGCCCGGCGGTAGGAGGCCTCGGAGACAGCGCCGAGCTCTCTGCAGCGGTACACCAGGGACTCCACGGACACCCCCCAAGCCTTGCTCAGCTGATCGAGCGCGTTCAGGTCCATGCGCGCGGGCAGCTGCTCGGTGATGACAGCACGCGGGGTCAGCAGCTCGGCAGCGAACGAATCGGCTTCCTTCTCCTGCAGCGCATCACCAGGGGTGCCGTCACTGTGCATCATCAGGTGCCCCAACTCGTGGGCTGCCGTGAACCGGTGTCGGTAGACGTCATCAGCGCGATCGGGCGTGAGGACCACGACCGGGCGGGGCAGGTGCGAGGTGGAGAACGCGTCAACCGTCGCCGTCGCGCTTCCCGCAAAGGGCGCCAGGGTCACGACAAGGCCATGGCTCTCCATGGTGCGGACCAAGTGCGGGATCCGTGCGGTACCCAAGTTCCAGTGCCGTCGCAAGGCCTGCGCGGCAGCCACCGGGTCCCCTTGGGCGTGCGCAGCGATGGTCTCCCCGGCTGCGAATCCGGGGAGGTCGACCGGGGGGAGCTGGACGCGCTTCTCCAGCGCGTGGGCGAGTTCCCACACCTGCTCCGCGAAGGCGACGGCCTTGGCCCGCTGGTGCGCCGGAGTCCGGCGCAGGCTGCGGAAGTGCGCCGCCGAGCTGTCGAGCCGGGCGTAGGGACGCCCCGCGGTGAGGAACGCAGGCTGCACGTCGAGGATGTCTGCCAAACGCCCCAGGTGGTCAGGACGCGGGGAGGTGGTGCCGGACTCCCATTGGCCGACCGCGACCGGGGAGACCCCCATGTCTGCTGCTACGGCGTTCTTGGTCAGGCCGGCCAGCCGCCGCGCCTGGGTTAGCCGGGTCGGGTCGAAGGCATCAGCCAGCACGGCGAGCGCCGCTGCGGCGTGGCCAGCGTCCGTCTTGGCCGCGAACCGGCTCATCTGCCCAGGGTCGCCCATCACAACGTCCTCATTCGGAGCCATGAATTCCGGCGTCAGCCCGCGGACGCACAGCCTCGCTGGTCGGCACCCCGCTGAGTGGGGCACGGGGCGTCAGGCCGAGATCATCATTGAGCGGCGCGTCGTCGAAGCGACCCGCACGAACCTGTTCCCTGACAGCACGGGGACCCGTGGCGGTCTGCGGCGCGACCATGTCCATCATCGGCAGAAGCTCCCAGGTGTGCCAGAACACGGTTCCGGTCTCGTCATCCACGAGTTCGACGTCGCCCCATCCAAGTTCAAACACGCCACCGGCCGGGGTGCTGCCGTAACCCACGACGACCACCCGGCCACGGCTCGCGAGCTGCTCGATCAGCGCCTGCTCGTCCGCATACTGAGCATCCAGTTCTACCGGGTCGATGTCTGCCTGCTCGAGGGTGAGCTGTGGGTCCACTCTCCGCGGCGTCAGTGCCAGCAGCGCCTTGCGCACGTCCGACATCGGCGTGCGCATTCGGGCGGACTCTCGCTGGGTCTTGCGGTCGGTTGCGAAGCGCCAGGGGTAGAGGACCACCGCAGTAGCCTCGACCACCACAAGCTCGAACCGGCTGCGGACGTCCACCGGCTTGCGCGTCACGACACCGGGAATCTCCCGCGCACGTTTGAGCAGCTCTTCGTTCTGGGTGACGTGGAGTGTCGACCCGTAGGCATCATTGGAGGTGAGCTCGCTGCTGAGGTGGGCAGCAGACGCGAGACAGTGGGCCTGCTGGATCGCGGCAGGCAGGACACCGAGCAAGGCGCCGGCCACATCGCCGAAGCGCTCACGAGCCCAAGGGGAGGGGTTCATTTCCGACACGGGATTGGACATCCTGACTTCGGTTCGTCGCGATCTTCGCTGTTCGGACTTTAGTTCTTGCCGCACATGTGTGCAAGTAGGCCGCCGTTTGTGAGGCCACACTCCTGCTACTGCAGCTCCACGGCCTCGAAGGCCCCGCTCAGCGACGGCGAGACGACACGGGCCGCGTCACACGGCGCAGGCGTCGCCCTCGCAGCCGGGCCCACTGACACTCGGCGCCACGAGGGTCAGCGGCGAGCGCTCGGACCAGGCTTGTTCCAGTGTCTGCAAGACGACGTCGGCGGGTTGGGCTCCGGAGATGCCGTACTTCCCGTCGATGACGAAGAAGGGGACGCCGCTGATGCCATAGGCACGGGCCTGGACCTCGTCGGCGCGTACAGCCTCGGAGTACCGGTCGGACTTCAGCACCGCGTCCACCTCGGCCTCGGGCAGCCCGACCTCCACGGCCAGGACTCGCAACGCGGAATGGTCTGAGGCCGGCGAGCCCTCGGTGAACGTCGCGCGGTCGAGGCGCTCTTTGAGCATGTCCTGCAGGCCGTGCTCTGAGGCGAGGTGCAGCAGCCGGTGTGCGTCGAAGGTGTTGCCGGGCCGGGCGAGGTCGAAGCGGAAGTCGAGGCCTTCCTGCGCCGCCGTCGCCGTCATGTTGTCGATCATGGCCTGCGCCTCTGCGACCGGGCAGCCGTACTTGGTCGCGAGCCGCTCAGCGTACGTCCCCTGCTCGGCGGTGCTCAGGGGTGCGGTCGCGTCGAGCTCGAAGCTGCGCCAGACCAGCTCCACCTCCTCGCGGTGCGCGAAGCGCGCCAAGGCCGCCTCGAAGCGGCGTTTGCCTACATAGCACCACGGGCAGACGACGTCGGACCAGATCTCGACCTTCATGCTCATTCTTGCGTCAACAACACCAACGACGCATCACTTCCCCGGCCAACAGCCGACCCCTGCGCGAGTACGGAAGACCCGCTACGACGTGGGTCCTGGCGCCGCCGTCGTGGAAGGCGCTGCACTGGTTGCCGAAGGGGCTGTGCTGGTTGCTGTCGGGCTCGTCGGCGAGCCATTGTTGCTCCCCTGCCAGCGAGGTCCACCTTGGCGTCCCATGGGGCCACCCCGCTGATCACCCTGCATGTGGCGCCCATCGCTGTACATGGAGTGTCCCCGGTGCCCGCCGTCGTGCCCCGCACCAGCCGCCAGTCCACCACCGAATCCGACAGCAAGGATGATCAATCCCCCAAGGACCAGCGTCCCGATCCTCAGCAGCCGCGATGACTGCCACTTCTGGGACAACGTGCTGCCGCCACCTTGGGCCACTGGTTCACTCTGGCGGGCCTCACTTGGTTCGCCCGCCGCGTCTTTGTCCGTCACTGTCCGGTCCTCCGCTGCCATCACTCAAGCCACTGTTCAACTTCACCCTACGAACGATTCCTGAGAGTCGGCTTTCCCCAAACAGTGAATGTGTTGTGAATCCTGGCCAAGGAAGCGGCGGCGGATCCCCGGTGTTGCATGCGCCAGCTCACCGTCAGACGAGGGATCGACACATCGTCACATCGTCGCCAGAGGGCCCCAAGCGGGGGACCCAACGCTCACAGCAACGAACGACCCGCAATCGTGACGGCGCCGTGGAACACGAATGGTGTGCCCGTTGGCTGGCAACCGTGGAAGAGCTGCGAGGGCAACGGCCCGATGAACCCGACGCGATCCGGTGCGCCGTGGGTGCCCTTGGTGACGGTGAACAAGACCGAGGTCTTGTTCTGCAACAACTCCTGAAGCAGCGGCGGTGTTGCGCTGGTGACGGGGTACAGGAACGCCGCCGTGTCCCCGCGCGTCGTCAGGCACGTGACGGGGCCCGCCAAGGACAACGGGATCGGCACATCGAAGCCCGCACCGCGCAGCTCGCCGTTGCCCGCGAAAGAACCGGCGACCGGATCGGTCGCGTGCTGGGATGCGTGCATGGCGACGTGAAAGAAGTCCACGCCCGGCAGCAGCTCAACATCGCCAGACATCGACAACTCCGCCGGCGCCGGCGCCACTGACGCCGAGGTGGGGAACGCGTCAGCTGGTGCACTCAGCGTCGCCAGTGCAACGGCGACCACCAGGACACGGACGAGTGCCCGCACTCTGATCCTCATCGCGACCACTCCGACCGCGGCACCGAACACACCGTGTCGCACCATCGCACTCACCCTTCCCGTGGTTGTCACTGTCAGAGTGGATACGCGTGGACGCCGCGAAGGGATTGCCCGCAGGGGGCCGGGCCATCGAGTCCCTGTCCGACGGCTACCTCACC
>JADGOX010000351.1 GCA_017882745.1 Mycobacteriaceae bacterium | reverse complement strand
GACGTGTCCGTCCGTCGCAGCGCGGTGAATTCCGACGGACTCCGAACGAAGTCCGGATGATCCCTCAGAGGCCAGCAACAAGTGTCGCTGAAGGCAGGAGCGTGAGGCTTCCTTTCCCTGGCTCAAGGGTACAGGCCTTCGCGGGCAAAGCAGTCCGCGTGAGAGGCTGCTCACGCTCACCGATCGGAAGGAATGTGGCAATGGATGTTGGTGTGACTACCCGACCCGCGAGGATTTCGCCCAGCAAAGGGCTGCAGGCCGGTGCGCTGGGCATGGTCTCCAGCGTTGTGATCGCCGTCGCCTCGGCCGCTCCCGCCTACAGCCTCGCCGCAACCCTGGGACTGGTGGTCGTTGCCGTCGGCCTGCAGTCCCCGGTGATCGTGGTCCTCGCCTTCGTGCCGATGCTGTTCACCGCACTGGGCTACAAGGAGCTCAACGAGGTCGACCCCGACTGTGGTACGACATTCACCTGGGCGGCAAGGGCTTTCGGACCCTACACAGCGTGGATGGGCGGCTGGGCCATCGTCGTTGCCGATGTGCTGGTGATGGCCAGCCTGGCCCAGATCGCGGGCCAGTACAGCTTTCTCCTCCTCGGCGCCGGGGGAATCGGACACAACGCGACCAGCGTTTGGGTGCTGGCCGTGGGGGTGGGCTTCATCGCGGTGATGACCTGGTTGTGCGTCCGGGGGCTCGGTGTCTCGGCCCGCGTGCAACGGGTGCTACTCAGCGTCGAAGTCGCGATGCTGGTGCTCCTCGCCGCGGTTGCGCTGGTCCGGGTCTACCTCGGTACTGCACCCCAAGGATCACTGAAGCCGGCATGGAACTGGTTCAACCCGATGGAGATCGGGTCGGCATCCTCCTTTGTGGAGGCGACCCTGTTGATGGTCTTCATCTACTGGGGGTGGGACTCCAGCGTGTCGATCAACGAGGAGACCAGGGACAGTGCCATCACCCCTGGCCGTGCCGCGGTGCTGGCCACGGTGCTGCTCGTCGCGGTGTACACGTTGCTCACGGTGGCCAGCCAGGCTTTCGCCGGAGTAGGTACTGAGGGAATCGGGCTCGCGAACCCAGAGAACGTCGGTGACGTGTTGTCCACCGTGGGCACCGCAGTGTTCGGCGACGGCTGGATCGGCACTGTGCTCACCCACTTGTTGTTGCTCATGGTGCTGACCTCTGCCGCTGCCTCCACCCAGACGACCATCCTGCCCACCGCTCGGACCACCTTCGCCATGGCGGTTTTCAAGGCGTTGCCGGACAGCTTCGCGCGCGTTCATCCCCGCTACCTGACACCCACCGTGTCGACGATCGCGATGGGCGCAGTCTCGGCGGCGGTGTACGTCGGATTCAACTTCATCTCCGGCGGAGCTGTCATCAGCGACGCCGTCACAGCCATTGGAGTGTCGGTGGGCTTGTACTACGGCCTCACGGGGCTGGCGTGTGCGTGGTTGTTCCGGCACACCTTGATGGCCAGCCCCCGACACCTGCTGGTGCGGGGCGTGCTTCCCGCGCTGGGCGGGGTGCTGCTGATCTTCGCCGTCGGCTGGACTGCGGTGACCGTGTGGGCTCCAGACGCGGGTTCCACCTCGTGGACCATGCCCCTTGCCCCGCACTGGCAGATCGGCGGCGTATTCATCATCGGCGTTGGCTCCCTGGCGCTCGGAATCCCGCTGATGCTGCTGATGGCCGGCGCACGTCCGGCCTTCTTCCGTGGCGAGGTACTCGCCAAAGGGATGCCGGGAAGCTAGGCCTCAACCTCGTTGCGTTGTCCACCCCACAGCGTGTGGAAGCTGCCGTCGGCGTCCACACGCTCGTAGGTATGAGCCCCGAAGTAGTCGCGCAGTCCCTGGGTGAGTGCCGCTGGGAGCCGCTCGGCCCGCAGTCCGTCGTAGTAGGCGAGTGCGGAAGCGAACCCCGGCACCGGGATCCCGGCCGTGGCCGCGCCAGCGACCACGCGGCGCCAGCTGTCCTGAGCGGTTTCTACGGCGTCGCGGAAGAACGGGGCCACGATCAGCGTCTGCAGCTCAGGGTTCTCGGTGTACGCCTCGCGGATGCGGTCGAGGAAACGAGCGCGGATGATGCAGCCGCCGCGCCAGATGGTGGCCATGGCGGCGGGGTCGACGTTCCAGCGATACTCCGCGCTGCCTGCGGCGATCTGGTCGAATCCCTGCGCGTAGGCAACCACCTTGGACGCGTACAGCGCGAGCCGGATGTCCTCGGCGAACTGGGCTGCGTCCGCTGGTTCCCAGATGAGTGACCCGGAGCTGAGACCTCGTGCAGCCGACCGCTGCTCGGTGTGTCCGGACAGTGCCCGGGCGAACACCGCCTCGGCGATGCCGCTCACGGGAATGCCGAGGTCCAGTGCCGACTTCACGGTCCAGCGGCCGGTGCCCTTCTGTTCCGCCGCATCCACGACCACGTCGATGAAGGGTTTGCCCGTCTTGGCGTCGACGTGGTCGAGCACCTCCGCGGTGATCTCGACCAGGTAGCTCTCGAGCTCGCCGGAGTTCCACTCCCGGAAGGTGGCAGCGACCTCTGCCGGGCTCTGCCCGAGTGCGGTGCGCAACAGGTGGTAGGCCTCCCCGATGAGCTGCATGTCGGCGTACTCGATGCCGTTGTGCACCATCTTGACGAAGTGTCCCGCACCGTCAGGACCGACGTGGGTGCAGCACGGGGTGCCATCGACCTGCGCGGCGATGGACTCCAGGAGGGGACCGAGTGCCTCGTAGGACTCGACGGAGCCACCGGGCATGATCGACGGTCCGTTCAGTGCACCCTCTTCGCCGCCGGAGACGCCGGCACCAACGAAGTGCAGGTCCCTCTCGCGCAGCTCGGCTTCGCGGCGCCGGGTGTCGGTGTACAGCGCGTTTCCGCCGTCAATGATGATGTCGCCCGGTTCCATCAGGTCTGCGAGCTCGTCGATCACCGAGTCGGTGGGGCCACCGGCCTTGACCATGATCAGCACCCGTCGCGGCTTCTGGAGGCTCGCGACCAGCTCGGCCAGTGTGTCCGCCCGGACGAACTCACCCTCGTGGCCGTGCTCGGCGAGCAGCAGGTCGGTCTTGGCTCCGGTGCGGTTGTGCACGGCGACGGTGTGTCCGTGCCGGGCGAGGTTGCGGGCCAGGTTCGAGCCCATCACCGCCAGTCCGGTGACACCGATTTTCGCACGCGGCTGGGCTGAGCTGTTCTGAGCAGTCATGGCCCCTACCTTAATGTCTGCTCGCCAAGAGATACCTTCACTGCACACAGGCGGACTCTCCGCCGGAAGCTGATGAGCAGAGGAGTTCCACCTTGCCTGACGAGCAGAAGTCACTGAAGGGCCGGACGATCGTGATGTCGGGCGGCAGCCGGGGCATCGGCCTCGCTATTGCTCTGCGTGCGGCACGGGACGGAGCCAACATCGCCTTGATGGCCAAGACGGCCGAGCCGGACCCCCGGCTGCCGGGCACCGTCTACTCCGCTGCCGAGGAGATCCGTGCAGCGGGCGGTCAGGCCCTGCCCGTCGTGGGCGACGTTCGCAAGGAGGAGGACGTACAACGCGTTGTGGAGCAGGCCGTCGCCGAGTTCGGCGGGATAGACATCGTGGTGAACAACGCCAGCGCCATCAATCTCTCAGGCACGGTGGAACTGCCCATGAAGCGTTTCGATCTCATGCAGCAGATCAACGTGCGGGGCACGTTCCTGCTGACCAAGTACTGCGTCCCGCACCTGGACAAGGGCACCAACCCGCACATTCTCACGCTGTCGCCACCGTTGAATCTCGACCCGAAATGGCTGGGCGCGCATCCTGCCTACACGCTGAGCAAGTACGGGATGAGCCTGCTCACCCTGGGTTGGGCGACCGAGTTCGCCGATCAGGGAATTGCGGCCAACACCCTGTGGCCACGCACCATCATCGCCACCGCCGCCGTGCAGAACCTGTTGGGCGGTGACGACAGCATGGCCCGTTCGCGCACTCCGGAGATCGTCGCCGATGCTGCCCACGTGGTGCTGACCACCACGGGCTGCGCCACGACGGGACAGGCACTCATCGACGACGAGGTACTCGCCACCATTGGCGTCATGGATCTGTCGGGTTACTCCGACGGTGACGAAAGCCAGCTCGTGCCGGACATCTTCCTGGACTGAGCGGTTACGCCGACGGGGCCCGCCCAGCTGGTGCTGGACGGGCCCCGTCGTGGTCGAATGACGCTACGAAGACCTCGGTTCGGGCTTGCCCGTGAGCTTCTGCCGCAACTGGTCGATCTTCTGCTTGTTCTCCGGCTTGGCCGCGAACTCCCTGCCCTTGACAACGGCGTCGTTGACGATCTGCTTGCCCTTGGGACTGTTCGCGATCTCTTTGCCCTTGACAACAGCACCGTTGATCATCCGCCTGCCCTGTGGGCTGTTGGCGAATGCGGTGAGCTTCCCGATCAACGATGCCATGGTGTGCCTCAGTTCTGCGTGGTGCCTGAAGGACCGTCGAAACCATCGTACGAGGGGCGATCAGTGCGGCTCCGGAAGCCGCCAGATGCCGATTCGCGACGGGCCGGGGCGGGGCGGGGCGATGCTGGAGCAGCGGAGTCCCGTCGGGCTGCGCCCTGGTAGCCACCCTCACGGCGGGGTCCACCCTGGTTGAAGCCACCCTCACGCTGGTAGCCACCCTCACGGCGCGGACCACGTGCGTTGTCGCGTGAACCTTGGTAACCACCAGAACGCGGATTCCGTCCCTGGTAGCCGCCGCTGCGTGGGCGCTCTCGCTCACGCTCGGCGGCCGGCAGAGCGATGCCGCTCGGCGTGCGGGCACCAGTGATCTCGGCCAGCTCAGCGGAGCCGGGGGAGACGTTGGTGGCCTTGGGGTCGATGCCGGCGATGCCCGTCATCCGCCGTACGGTGCGTCGCTGATTGGGCAGCACGATGGTGACCACGGTGCCCGACTCGCCTGCGCGCGCCGTACGTCCCGCGCGGTGCAGGTAGTCCTTGGCGTCGGCCGGCGGGTCGACGTGCACAACCAGGCTCACGCCGTCGACGTGAATGCCTCGTGCGGCGACGTCGGTGGCCACCAGCACTGGGGTGCGACCCTGCTTGAAGCGGTCGAGCACCCGGGTGCGCTGGTTCTGGGCCTTGCCGCCGTGCAGCGACTCAGCGGTGATCCCCAGAGCGCGGAGCCGGTCGGTGATGCCCTCGACACCCAGCTTGGTGCGGGCGAACATGATGGTGCGACCGGAGCGCGCGCCGATCTCGGCGAGCACGGCGTCCTTCTGTCCGCGGTCGACGAGCAGCACGTGGTGCTCCATCGTGTCGACACTGGCGGTGGCGTCCTGCGTGGAGTGCTCCACGTGTTCGGGCAGGAACTGGCGGACGATCGACTGCACCTCACGGTCCAGCGTGGCCGAGAACATCAACCGCTGACCGTCGGCCGGCGTGGCGCCGAGCAGGGCGCGAACCTCGGGCAGGAAGCCGAGGTCCGTCATCTGGTCGGCCTCGTCCAGTGCGGTGATCTCGATGGCGTCGAGCACGCAGGTGCCCTGGCGCAGGTGGTCGCCGAGGCGCCCGGGGGTAGCGACGAGGACGTCGACGCCGCGACGCAGTTGGTCGGCCTGACGGCCGAAGGGAGTGCCACCGACTGCGGGCTTGACGGACAGGCCGAGTGCCTCCGCGTACGGGGTGAGGGAGTCGACGACCTGGAAGGCAAGCTCCCGGGTGGGGACGAGGACCAGGGCACGGGGGCGCTTGGCTTGGGCTCGCTTGGCGTTCGGGCCGTAGGCCAGGGTATTCAGGATCGGCAGGCCGAAGGTCAGCGTCTTGCCCGAGCCGGTCTGCGCCCGACCCAACACGTTGCGGCCGGCCAGCGCGTCCGGGAGGGCGGCGGCTTGAATGTCAGAGGGAACGGTGATGCCGTTCTTCGCCAGCGCAGTGACCAGTGCAGCGGGCAGGCCCAGCGATTCGAAGGTGATCGACTCGGCAGGGTTTTGTTCGTCGAGCGGGGGGTTCAGGACAGCCTGAGACACGGAATACCTCTCCGGGACAGCGGCGCGTCGCGGAGCGGGAGCTGTCATGCAGCACGCAGTGAGACGAGCCAGGCACGCTCGTCTACGCAACTGGGGCGTGACTGTTGTGCCGGTGGGGTTGATCTGCCGCGATTGCGACTGTGTCTACCTTACGCGATGTAGTCGATACTGCAGGTGTCCGTTGCTGTGACCTCGCCGACTCTCGCACCCGAGAATCCTCCCGTGACGAACTGGCAGGGGTCAGGTGGGGGTCCGTTCCTTCGGCGCGGGCTCACCGAGGATGGCGGGCAATCGCTCCCACCCACGGAGCACTCTGGTGCGCCGCCGGACCGCACCTGGGGCGAGCGTCAGCTCGGGGAAGCGCTCGAACAATGTCCGCAGGCCGATCTCGCCCTCCATCCGGGCGAGCGAGGCGCCGAGGCAGAAGTGCCGTCCGCCTGAGAAGGACAGATGCTCTTTGGCATTGCTGCGAAGGACGTCGAAGCGGTTGGGGTCGGCGAACACGGCCGGATCGCGATTTGCTCCAGCGAGCAGGGCGACGACCCGCTGCCCGGCGGGTACCGACATACCTGCGACCTCGGTGGTTCTCAGTGCGCTGCGTGCGGTGAGCTGAACCGGGGACTCCACGCGCAGCACCTCCTCCACGGCGTTCGGCCATCCGCTGGGATCCGCCCGCAGCACGGCGAGCTGCTCGGGGTTGCGGAGCAGCAGTTCTGTCCCGCTGCCCAACAAGTTGACGGTGGTCTCGAAACCGGCGGCAAGGAGCAGCCCCGCCGTGGCGCGCAGCTCGGTCTCGGACAGCCGCTCGCCGTCGTCGTCAAGCGTGACGAGTTGGCTCAGCAGATCGTCACCGGGTGCTTGGCGCAGCCGCTGCAAGTGTTTGCCGAGCCAAGCGTCAAAGGCACGCAAGGAGCGGTCGACATCGCGGAACTCCCGCCACGAAAGGCCAAGGTCCAGGCTGGGTGCAGCCCCACCTCCGTACGTCAGCACCTCCGAACGCTCGTCAGGCGGCACTCCCAGAATCTCGGCGATGACGGTGACCGGGAGCATGGTTGCGTAGCTGGCGACGAGGTCAACGGCGCTGGTGGGCCCGGCGGCCACCAGATCGTCCAGTAGTGCGTCAGCGGCCGCCTGGATCCGCGGGCGCAGGGCCTCGACGGCGCGAACGGTGAAGACACGGGAAACCTGACGGCGGTAGCGGGTGTGCTCCGGCGGCTCCACCGCGAGCAGGGAGGGCGGTTCCAGGGGATGAAGCACGGTCGGGTCGAATGACCACTCGTGCGCGAGGTTGAGCGGCCAGGGAAAAGCGGCCGAGATGTCACCGACGCGGAAGTCCTCGTTGCGCAGCACGTCCTTGACCACGTCGTGCGAGGCCGTGATGTACGTGAGGCGTCCGCGCACTATCGGGCCTCGCGCCCGCACCTCTGCATGGAGGGTGAAGGGGTCATCGCAGGTACCCGGATCGACGATGAGCCGAGCCTGGGCGTCCCCGGCCCGAGCTGCTCGGAGCATGAGTGCTCGGGGCAACCCGTGCTGCAGAGTCCAGCGGACGACCGTGCGCATGTGGTGCTCTCTTCTGCCGATGGTGGTCTCACTCCACCATGCCAGCAACTGGGGACTTCGACTGCAGGCCCTGAGCGCGCCCTCCGCGGGGAATCAAAACGGTTGCCCTCGGGGTTGTCGAAGACATGACACCACTGGAGCTAGGACGTGTCGGTCTGTGGCGGCCGTACCCGCTGGTCACGCCTGATGAGGCGGCTGCTGTCGAGCGACTGGGCTACGGGGCCATCTGGTTGGGCGGCTCACCTCCGGCCGACCTCTCGTCCGTCGAGAGTCTGCTCGCGGCCACTGACCGCCTCGTGATCGCGACGGGGGTCGTGAACATCTGGACTGCGCCGGCCGCCGAGGTGGCTGAGTCCTACCACCGGATCGAGGCCGCATATCCGGGACGGTTCCTGCTCGGCGTCGGTGTCGGACATCCCGAGGCGCAGGGTGCTGCGTATCGCAAGCCCTACCAGGCGCAGGTGGACTACCTGGACGCACTCGATGCCGGGGGAGTGCCGGCGGCGCGGCGTGCGCTTGCGGCGCTCGGCCCGCGGATGCTCGAACTGGCGCGAGTGCGAACGATTGGCGCCCATCCCTACCTGACCACGCCCGAGCACACCCGCAAGGCGCGCGAACTGCTCGGGGCCGGAGTGCTGCTCGCCCCGGAGCAGAAGATCGTGCTGGACACCGATCCGGCCCGTGCCCGGGTTGTCGGCCGCGCCGCGGTCGAGAACCCCTATCTCCATCTCGTCAACTACGTCAACAATCTCAAACGGCTCGGATTCACCGACGGGCAGCTGTCGAACGGAGGCAGCGACGAGGTCATTGATGCGCTGGTCGCCCATGGAGATGCGCAGACTGTCGCCTCACGTGTGCGTGCACACCTGGAAGCCGGAGCCGACCATGTGGCGGTCCAGGTGCTCCCGATGACGGACGATCCGCTCCCTGCCCTCGAGGCACTGTCGCAACAGTGGGCGGACCTTCGTTCCGGCTAGCGGGTGGCCCGTTCACGACCTCGTGCGGTGATGACGCGGTCCGCCTTCTCCGCCACGATGAGCGGACTCGCGGGGTCGTACAGCGAGGCAAGGGTTTCCCGGCTGACCCCGCACTCACGGGCGGCCTGGTGCA
Organism: Mycobacteriaceae bacterium; assembly: GCA_017882745.1. Taxonomy (GTDB): domain Bacteria; phylum Actinomycetota; class Actinomycetes; order Mycobacteriales; family Mycobacteriaceae; genus X156. Next base: position 1,190 of record JADGOX010000351.1, on the reverse strand, counting down.
GCTCGAGCTTGTCCATCGTGCCGCCCGGGGAGGCGGCCAGTCGGGCCAGCAGTGTCTCGACGGGGTTCTGGCCGGCACCGAACTTGTCGTGGGGGATCACGGTCAGGGGGTGCTCGCTCAAGGCCTGCAGCTGGACGACGATGCCGGCCAGTGCTGCCTTGAGCTCGTCAAGAGCATCAACTGGCTTGCTCGGTGCCCCACCCGAACCCTGCCAGGTTCGCTGAGGGTATCGGCGCAGATACTCCTGCTCCAGCTCCATCATGCGGGCTGTGTGATTGGCGAACTGTGCCGCCGTCCCATGCAGGAACACCCAGTTCCGCGTTGCGTGCGCCTGCGTTCCCTGGTGCTCGAGCTCCTCGTCGCGCAGCTCACGGGCGGGGCGCCCCTGAGGGTTCACTTGTCTGCCACCAATGCTGTGTCGACCCCGATCGGGCCGGTCTTGTGCGCCCCGCCGGGAGTGCCGAGGGGCTTGTCACGGCCGGACAGCACGCCGGTGAAGAACTCGTTGTTGTCATCGACGAACGCGGTGTATTCCTCCGGAACCCGGCGATCCTGGCTGATCGCCTCCACCGGACACACCGGCTCACAAGCCCCGCAGTCGATGCATTCCTTGGGATTGATGTACAGCTTGCGATCACCCTCGTAGATGCAGTCGACTGGGCATTCCTCGACACACGACTTGTCCATGACGTCGATGCACGGTTCCGCGATCACGTACGGCATAGGCCTCTCCTTTCAAGAGTGTTGCTGTGATTACTCATGCCGCTGCGGAACCGCAGTGAGGTACGTGGCCAGTTGCTCTCTGACCCGGAAGCGCTGGACCTTGCCCGTGGCGGTCCTGGGGAGGGCGTCGATGAAGACGACACGGCGTGGGCGCTTGAACGCGGCGAGACCGTCGCGGCACCAGGCGATCAGTTCGTCCTCGGTGACAGCGGCGTGCCTCTCGTCGAGTACGACCAGCGCCACAGGCTTGTCCAGACCCTGGGGGTCCGGCACTCCCGCGACCGCAGCCTCCAGGACGGCCTCGTGCTCGAGCAGGCGTGCCTCGACCTCACCGGGCGAGACCCAGATCCCACCGGCTTTGAGCATGTCGTTGGAGCGGCCCATGCAGTGGAAGTAACCGTCCTCATCCTGGACATAGGTGTCACCCGTGCGCACCCAGCGACCTTCGAAAACCGAGCGGTTGGCGT
>JADGOX010000092.1 GCA_017882745.1 Mycobacteriaceae bacterium | reverse complement strand
CCGGCGTTCAGCGCCAAGGCGGACAAACTGATCGAGGAGCGTTGGGTCGTCCACAGCACCGACGCTCAGCGCCGTCTCCGGGTCCGCCCCCTGCAGCAGCCGTTTCACCGGCACCTCCAGCTTCTTGCCTGTGCGGGTGTGCGGTATGGCGTCGACCTGAATGAACTCCTGTGGCACGTGACGTGGTGAGGCATCTCGCTTGAGAGCAGCAACGATCCGCTGCCTCAGGTCGTCGTCGAGCTGCACGCCGTCAGCGAGCACCAGGAACAACGGCATCCAGTACTCACCGTCGGGCATCTCCGCGCCGATCACCAGTGACTCACGCACCTCGGGGAAGGCCTCGACCACCTCATAGATGTCGGCACTGCCCAGGCGGACTCCGTTGCGGTTGAGCGTGGAGTCCGAGCGACCGTGCACCACGACGGAACCGCGGTCGGTGAGCGTGATCCAGTCCCCGTGCCGCCACACCCCGGGATAGGTCTCGAAGTAGGCCTGCCGGTAACGGGCGCCGTCCGGATCGTCCCAGAAGTACACGGGCATCGAGGGCATCGGCTGTGTCACCACGAGCTCACCCACCTCGCCGCGCAGCGACTCCCCCGCCGGACCGTAGGCGTCCAACGCGACGCCCAGCGCGGCAGCGGAGATCTCGCCCGCAAACACGGGGAGGGTCGGCGCGCTTCCGACGAAGGCGCACACCACGTCAGTGCCCCCGCTGGTGGAGTTCAGCTGCACCCGAGGCGACACCGCAGTACGCACCCACTCGTAGGCGGACTGGTGCAGCGCGGACCCAGTGACTCCGATGGCCCGCAGCGCGGAGAGGTCGTGTTGCTCCCCAGGCACCAGCCCTGCCTTCTCCGAAGCCAGCAGGAAGCCGGGACTGGTGCCGAACACGTTGACGCCGGCGTCTTCCACCACCTGCCACAAGCGGTCGGGACCGGGGTAGGCGGGGTTGCCGTCGTAGAGCACCACAGCCGAGCTCATCAGCAGGCCGGAGACGGTGAGGTTCCACATCATCCAGTTGGTGCTGGTGTACCAGAACACCGTGTCCGAAGGGCTCAGGTTGAGGTGCAGACCGAGGGACTTCAGGTGCTCGAGGAGCACACCACCGTGGCCGTGCACGATCCCTTTGGGCTTGCCGGTGGTGCCGGAGGAGAACAACACCCACAGCGGGTGGTCAAAGGGCACGTCTTCGATGGCGAGCACACCTGGCGTGGCCACAGCGTCCTCCCACGCGAGGGTGGGCAGGTCGATGCCGACCGGCTCCCCCACGCCGATGTGCGACACATGGATCACGGCCTGCAGGGTGGGCAGTCCGGCCACCAGCTCCGCGGTCGCCTCGCGGCGGTCGACCGTCTTGCCCCCGAATACGTACCCGTCCGCGGCGATCAACACGGTGGGACGCAGCTGCCCGAAACGGTCGGTCGCGGCGGCCGCCCCGTAGTCCTGCGCACAGCACGACCACACCGCGCCCATCGACGCGGTGGCGAGAAACGCGACCACTGCCACCCGAGAGTTCGGTAGATAACCGATAACTCGGTCGCCGCGCTGCACCCCGACCTTGCGTAGGGCCGCGGCCACACCGGCAACCTCCATACGGAGCTGGCCGAGGGACGTGGCCTGCTGTGCGCCGGACTCGTCTGCCTCGATCACGGCGGTGCTCGCGGGGTCACCGCGCAAGGCGTGTTCCACGTAGTTCAGCCTTGCTCCCGTGAACCACTGCGCGCCCGGCATCTCACGACCGGAGAGCACCTCGGTGTACGGCGTCGATGAGCGGACATCGAAGTGTGACCACACGAGCGACCAGAACTGCTCCAGCTCGGTCGTCGACCAGCGCCACAGCTCGGTGTAGGTGGAGAGGTCGCGGCCTGCCGTCTTCCCCGCCTCGCGGGAGAAGGCCATGATCCGGGTGTCGACCACGTCAGGACCTGGGCTCCAGATCGGTTCGGCAACTGGGGCGTTCACGCTGTTCCACTCTCCTCTTCAGGCGACTCCTCGAGGCGCATGGGCATGTCATGAGGCGGAATCTCCACCGCTATCTCACCGCCCAGCCGAGCGCCCTGGGCCAGATCCAGTCGGTCTCCGCTCCAGAATCGGCCCGGGTCGTACCAGTTGGCCCGGTGGCCGTCGGGGAGCAGACCCATCGCCTCGTAGGTGAGGGCGACGACCTCCGCACAGTAGGCGCTCTCCACTCCGGCGTGCCGTGGCCCCGGGCGGCGACTGGGCACCCGGCCACGGAACCAGCGCGACAGCAAACGGGTCGTCGACGGGAACGGGGTGCCGTCAAGGCGGGCGATGGTGCGCAACACGGCATCCTCCTGCTCGTGCGAGATTGGATGCTCAAGCTGCCGCAGCCACGCGCGTTGGCCGTACTTCGCCGCCCAGACCAGCACCGCATCGCGGAGGTCGTGCAGCTGCACCCCCCGCTGGTGCGTGCCCGACCACATGTCAGGCAGCGATTTGCCCAGCTCCGCGTGCCACATCAGCGGCGGCAAGTCGTCGACAACCACGGACATTCCCACGTGGTTGACGGGCGCGTTGGTCAGCGTCTGGATCGCCCGGTCTGCACCAGTGCGACCACGGAACAGCCACAGGTCGCCGGTGCGCGTCATCTCAAGTGCATGATCAAGGTTCACACGAGTGCGCGGCATTCTCGTAGCCTAGGCACATGCGATGGTGGAAGGTATTGGGTGTAGCCGGTGTCGTCGGTGTAGCGGCAAGCGGAGTGATGGCCGCGCGGGCTGAACGCCAGCGCCGTGCGTACACCCCTTCGGAGATCCGGTCCAAGCTGCACGAGCGCGTGGCGGCCTCACGCAAACCGGTGGACCACAAGGAGTGACAAACCAAGTCCGTGCGTGAGCCTGACGGCGCGGAGAACCACGCGTCTCCGGTCCTCGAGGTGGAGGGCCGGAGACGTGTGGTTCTCGGGCATTTCGTGCACTTCCCGGGCCTGTCCGTGAAGACGCCTCGAGACAGTTACGTGCTCATCTGAGTCAGCTACAGCCGCTGGTGGAGCCGCAGCCCTCGCAGACGTAGCAGCTGCCCGCCGGACGCATCTTCGTGCCGCAGGTGAAGCACAGCGGTGCATCGGTGGCCATACCCATCACCAGTTCGAGCAGCTCGGTGG
>JADGOX010000350.1 GCA_017882745.1 Mycobacteriaceae bacterium | reverse complement strand
CTGGTGTGCGGCCGCGAAGAACAGCGGCCCGTCCAGGCGGTAGGCGACGATGTGCTCGCTGAGCAGCGCGTGCTCCTCCTCAGTGTGGTCCCCGGCCTCCAGCGGTACCTGATCGAGGTGGGCGCTCCGGGCGACGGCGCGCAACGCCAGCACAACCGCCACCGCGATCCCGACGCCGACCGCGGTGACGAGGTCGACCGCGACGGTGACGGTGAAGGTAAGGGCCACGATGATGGCGTCGCCCTTGGTGGAGTGCAGCAAGGCCCGCAGCGAACTGACTTCGACCATGCGAATGCAGGTGGCGAACAGAACCCCGGCCAGGGCCGCCAGAGGAATCTTCGACACCAGGGGTGCGGCAACGAGCACCACGAGCAGCAGCACCAGAGCGTGGGTGACCGCGGCGAGCCGCGAACTGGCCCCGGCCCGGACGTTGACGGCGGTGCGAGCGATGGCCGCGGTGGCCGGCACACCCCCGAATACCGGCACGATGAGGTTCGCCAGACCCTGGCCGAACAGCTCCCGGTCGGGGTCGTGGCGCTCGTTGACGCTCATCCCGTCGGCAACGGTGGCGCACAGTAGGCTCTCCAGGGCGGCGAGCGCGGCGATGGCGAGCGCGGAGGTAAGCAGGGCCCCGGCTGTGCCGGGGTGCAGGAACGCCAACGACGGGGACGGCAGCCCGGCCGGCAGCGCACCCAGCGAGGTCAGCCCGAGCGGCAGCACCTGGGCCAGCACCGTCGCCAAGGCCACCCCGATCAGAGAGAACGGCACCCCCGGACGCCACCGGACCCCCAACAGCATCACCGCCGCCACACCAAGGGCGACGAGCAACGGCGCCGGGTGCGGGTGGCTGACGAACTTCGCGACGGCGTCGGCGGCCTGCGCCCACACCTTATCCCCGGATGCATCCGACACCCCGAGAGCGGAGGGCACCTGCTGCAGCGCGATGACCACGGCGATACCGGCGGTGAACCCCTCGATGAGCGAGACCGGAAGATATCGCACGTAGCCACCCAGGCGGGCCACAGCCATCACGATGAGTACCAACCCGGCCATCGCGCCCACCATGAGGACACCGGACACACCGAAGCGGTGCACGACGGGCACCAGAACCACGGTCATGGCCCCGGTGGGGCCGGACACCTGCAGGTTCGACCCCCCAAAGACGGCGGCGACCACCCCGGCGACCACTGCGGTCGCCAGCCCGGCCTGGGCACCGAGTCCGGAGGCCACACCGAAGGCAAGGGCCAGCGGCAGTGCAACCACGGCAACGGTGACGCCTGCGATGAGGTCGCGGCGGGGGTTGCGCTTCACGGCAGCGACATCCGCACGGGTGGGCAGCAGACCGCCGACGCGCGAGCGAACCTCCTGCCACAACGCGGTCAGGCCGCGGCTGGGCGACGCGGCGCCGGGGTCCTCGGTGCTCATCCGCCCTCCACCGGAGACCGCAACGCGGCCAGCAACTCGTCCTGCCCCGTGATCATCGACGTGAGAATGCGGCGGGCGGCCTGCAGCAGCTCCGCCACATCGGGAGTGCTCAGCGTGTAGAGCACCGTCGCACCGTCCCGCGAGGACGTAACCATGCCCGCCCGCCGCAGCACCGCCAGTTGCTGAGACATGTTCGACGGCTCCACGTCGATCGCCCCAAGAAGCTCATGCACCGCCCGCGGCCGGTCCTGCAGCAGCTCCAGCACCCGGATCCGGACGGGATGCCCGAGCGTGCGGAACAGCTCAGCCTTCGCCTGATACAACGGAACCGTCATCTCACACACCCCTTCGCCGTCGCGGCGGAGGCCGAGGCACCCACGCCTCCGAAAAGGGAGTAACTGACGCCGCTGACATCCATTGGATCGCAGACTACATCAGTTGAAGAACTCTTCAAGTGATGTAATGGTTGATGTGACAGGTCAGACACCGGCGGAGCTCCGCTTGCCGTGAGGCTGCGCCGGCCCGCAGGCTCCGCAAAGTCAGCGACTGTCGGAGCCCGCCAGTACGGTGTTCCCGTGACCACCAGTACTGACGCGGCCGAGGGCCCGGACGGCTCCACCGACAACGGGACCAACGACCGCGACGTCGCCGCTTGGCTGTCCCTGGCGGCGACACTGATCGCGGTATTCATGCAGCTGCTGGACGTGTCCATCGTCAACGTGGCACTGCCGAGCATCTCCACCGACCTTGGCGCGTCGTTCTCCACCTTGCAGCTGGTCATCACCGCCTACACGCTCGCGTTCGCGTGCACGCTGATCACCGCAGCGCGGCTCGGCGACCTCTTCGGCAGACGCAAGGTGTTCCTGATCGCCCTCACCTCGTTCACCGTTGCCTCGGTACTCTGCGGGATCGCCCAGAATCCGGCGGAGCTCGTGGCCGCCCGTTTCCTGCAGGGGTTCACTGCAGCCATGATGCTGGCTCAGACACTCGCCATCATCACGACCACGTTTTCGGCTCAGCAGCGCGGCAAGGTCTTCGGCATCTACGGCGCCACCATCGGCATGGCCACCATCCTCGGGCCGACGCTGGGCGGGGCGCTGATCTCGTGGAACGTCTTCGGGTTGGAGTGGCGCGCCATCTTCCTGGTCAACGTCCCCTTCGGCATCATCGCGCTGATCTTCGGCTACCGGAACCTTCTGGACAGCCGCGCGGAGACAGCGCAGCGCTTGGACGTTCCCGGGGTGGCACTCTCCGTTCTCGGGTTGTTCCTGATCGTCTATCCCCTCGCCGAGGGGCGCGAGCGCGGATGGCCGTGGTGGCTGGTGCTGATGCTCATCGCCTCCGTGCCGGTTCTCGTCGGCTTCGTCTGGTATCAGTGGCGCCGAGGACGCGCTGACAACTCGCCACTGCTCGACCTGCTGGTGTTTCGTGACCGTGCGTTCAGCATCGGTTCCCTGATGGCCTTGTTGTTCTTCAGCTGCCTCATCTCGTTCTTCTTCACCATCTCACTCACGCTGCAGGCCGGGTTCGGATTCACCGCGCTGCACTCCGGCCTGACCACCTTGCCCTTCGCTGTGGGGTCAGCAATCGCCTCCGCCCGCTCCAACGGCATCGCACAGCGCCTCGGCAGCCGGGTGCTGATGCTGGGCGCGGGCGTCCTCGCCGCCGGGCTGGTCGGCTTGTCCTTCGTGATGGAGCAACAGGGCACTGCACCGCACTGGTTGGTGCTCGCCGGGCCACTCTTCGTGGCCGGTGCCGGACTGGGTCTGTTCCTCGCGCCGCTGCAGACGGTCATCATGTCCGAGGTGAAGCAGGAGAATGCCGGTTCGGCCTCCGGTGTGCTTCCCACGTTCCAGCAGCTCGGCGGCTCGGTCGGACTCGCCACAGTCGGGGTGTTGTTCTTCACGTTCATCGGGACTCAGGGCCCAGCCGCCGTCGAGCGGTCCACCCCCGCTCTCACACAGCAGCTCGCCGCGATAGGGGTACCTGCCGCAGGCCAGTCAGACCTGCTCAGAACGTTCACCGACTGCACCGAACGCCGACTCGCCTCGGCCGACCCCTCTGCGGTACCAGCCGGATGCACGGCCGCCGCGGCGGCACCGGGCTCACCGCAGGCCCGGGTGGGCCAGGTGTTGGAGTCTGCAGGCAAACAGGTTGGTGGTGAGTCCTTCCTCCAGTCCCAGCGCCGCATCCTCTGGCTCTTCGCCGGCATGCTCGTTGTCGTCATGGGACTCTCATTGGCCCTGCCCCGGCGCACCGCAGGCCACGGCGGTTGACGAAGGTCGGCGGTCGACTCAGACGCCGAATGAATGCTCCACCACCGCGCGCGCTCGTCGAGTGACCTTGAGGTAGTGATCGAGGAACCCGCCCGAGTCAGCGTCCGGCCAACCGGCCGCCCGGGCCACAGCCGCGAGCACCCGGCCCGGACCAGGCAGCTGATCAGACGGCTTGCCTCGTACCAGCACCAGGGCGTTCCGCGCCCGAGTTGCTGTCAGCCAGGCCGCACGCAGGATCTCCACGTCCCCAGCGCTCAACAGCTCCGCCGCACCTGCCGCGGTCAGCGCGTCCATGGTGGACGTGCTCTGCAGCGTGGGGATCTCGTGGCCGTGACGCAGCTGCAGGAGCTGCACGGTCCACTCGACGTCGGCCAGACCGCCACGGCCAAGCTTGGTGTGGGTCGCCGAGTCAGCACCGCGCGGCAGTCGTTCCGCGTCCACCCTGGCCTTGATCCGCTGAATCTCCCTCACCGTTGTAGCGCTGATGCCACCCTCCGGATAACGCACGGGGTCGACCATGGCGCAGAACCGTTCGCCCAGCGCGGCATCACCAGCCACGTGGTGTGCCCGCAGCAGCGCCTGAGCTTCCCAGGGCTGCGACCATTGTGCGTAGTACGCGGCGTAAGAGTCCAAGGTGCGCACCATCGGGCCGCTGCGCCCTTCCGGGCGCAGGCCGGTGTCCACCTCCAACGCCGGGTCCGGACTCGGCGCACCCAGCAGCGCGCGCACCCGCTCCACCACCCGTGAGGCCCAGCGCAGCGCCGCCTGCTCGTCGACTCCGTCACGGGGCTGGCAGACGAAGAGAACATCTGCGTCGGAGCCATAGCCCAGCTCAGCACCACCCAGACGGCCCATCCCGATGACGGCCAGAGTCGCCGGGGCACCGCCGTATTCGGTCGCCGCCTTGCTGACCGCCCGCATCGCGGCGTCGAGCACTGCAGCCCACACCGCCGACAACGCGGCACACACCTGCGTCACGTCCAGCAGACCCAACAGATCCGCACTCGCGACCCGCGCGAGCTCATGGCGGCGCAGGCTCCGTGCAGCCTCGACGGCCCGGTCGGGATCGCGGTGCCGCCCGGCGCTCACCCGCAGCCCACGAGCCACCTCGTCCGGGGCCACCTCGAGCAACCGCGGACCGCTGGGGCCATCGGCGTACAGACGTATGACCTCAGGCGCACGGATCAGCAGGTCCGGGAGGTAGGCCGAGGTTCCCAGCACGGTCATCAACCGCTTCGCCACCGCACCCTCATCCCGCAGGGTGCGCAGGTACCACGGCGTCGCACCAAGGGTGTCGGACAGCCTGCGGTAGGACAGCAGTCCGTGATCGGGGTCCGGAGTGTCACCCAACCAGTCCAGCAGTGTGGGCAGCAGCAGAGTCTGCAGCCGCCCTCTCCGTGACGACCCGGACGTGAGCGCGCGCAGGTGATTCAGCGCGTTCTCGGGCGACACATACCCCAGGGCCGACAGCTGACGCACGGCCGAGTCTCGAGAAAGCCTCAGCGCCATGGAGTCGGAGCGGGCCACCGCGTCCAGCAGCGGCCGGTAGAACAGCTTCTCGTGCAGTCGCCGGACCCGTACCGCATTGCGACGGACCTCCCCCGCGAGCACCCCGGCCGCGTCCATGCGACCGTCTGGACGGATGTGTGCCGCGCGGGCCAGCCAACGCATCGCAGCGACGTCATCGGGATCCGGCATGGTGTGGGTACGTCGCATCCGCTGCAGCTGCAGGCGATGCTCGAGCAAGCGCAAGAACTCGTAGGACGCGGTGAGGTTGGCGGCATCCTCACGGCCGATGTAGCCCCCGGCCCCGAGCGCAGCCAGGGCGTCCACGGTCGACAGCACCTGCAGCGACTCATCGTCGCGCCCGTGGACCAACTGCAGCAGCTGCACGGCAAACTCGACATCGCGCAGGCTGCCCCTGCCGAGCTTGATCTCGCGATCGCGCAGCTCCACAGGCACGTTTTCCTCCACCCGGCGCCGCATGGCTTGCACTTCTGGGACGAAGTCGTCGCGCTGCGATGCCTCCCAGACCATCGGAGACACCGCGTTCAGGTACTCCTGGCCCAGCGCGAGGTCCCCGGTCATCGGGCGCGCCTTGAGCAGTGCCTGGAACTCCCAGGTCTTCGCCCACCGCTGGTAGTAGGCGAGGTGCGACTCGACGGTTCGCACCAACGATCCTGAACGCCCCTCCGGCCGCAAACCGGCGTCCACTTCGAAGAACGAAGTTCCACCGATGCGCACCATGGCACCGGCAAGTCGGCTGGCCAGGGCATCAGCGGGCTCGGCAACAAACACCACGTCCACATCGCTGACGTAGTTGAGTTCGCGGGCCCCGCATTTCCCCATGGCGATCACGGCGAGGCGCACGGTGCATGGTGCGTCCCCGTAGACCTCCGCCACGGCCACGGCCAGCGCGGCCGTCAGTGCGGCGTCGGCCAGGTCGGACAGCTGCGCACCAACGTGCGTGTAGGGCAGCACCGGTACGTCCTCCACCGTCGCGGCCAAGTCCGCCGCGGCAAGTACCAGGATCTGGTCCCGGTAGGTCTTGCGCAAGGCGCTGTAGGCCACAGCGCCGCTGAGGCGCGCACGGAACAGGCTCGAGCCAGGCTCGGGCTCAGCCTGCACCGCAGACAGCAGCCGGTCGCGCAGCACGGCGGCGCTCGGCAGCTCGGCATCAGTGGCCAGCAGGCGCCAAGCGTCTCCCTCCGCCGCGAGGTGATCACTGAGCACGGTGGAGGAGCCAAGCACACTGAACAGCTTGCCCCGCAGGGGTTTCTCGACGCGCAGCCGGGCTTCCAACTCCGGCCACTGCGCGCCGAGCGCCTCAGCGAGCCGTGCGAGCCCGCGCAGCGCGAGGTCGGGGTCCGGGGCGCGCGACAAGGACCACAGCACCTCGCGATGCTCGGCGGTGGTCCAGCCCAGCTCAGCCAGTACGGATGCTGCCGTCTCGTCGATCAGCCCGAACCGGCCGGGGTTGGGGACGCCCGAACGGTAGGGGTCGGCGCGATTCACGACTCTCCGAGCAGCGGGAGATACACCCGGCCCTCCCCCACGCCGCTACCTGCTGGCAGCGCCGCGAGCTCGGCGAACCGTCGCACGATGGGAGCCCAGGTCTCGGCCATGTCCAGATGCCCTTGCTCAAGAACGCCATCCTCGCTGTTTGACAGCGGCATGGCGTCCGTCACTTCGGGTGAGGCTGCCATCCACTGCCTGAGCAGATCCGGAGTGGTCTCGATGTGAAACTGCAGGCCCCACGCACACGATCCCACCCTGAATGCCTGGTTGGTGCAGTGCTCGGACACCGCAAGCAACTGCGCCGAGGCAGGCAGCCGGGAGACCTCTGCACGGTGGAACTGCACCACGTCAGGCGTGAAGGGCAGGCCGGCCAGCAGCGGGTCGCCCGCCGCCGCATCCCGCTTGGCCACCAGCCGCAGGCCAGCTTCCGGCCCGGCTGGCATGGCGCGGACGGCGCCGCCGGCCGCCAACGCCAACAGCTGCGCACCAAGGCAGAGTGCGAGCACCGGAACACCTTGCCGCACAGCGACGCTCAGCAGAGCACGCACCTGCGGGAGCCACGGGAAGGACACGTCGTCAGCGGCGTCCATCTCCCCACCGAGGCAGACAACCGCATCCACTCCCTCGAGACTCCCCGCTACCGAGTCCCCCGCGTAGGGGCGCACCGTGCGCAGCTGGACTCCGGCGTCGAGCAGCCACTGCTCCATCGGCCCCAAGGGGTTCGTCTCCGAGGGTTGGAGCACCAACACAGTGGTCACAAGCAAGTCGGTCACGGGCAGAGCCTAGCGAGCAGACAACGGTCAGAGGTTGAGATAGGTGACCAACTCATACGGCGTGACGTTGCGCCGGTAGTTGTCCCACTCCGCCCGCTTGTTGCGCAGGAAGTAGTCGAACACATGCTCGCCGAGCGCTTCCGCGACCAGCTCCGAGTCCTCCATGACCCGCAGCGCCTCGTTCAGGTTCTGGGGCAGCTCCTGGTAACCCATCGCTCGGCGCTCGGCCTCGCTCAACGACCACACATCGTCCTCGGAGGCCGGTGGCAGCTCGTAGCCCTGCTCGACACCCCGCAGTCCGGCGGCGAGCATCACGGCGAAAGCCAGGTAGGGATTGCAGGCCGAGTCCGGGGTACGCACCTCGATGCGCCGCGAGGAGGCCTTGCCGGGCGTGTACATCGGCACCCGGACCAAGGCCGACCGGTTGGCCGCCCCCCAGGAGACCGCGGTGGGAGCCTCACCCCCGGTGATCAGCCGCTTGTAGGAGTTCACCCACTGGTTCGTGACAGCACTGAGCTCGGTTGCGTGGCGCAGGATTCCCGCGATGAAGGCCTTGCCGGTGGCGGAGAGCTGATTGTCGTCGTCTGGGTCGTGGAACGCGTTGGTGTCCCCTTCGAACAAGCTCATGTGGGTGTGCATCGCCGAGCCGGCCTGGTCACTGAAAGGCTTGGGCATGAAGGACGCCCGGACACCCTCGTTGATGGCCACCTCTTTGATCACGTAGCGGAAGGTCATCACGTTGTCGGCCATGCTGAGCGCGTCCGCGTAGCGCAGGTCGATCTCCTGCTGCCCGGGGGCGGCCTCGTGGTGGCTGAACTCCACCGAGATTCCCATCGACTCCAGCGCCTCGATGGCGTGGCGACGAAAGTCGGGCGCCTCGTCGTGCACAGCCTGGTCGAAATAGCCGCCGGAGTCGGCAGGGATGGGCACGCTGCCGTCCACCGGACCGTCGCGCAGCAGGAAGAACTCGATCTCAGGATGCACGTAGCAGCTGAAGCCCAGTTCCTTCGCCTTGCTCAGCTGACGGCGCAGCACGTGCCGCGGGTCGGCCCAGGACGGGGAGCCGTCGGGCATGACGATGTCGCAGAAGATCCGCGCGGAGTGCTGTTTTCCGCCGGAAGAGTCCACCCAGGGCAGTATCTGGAACGTCGAGGGGTCGGGCTTCGCGACCATGTCAGCCTCGGACACCCGAGAGAAACCCTCCACCGAGGAGCCGTCGAACCCGATGCCCTCCGCAAACGCCCCCTCGAGCTCGGCGGGCGCGATGGCCACCGACTTCAGATAGCCCAGTACGTCGGTGAACCACAGGCGTACGAACTTGATGTCGCGCTCTTCGAGGGTGCG
>JADGOX010000091.1 GCA_017882745.1 Mycobacteriaceae bacterium | reverse complement strand
TGGGGTCATAGAGGTAGGCGATGGGGTTGCCGGCCGAGTCCAGCATGGTCGTCATCTGCGGTACCTGGCCCTGTGCGAGCTCGGTGGAGACGCTGTCCACGGTGTCGCTGGCCTTGTTGGACAACAAGCCGATCCCCCCGACGGTGGGGAACAGCAGTCCGGCGAGGAGCACGCCGGCGAGAACGCAACAGCCGATGAGCTTGGTGAGGGGGTGAGCTTCAGGCACAGACCCAGGGTACCCATGAGCGTTTCACTCGCCGGTATCTCCGAGGTTTTTGCGGGCAGAACGGAACCTCCAGCGCCTGCGCTGCGTCTGAACGACCGTAGCTCGGTGGTGGATCCGGCCGGGGGGGAATCTTCATCGAACAAGGGGAGTCGACTGTGACGAGACCGGCAAGTGTGACCGCGGAGGACATGTGGCGGACACAAGCTACGTGCAGGAGCGTCGACCCGGAGCAGCTGTTCGTGCGTGGCGCTGCCCAGCGAGCGGCGACGGCGATCTGTCGCGACTGCCCGGTGCAGCTCCAGTGCCTGGCTGAGGCGCTCGACCAGAAGGTGCCTTTCGGCGTGTGGGGCGGTCTCACCGACCGTGAGCGTCGCGCATTGCTCAAGAACCGCCCGGACGTTCAGTCATGGCGTGCCCACCTGGAGAGCATTCATTCGCAGCGTCGGCATGAACCGCAGATGTGCTGAGCGGCTAGTCGACGCCGGTGAGCTCGTCGCCGAGTGCACGCAAAGCGTCGAGGTCGGCTACCTCGAAGGGCAGGGCGGGCACGCCGATCAGCGGCACCCGGGGGAGCGCGTGAGTGAATCGGCCGAGGAGATGGACCTCACGCTCCGCCGTCACTGCCTGGTCGGCGTGCACCCGCAGCACCGCCGCGGTCAGGCTGCCTTCTTGGGTGGCGTCCAGCCTGCTTGCGGCATCGGTGGCCAGGGCAGGACTCAAGCCACACAAGGTGGGGTGTGTTCGGTTGAGGATGAGTCCCACCAGCGGCATCTTCTCGGTGGAGAGCCGGTCGACGAAGTAGGCGGCTTCGCGCAGTGCGTCCGGTTCCGGAGCCGAGATGACCACGAAGGCGGTGCTCGGCTGGCGGAGCAGCTCGTAGGTGGCCTTCGAGCGCTCGCGGAAGCTGCCGAACATCGTTTCGAAGGCCTGCACGAACGCCGCCGCGTCAGACAGCATCTGTCCACCGATGACGGTCGACACGGCCTTTGCGGCCAGACCCACCGCGCCACCGACCATCTTGCGCAGGCCCAGTCCGCCCGCACGGGCAGGCGCGGACAGCAGCCGGATCATCCGGCCGTCCAGGAACGACGAGAGCCGCTGCGGTGCGTCGAGAAAGTCCAGCGCGGACCGTGACGGTGGTGTGTCCACGACGACGAGGTCCCACTCGCCGGAGGCGGCCAGCTGCCCCAGCTTCTCCATCGCCATGTACTCCTGTGTCCCGGAGAAGGAGGTGGCGATGGTCTGGTAGAAGGGGTTGGCAAGGATCTGCTCTGCCCGCCCGGGCTCGGCGTTCTCGCGCACCATGTCGTCAAAAGTGCGACGCATGTCGAGCATCATGGCGTGCAGATCACCTGTGTGCCCAGCGCCCAGGTCGACGGGTTGCGGGGTGTTGGTCAGCTCGGCCACGCCCAGCGCCTGGGCAAGTCGGCGCGCCGGGTCGATGGTGAGCACGACGGCACGCCTGCCCTGTTCGGCGGCCCGCAAGGCCAGTGCGGCGGCAGTGGTCGTCTTGCCGACGCCACCCGCCCCGCACACCACGATGACCTTCGTTCCCGCGTCGGCGAGCAGGGCTCCGACGTCGAGCAGTCTGGCGCCCGTCGCGGTCGCGTTCGGCCCAGCGGTCGTGTTCAACGGGCACCCTGCTCGTTGAGAACCTCGGCCAGCTCGTACAAGGCGCCCAGGTCGACTCCGTCCGCGAGTGCGGGCAGCTCCACCATTTGTGCTCCAGCCTCTCTCAACCGTGCCCTGTTGGCCTGCTCGGCGCCGACCCGTGCGGCGTGCTGCACCATCTCGGTGACCAGGCCGGCGACGTCGTCTTCGTCGAGCGTCAACCCCGCCTCGGCGAGGCCGTGCCGCAGATGCTCGGCGTCCACCTCGCCCTTGACTGCCGCCGCCAATGCCTTCGCGGGCAAGCCGTGCGCGCGCACACGGTTCACGATGACCGCACCGGTGTGGAGGTCAGCGCTGCGCAGCTCCTCCAGGGCGTCCAGGGTTTCCTGGACGGGCAGCTCCTCGAGCAGGGTCACCAGGTGCACCACGGTCTGGTCGGAGTGCAGCAGTGCGATCACGCCTTCGCTCTGGGACCGGATGGGCCCACCCTTGGCGAGGTCGGCCATGGCCCGCGTGACGTCGAGGAAGTTGACGACCCTCCCGGTCGGCGGTGCGTCCACGATCACCGCGTCGTAGGTGTGCTGGCCGTTCTTCTCGGTGCGCACCACACATTCCTTGATCTTGCCGGTGAGCAGCACGTCCCGCAGGCCCGGTGCCAGCGTCGTCGCGAACTCGATGGCACCCACCCTGCGCATGGCCCGCCCGGCGAAGCCGAGGTTGTAGAACATGTCGAGGTACTCCAGCAGCGCTGTCTCGACATCGATCGCCAGCGCCCGCACCTCACCACCGTCCGCGGCGACTGCGACCCGCGTCTCCTTGTGCGGCAGCGGCGGGGTGTCAAACATCTGCGCGATGCCCTGGCGGCCCTCCACCTCGACGAGCAACACCCTGCGGCCGCCCGCGGCGAGGGCGAGCGCCAGGGCAGCAGCGACGGTGGACTTGCCGGTGCCGCCCTTGCCGGACACCACGTGCAGACGGGCGGTGCGCGCGGCGGCCGGCCAGCCGGTGGTGGCTTCGGCGGGTGATGACCTGTCGGTTACGGGCACGCGGAGCACTCTAATGCCCGCCGTAGGGTATCCGCATGATCACCTGGGAGTACGCAACTGTTCCGCTGTTGACCCACGCCACCAAACAAATCCTGGACAACTGGGGTGTTGACGGCTGGGAGCTGGTGACGGTTCTTCCCGGCCCGACGGGTGAGCAGCTCGTCGCCTTCTTCAAGCGTCCGACGTCCGGCTCCTAGGTAGGTGCGCAATGGCTGACTGGGCTGCCCGGCTGGACGCTCTGGGAATCACCTTGCCTGCGGTGGCCGCTCCCGTCGCCGCCTACGTGCCCGCGGTGCGCTCCGGCGCCCACGTCTACACCTCAGGGCAGCTGCCCTTCGTGAACGGTG
>JADGOX010000349.1 GCA_017882745.1 Mycobacteriaceae bacterium | reverse complement strand
GCCGATCTCGACTTCACCGTGCGCCTGCCGTCTCCGAGCTGGGACCGGATGGGCTCCGACGGTCGGACGGCCTGGTGGGCCAGCGCGCACCCGATGCTGGCCTGGCAACCGACGGTGGGCTGGACGCGTGACCCGGCCTCCCCGCTGCCGGGGGAAACCGCGACGTCTGCGGTGGCCGCCACCGCGGTGACGGTCACCGCCCCGGCCGACGACCAAGTGCTCACCGGCGGCGCCGCGGATCCGCCGCGGCCAGCCCCCGGCCGCCGGCGCAGGTGGCATTTCGTCGCTCCCACCGCACGCGACGTCGCGGTCGCCGTCGGCCCCTTCCGGCTCACCAGCGCCGAGATAGCGGTGCCGGCGGGCCCGCTGGTACCGGTGACCGTTGGGGTCGCACCTGGGCTGGGCTGGGGCGGGCCCGCCGTCCTCGCCGAGGTCCGCCGCGCCCTGCCGCGGCTGGTCGCCCGGTTCGGACCGGTCCCCTTCCCCGCCCTGCGGCTCGCCCGTGTGCCCGGACTGGTCTCGTCCGGGATCGAATACCCCGCGATGGTGCTGCTGCTCGGCCGGCCAGAGCAGGCCGTGGTGACCCACGAACTTGCTCACCAATGGTTCTACGGCCTGGTCGGCAACAACCAGGCCCGCGACCCGTGGCTCGACGAAGCCTTCGCCACCTACGCCGAAGCGCTGATGGACCCGCCGGCCACCTACATGTATCGGCTCACCGCTGCCGGCCGCGTCGACGCCTCGATGGCAAGCTTCGGCACCGGCTACGCCCGCTACAGCGACGTGGTCTACAAGAAAGGCGCCGCGGCCCTGCTCGCCGCCCGACACCGTGCCGGCGCCGCCGCCTTCGACAGCGCCCTACGCTGCTATTTGACCGACTTGGCCTGGCAGGTCGCCACGCCCACCGACGTCGCCGCCCACCTCCGCCACCTTCCCCTCGCCCTCGCAATGCTGCACCGGGTAGGCGCGCTGTAACCGGCTCCGATCGCGCGCGGCCCAGGAGTCGCTTCGCTGCCGCCCGTCGGGTCGCCCGCGTCCGGTAGCTCAATGCCAGGTGGCAAACGGACGCAAGGGGCAATAGCTGAGACCGCTCGATGAGAACTCCGGGACGGTCGCCTCGCCGTCACCGTCCCTGTCTGCCGGCGGTGCCGTCGCTGACGTCAGCCCAAGCCGACGACCCGGACGCACCCCGGGGGTGCAGCGGCGTCGAGGCCGACTTGCCCGGGTGGCGGTAGATGGTGGGGCGAACGACGCCGAACTCGGCGGCGATTGGGACGACGGCGCAGCGGCATGTAACCGGTCCAGGGCACTGGTGCGCTCGAAACACTCAGGAGTCGCCGGGTCGCCAGCCCCGCCCCGGCAGCCATGGCGTGAGAGCCCATCCGCACTCCGTCAAACCTGCTGGGCCATTCAGCTCAAGGGAGCAGCCCGAACGGCCGAACTACCTAGGGTACGCCGCGTCGGGCGACGCCCGGCCACCCGCACCCTCGCGGGCCGGCCCAACGAAGGCGCCTCCCCTGACCTAGGAAGCTGTGCCTGTCATGCACCGTTACCGCTCCCCACTCACCGTCATCCAGGGGCGTAAGGCTCCCGACACTCGCACTGTGCACGGGGTCCACGCCGGCTCGTGCGACGAGTACGGCTCCACCCAGGCCTACTCGCTGTGTGGAGAATTGGTCTGGCCGTTCCCTTACCTGTTCCGGCCGTACGAGGCCACGCCGTGCCGGGCCTGCATGCTGGCGCTGGCCCGGCAGCGGACCGCGATGGTGCCTATGACGGTGGAGATCCCCGAATACGACGACCAGAAGCGGTCCACCGCTACGCCCAGCGGTGTTGAACGACTCGCATCTTGATCACGTAGAGGTGGGCCAGCGACATCGCCGGTGACGATCGCAGTGAGGGCAGTCCGGGTGGGCTGCTCGGTCGCCGGCTCGATACGGTTGCGCGCGTCCAGACCCAGAAAGCCACGCCCAACGCCGGCGAGAACGCCACCGAGAGCACCGACGCGAGCGGCCCTGAGAAACGCCGGGAATGCCGGCACCGCCACGGGCCGGTATGCAGATTGATCCGCGCTGCCTTACTCACCGCCGAGCACCCGCTCGGTGACAGCAGCTGACGGACGCGCCCCTCAGCGACCCTGGATCGGGACGCCACGCTGCGCTTTCGGCTGCTGCTCGCCGGCACGGCCCCCAGTGTCTGGGCGTGGCGGCGGCCGGAGCGATCCCCAACGATCCCGGCTGGGCCGGTCTGCTGTCGGTGCTGCCGTCAATTCATCGCAGGTCGTTGCACGGGTCAAACGTGAACGCCGCGACGTTGCCGCCCGACCGCCGGACGAGCGTTACCGGCCGGACGTCTATCGCCATTGCGACCCTCGGCCGAATACGGGCCACCAGCCCGAAGTTCACGCGGTAACAATTCGTCGAAGAGTTTTAGATTCGTGAGCTCAGATTCGGGGTCCACCGACCGGAGGATCGCCCCTATCCCTCGCCTAGAACGTCACCCGACGGGGCTGCCTCGTCCCCGTCCAGAACGTCCTCCGGCACGGAATCCTCCGCGTCGAGAACATCCTCCGGCGCGGCGTCTTCCCCGCCGAGAACGTCTTCCGGCACGGAATCCTCCGCGTTCAGAACATCCTCTGGCGTGGAGTCCTCCGGGCCAAGAATGGAGTCTTCGTTTCCCATGTGT
>JADGOX010000090.1 GCA_017882745.1 Mycobacteriaceae bacterium | reverse complement strand
CGGGTTGGATCACCGCGTCGGCGGGAACGACGTCGATGTCGAGCGTTGTCGGCTGCCCGGGAACCACCAGCTGGCGGTTGGTGAGGTTCAGGTGGTGGTCCGCGCAGTGACGCGGCCCCGGGCACCTTGACGCCGAACGAAGAACGAGGGCGTGGCAAGGTCATGTTCGCGCCCGAAACACGAGGAGAGCCATGACAACCAGTGCCACACACCTGCCACAGTGCGTGGGCGACCAGTTCAGCGGCTTCGGTGACGGCTGATGGCCGCGGTATCGCGCATCTCGGTGACGCCAGTCAAGGGCACCGCGCTGCTGCATCCCGAGAGAATTGAGCTGGGCCCCAACGGTTTTGCGAACAACCGTTTGTTCCACCTCATCGACGACGAGGGAACGCTGGTCAACGGCAAGAAGTGCGGACCGCTGGTGGGGGTGCGCTGCGTCTACTACGGCGGGGTGCTGTCGATGCAGTTCCCGGACGGCAGCACGGTTGCCGAGCGGGTGGTCCTGGCACAGGAGCGCACGGAGACGAACTTCTACGGCCGGCCCGTGGGAGGCACAGTGGTCGGCGGTGGATTTGCCGCCGCGGTCAGTGACTTCGTGGGGCGCGCTCTGCGCCTGGTTCGGGTGGACGTGCCGGGAGCCGGAGTGGACGTGCACCCGGTGACGCTGATCTCGACGGCCACCCTGGAGCACCTGCAGTCCGAAGTCGACGCCCCCGCCGCCCACTGGGCGGACCGGTTCCGGATGTTGCTGGCGCTCGACGGACTGGAGCCGTACGAGGAGGAGTCCTGGGGCGGCCGCGAGGTGACGATCGGCGAGGCGGTGCTCGCCGTGGACCGGCTCGTCGGGCGCTGCGTGGTGACCAAGCAGAATCCGCGCGATGGGTCCAGGGACTTCAACACCCTGGATGCCCTGCAGAGCAGCAGGGGCGGACTGCTGCTCGGAATGTATGCCACGGTGACCAAGGCGGGGACGGTGCGCCGAGGCGATGTGGTCTCGGCGGCAGAGCCAGGAAAGGACAACAGGTGAAGTTGGGGCGCACCGGCCTCGATGTCTCCCGAATCAGCCTGGGCTGCATGACCTACGGTGACCCTGAGCGTGACTTCGCCTGACGTTTTGACCGTAGATCTCATCAATCAGGAGGCTTAGCAGTGAGCGAAATTCTTGACCTAACCGTCACCACCCTGCAGGGCTAGCAGACGACCTTCGGTGCACTGTTGGACGGCAAGGCCGCCCTTGTCGTCAACGTCGCCAGCCGCTGCGGGCTCACCCCCCAGTACGCGCAGCTTGAAGCGCTGCAGGCCGAGCTCGCCGGTCAGGGGTTCACCGTGCTTGGTTTTCCGTCCAACCAGTTCGGCGGTCAGGAACCAGGAACGGCCGAGGAGATCGAGACGTTCTGCTCGACGACCTATGGCGTTACCTTCCCGATGACGGCGAAGATCGACGTCAACGGTGATGGCCGCGACGCGGTCTACGAGCAGCTCACCGCCGTCACGGACGCCGACGGCAACGCCGGGGACGTGCAGTGGAACTTCGAAAAGTTCCTCGTTGCACCCGATGGTGCTGTGGTGAACCGCTTCCGCCCCACCACAGCACCGGACGCTCCCGAGGTTCGCGCGGCGATCGAGGCCGTCCTGCCGCGCTGAGTCCGGCCGCCCCGGCGGGCTAGTTCGCTGCGATGCTGCCGTGCTCCTCGCGCAGCTGGCGCTTGAGAATCTTGCCGCTCGGGTTCTTCGGCAGTGCGGCGACGAGGACGACGTACTTGGGTGCCTTGTAGCCGGCGAGGATGCCCCGGGTGTGCGCGATGACGAGCTCTTCGGTGAGCTGGGCTCCGGGCTTGGGGACGACGACCGCGGCCACTGCCTCGACCCAGTGCGGGTGGCTCACCCCGAAGACGGCGACCTCGGCCACGCCCTCGAGCTGGTAGATGGCCTCCTCGACCTCGCGGCTGGCCACGTTCTCGCCGCCGGTCTTGATCATGTCCTTCTTGCGGTCGACGACCGAGAGGCGTCCTTCGGTGTCGAAGCGGCCGAGGTCACCGGTGTGGAACCAGCCGTTGCGGAAGGTCTCCGCGGTCTTGGCCTCGTCCTTGTAGTAGCCGAGCGTCGCGTGCGGGCTGCGGTGCACGATCTCGCCGACGGTGCCCGCAGGCACCGGCTGGTCGTCATCGTCGACGATGATCGTCTCGACGTTGAGCGCTGCACGGCCGGCCGAACCGGCGTGGGACAGCTGCTCCTCGGGTTGCAGGATGGTGGCGATCGGCGCCAGCTCGGTCTGCCCGTAGAAGTTCCACAAGCGCACGTTCGGCAGGCGTTTCTGAATTTCGTGGAGGATCTCGACGGGCATCGCGGACGCTCCGTAGTAGCCCTTCTTCAGCGAGGACAGGTCGGTGGAGTCGAATTCCGGGGCGCGCAGCAGTGAGATCCACACCGTCGGCGGGGCGAAGAACTTCGTGACCTTCTCGGTCTCGATGGTGCGCAGGACCGTCGCCGGGTCGGGGCCGGGCAGGATGATGCTCGTCGCGCCGAGGTACACGTCCGGGCCGAGGAAGCAGTCCAGCTGCGCGCAGTGGTACAGCGGCAGCGTGTGCACCTCGACGTCGCTGGCCTCCATGCCACCGTCGATAACGCAGGAGACGTACTCCCACAGCAGCGAGCGGCTCGACAGCAAGGCGCCCTTGGGGCGGGACTCGGTGCCGCTGGTGTACATCAGCCGGATCGGGTCGTCGTCCTCCACCGCGACCCTCGGTGCCTCGCCGTCGTGGTCGAACCACGTCTGAGCGTCCTGCCAGCCTTCGGGGATCGTGGCTCCGATGGCGACCTTGGTACGCACTTGGCCGCCGGCCGCCGCGATGGCGCCCTCGGCGACGGGCACGAGCGCGTCCTCGACGACGAAGGTGCTCGCTCCGCTGTGGTCCAGGAGGTAGGCGATCTCGTCAGCGCCGAGCATGAAGTTGATAGGCACCAGGATCACGCCCAGCCGGGCCGTTGCGAAGGACAGCACCGCGAACTGCCAGCAGTTGTGGGACAGCAAGGCGACCCGGTCGCCTTTGGTGATGCCCTCGGCGTCCAGAGCGGCGGCGGTGCGTCCGATGACGGCGTCGAACTCCGCGAAGGTCAGCCGGGTGTCGCCGTTGACGATTGCGAGCTTGTCGGGGAAGCGCTTCGCGGTGCGACGCGGCAGGTCGCCCAGCGTCTGCTGTCGAACCTGCTGGACCAAGGGGGAGGACGCCATGTGGATCTCCTGCACTGAGGGCAACGTGTGGGTGTTGCGCCCCAGTATCCGTGACCGCGCGGATCCTTCCAGGACAGACCTCGTCAGCCGTGAGGCTGCAGCGCCACGGCTGATGCAGGGTCGACTCAGTTGTGTCGGCGCATCATCCCCAAGGCCATCACGGTGAGGCTGAACGCGAGGACGGCTGCGCCCCCGAGCACGTCGGACCAGATCATGGGCGTGGTGGTGGTGACTCCTACGACCACCCACGGCGCGACGATCATCCAAAGGCCCAACACCGGGATGGTGAACGCGACCCCGTCGGCCGCCTGAGCGAGCGGGTTCTCGGCCGCCTCGTCGTAGTGCGCGCGTAGCGCGACAATGTCTGGATGGCGTTCCGTACGTACGTCCGCAGTTGCCATGATGCACTCAACCTCCTTCGATCACGAGGGGCGCCAACCGCCCCGTATCCCTGCTTTTGACCCTCATGTCAGTTTTCGCGCATGTTCCGAACTGGCCGGCGCACAGCACTGACACACTCGCGGCCAGGGGATTCGCCAGCGGAATGTGGCGCTTCGGCTCAAGGCGATGGACGTCATACGGTGCCGCGAGCACGCCTGAGTCAGCCAACTGTGATCAGCTCTGATCATGCCCAAGGAACTGAACGCCGGTGCGTACGAGGCGCTACACACCCGACGGCTCGACGCTGAGCTGGTCGGATCCGCGTTCACTCCGCGTTTTGCGGCCGTCTCCGATGCG
>JADGOX010000348.1 GCA_017882745.1 Mycobacteriaceae bacterium | reverse complement strand
TCCGTCACAGGGTGTGGTCGGCTGCGGTTGGACCGATTCTCGCCAGGACGTCGGTAGTCTCTTGCTGTGGCCACGCGTCCAAGAGCCGCGCGCTGGACATTCAGCCCATGCTCGGAGTGTGTTGATTCGGGCGGTGGGGTGCGGTGGGTGACTGGTGTTGCTGCTGTGACTGTTGTGGTTCCGCGTGTCGGTGATGTGTGCCGGTTCGGGGCTGCTTTGATCATCCGGTGCCTTGGGGTGATGACCGGTCGGGCTTTCCTCGTCGGAATGGTGGGGCCGCCGTGGTCAGGTGGGGGCGGGGTGGGGTGGCAACAGGGTTGGCGGGTGATCGCTTGGCGCATCGCGGTCATCATGGTGTGACCGTGTTTGGCGGCGGTGGAGAGCCGCGCGCGACGGCGGAAAGGTGCACGATCACCACATGGCGGGAAAAGCACGACAGCATCAGGCGAATCTGAACCTCGTCCGCAACTTCGCCTCGCGGGAACTCAAGGGTCGTTTCAAGGGCAGCTGGCTCGGTTGGGGTTGGTCGCTGCTCAACCCGCTAGCATCGTTGGCCGTCTATGCACTGATCTTCGGGTTCTTTCTCAAGTTCCAGGCTCCCGTCGCCGGTAACGGGTCGCTGCAGAATTTCGCGATCTACCTGTTCACCGGATTGGTGATCTGGAACCTGTTCTTCGGCGTGGTCACATCCAGCATGGGCGCCCTCGTTGGGGCGGGTCCGCTGCTCAAGAAGATCCATTTCCCGCCATGGACCCCCATCGTCGGCAGCGGCCTTGCCGTCCTCACCCAGGCAGGCATCGAGATCGGCCTGCTGTTCGTGGTGTACCTGCTAGTGGGCAACATCTCTTGGACCACGTTCCTGGTTCCAGTGCTCATCGTGCTGCTCGGTGCCTTTTCACTGGGCCTCGGGCTCGTGCTCGCCCTGTGGAACGCCAAACTGCGTGACGTCAACTACCTGACGTCGGTCGCGCTGAACCTTGCCTTCTACTCCTGCCCCATCATCTATCCCATCTCACTTGTCGAACAGAACTATGCGACGCATCCCTGGCTCCAGATTTACGAATTGAATCCGCTTGTCCAATTTGTCCAAGCTATGAAGGACCTGATGTATTCGCTTCAGATGCCGAGTCTGGCGAGCATCACCTATCTCATCGTCGTGAGCCTGGGCACTCTTGCCCTCGGCATGTGGGTGTTCGTCCGAGGCTCGCGCGACGTGAGTGACGACCTGTGACACGCACAGTCGCTGCCGAAGCCCCTGCCGTCACCGCCCCGGCGATTGTCGTCGACGACGTCGCCAAGAGGTTCAAGCTGTTCTCCGACCGCCGTACCAACCTCAAGGAGGCGGTGGTCAAGCGCAAGCGGCGCACCCGTTACGAGGAGTTCTGGGCCGTTGACGGGGTCAGCCTGCAGATCCCGGAGGGATCGACCTTCGGCCTGGTTGGCCACAACGGGTCCGGCAAGTCGACGCTGCTGAAGATGATCGCGGGCATCCACCGCCCGACCCGAGGCAAGATCACATCGACCGGGCGCATATCCGCCCTGCTGGAACTGGGCGCCGGGTTCCACCCGGAGCTCTCCGGCCGGGAGAATGTGTACCTCAACGGCGCCATCCTGGGCATGTCGCGCAAGCGGATCGACGCGGCGATGGACGAGATCATCGACTTCAGCGGTCTCGACCAGTTCATCGATGTTCCGGTCAAGGTGTACTCCAGCGGGATGTACGTCCGGCTGGGTTTCGCCATCGCTGTAACGCTCGATCCTGAGATCCTGGTGATCGACGAGATCATCGCGGTCGGTGACGAGGAGTTCCAGCGGCGGTGCTTCGACCACTTGCACAAACTCCGCCGGCGCGGCGTCACGATCGTGTTCGTCACCCACTCGATGGGCCTCGTGCAGCAGCTTTGTGACGGTGCGGCCTGGCTCGAACACGGCAAGCTCAAGCTGGTCGGGACGGCATCGGAGGTCGTTGACGCCTACATGGCGGAGGTCAACGCAGCTGAATCGGAGCGGATGCACACTCAGCACGCACAGGACCCGGACGCCCCCACGGGTGCGGCCCATTCCCGGGGCACGGGTGAGGTCACCATTGACGCTGTCGAATTGGTGGACGCCTGGGGTCAGGTTCGGCAGACCGCACAGACCGGCTCCGCCACGACGGTTCGGCTCAAGTACAAGTGCTCGCAGCCCGTGGACCAGGTAGTTTTCGGCCTGTCAATCGTTCACGAATCGGGCCTGGAGATTGCCGGACCGAACACCAAAGTGTCCGGCCTGAGCCCGTTTGCCGTGACAGAAGACGGGTGCATCGATTTCGTTCTCGATCCACTCGTGCTCAACGCGGGCACTTACTACCTGCATGTTGCAGCGGTGGACCCGACAATGCTGCATGTCTACGACTACTGGGATCACGCCAGCGAGTTGCGGGTTCAACCCGGCCCAGGTCCGACGCAGAACGGGCTGGTCGTCCTCGCCGGTCAGTGGAACCGGCACACGAAATGAGGAAAAGCGTTTGAAGGTCAATCTCGGAAGCGGCCAAGCGTACCTGCCGGGGTGGGTGAACGTCGACTCCAGCCTGGACGTGCAGGCCGACATCCATCTCGACGCCGCCGAATTCGTACGCCAGTACGGCCGCGAGGTCGAGCAAGTCTTCATGGGCCACGTGCTGGAGCACCTGATGCCCGGAGATGCGCTGGTGCTGCTGCGTCTGCTCAACGAACGGCTCCCCGCAGGAGCCGTCGTCAGCGCTGTTACACCGGACATGGCAGCGATCTGGGACGCCTACCGCGCCGGTGAGATCGACAGCTACCAGCTGAACGCCTCGTTCATCTATTCCTATGCACAGCCGTCGCATCACGTGTGGTGCTATGACCAGTCGTCTCTGTTGGAACTGTTCAAGCGGGCGGGATTCCCCGATCCCGAGCCGCTGGACCCCCTGAGCTGGGAGCCGGTCTTCCACAAGGAAGGC
>JADGOX010000089.1 GCA_017882745.1 Mycobacteriaceae bacterium | reverse complement strand
GCGCTGGCCAGCACCGCTACGGCGCCGACAGAAACGCCCAAAGTACGAAGTCTCATCATGACTGCACCCTTCACTCGTTCGTGGTTGTGCAGCGAGATACGTGTGGAGGCGGCCGAAAGATTGCTCTCCGGCGGACAATGTTGACGGGAGGTGCGCAATGTCCGTTCGTCGGCGAGCAATCTCTGGGCGTCGTTTCGCCGTACTAGAGGATGTGCGCCGAACTGGGCTTCCTGTCGAACGTCTCCCCGACGAGGCGCTGCTCGCCGGGCTGGCCACGGGCGATCCGGAGATCGGGCTCGCATTCGTGCGTCGCTTCCAGCGCAGGGTGTTCGGTGTGGCCGTGACCATTCTCGGCGACCCACGGTTGGCAGAGGACGTGGTGCAGCAGACCTTCGAACGGGCGTGGCGCCACGCCCAGGTGTACGACTCGCGCCGTGGATCGGTGCGGACCTGGCTGGTCACCATCGCCCACAACCTCTCGATCGACGCCGTCCGGGTGCGTCGTCCGCTGCCGCTGGACCCCGGCGATCTCCTCGAGCTTGCCGACGACATCAGTGCAGGACCGGAACAGCAGAGCGTGGCGCACGAGGACGCCGCCGAGCTCCGTGCCGCAATAGCCACCCTGCCGCCCCCGCAGGCGCGGGCGCTGATGATGGCCGGCATCCATGGGATGACCGCCCAGCAGATCGCCGACGCCGAGGGCATCCCGCTCGGCACGGCCAAGACTCGCATCAGGGCAGCCATGGGCAAGCTGCGCGGCGTTCTCGCGCAATCGCGGGCCGATCATGAGTGAGATGACCTGCGAGCAGTTCGGTGAGCTTGCCGACGAGCTGGCTCTCGGCCTGCTTGCGGGACCTGTGAGGGCGCGGGCACTGGCCCATGCGAACCGGTGTGATGCGTGTGCGGCGGAACTCCGCGAGCTCACCGCCGTCAGCGACGGCCTGCTCGGGCTGCTCCCCGGCCGAGAACCACCGATCGGCTTCGAGAACCGCATGATGAGCAGGCTCGGGCTCGCCGAGAAGCAGCGTCGGCATCGGACGTGGTTTGGTGCCGCAGCTGTCGCGGCGATAATCGCCACCGTATTCGCACTCGGCGGCTTTGCGCTGGGCAGCGTCAACAACCCGGGAAGCCCGGCGCCGACCGTGCTGAGCGCGACCCTCACCGCCGGTGATCACCCGGTCGGGAGCATCTACACCGCCACGCGCAGCCCCTCGTGGGTGTACATGACGATCGACACCGAACAGGGCACGGGCACGGTGTCCTGCCAGCTCCAGCAACGCGACGGCCACCTCGTCACCCTGGGAACCTTCACCCTGAAGGACGGCTACGGGTACTGGGGTGCGCCCTCCCCGGTGGACCCCGCCACAGTTGCCTCGGCCCGTGTGGTGGCCAACGACGGCACCGTCATCGCCACCGCGGCCTTCCCCTCGTAGCTCTGCCTGTGGCACATGTCACAGGTGGGAAGCAGGCCCGCGCGGCGGAGGTTGTGCGGGGCATGACTGCGCTCGCATCTGACTCCCCGCTCCTCAAGCCCATCACCGTCGGCGACATCGTCGCCAACAACCGGGTGTTCATGGCCCCCCTGACCCGCGGCCGAGCGACCGACGACGGTGTCCCCACCGACCTGCAGGTGGAGCACTATCGGCAGCGTGCGCGCGCCGGGCTGATCATCGCCGAGGGCACGCAGCCCTCCGAGGTCGGCAAGGGCTACACGAACACCCCGGGCCTGCACACCGACGAGCAGCAGGAAGGGTGGGCGCGCATCGCCGAGGCGGTGCACGCCGAAGGCGGCAGCATCGTCGTCCAGGTCATGCATGCCGGCCGGATGTCGCACCCGGACAACTCCGGCCACGAGTCCGTTGCCCCCTCGGCGATAGCGCCGAAGGGCGCGCAGATGTTCACCAAGGGCGGGATGAAGGACATTGCCGTGCCACGGGCACTGGAGACCGACGAGCTGCCGGGTGTGGTCGCGGACTTCGTCAACGCCAGCAAGCGTGCCGTCGCCGCCGGTCTGGACGGGGTGGAGCTGCACGCCGCCAACGGCTACCTCCTTCACGAGTTCCTCTCCAACGGGGAGAACCTGCGCACCGACTCCTACGGTGGCAGCGCCGAGAGCCGGGCCCGCTTCGTCGTCGAGGTGGTCACGGCGGTCGCTGACGCCATCGGCGCGGAGAAGGTCGGCATCCGGATCTCTCCCGGGCACGGGGCCAACGCCGCCACCGAGACCGACAACTGGGACACGTACGCCGAGCTGCTCGCGCAGATCAACCCGTTGCGCCTGTCCTACCTGCACGTCCTGATCCAGCCCGACGACCCGACGCTGTCGAAGATCCGCGACTCCTGGACCGGTGAGCTCGTGCTCAACACCGGCTTCGGCGTGGTCAGCGAGCGCGACGACATGGAGCGGCTGCTCGCAGATGGCCCTGCGGACGCGGTGGCGGTCGGACGGCCCTACATCGCCAACCCGGACCTCGTCGAGCGGTGGACGATCGGCGCCGAGCTGAACGAACCGCAGCCGGCGACCTTCTACGGTGGCGGCGCCGAGGGCTACACGGACTACCCCACCCTGAACTGAGCCGTGTTGCGGTAGAACTACGGCATGGCTGACGCGCGCACGGGACAGTTCCAAGGAAGCACCGGACGCATCGCGACGCGCATCTGGCCGAACCCCGATGCGACGCACGTCGTTCTGCTGGCGCACGGGTACGGGGAGCACATCGGGCGGTACGAGCACGTCGCCGAGGCCCTCGTTGCGCACGGTGCAGCGGTATACGGGCTCGACCACCAGGGGCACGGGCGAAGCGAGGGCGAGCGTGCGCTCATCACGGACGTCGAGAGCGTCGTGTCGGACCTTCGCCAGCTCGCCGAGCAGGCGGCTGAGGAATCACCTGGATTGCCGGTGGTCCTCATCGGGCACTCCATGGGCGGGCTGATCGCCGCCCGCTACGCCCAGCGCTACGGCGCCACCTTGTCCGCGCTCGTGCTGTCCGGCCCG
>JADGOX010000088.1 GCA_017882745.1 Mycobacteriaceae bacterium | reverse complement strand
GGCAAGCAGGCCCGGCTGTTCGCGGGCGGCGGCATCGTGGCGGAGTCAGATCCTGACGACGAAGTCGCCGAGACCGATGCCAAGTTCGCAGCCGTGCGCGACGCGCTCGAGGGAGTCGACGGCTAGCGACCGCTCTTGTCGTCGATTTCAAGGACGGCGTCAATGTCAAGCGCGGCGTTGTTCTCCAGGGCCGCATCGCTCTCCAGTGCAGTGGCGAGGACCTGCCCACCGAACTGGACCAGCCGGAGGTGACGGCGCAGGGCAGGCGGCTGCGCTCGCGCGGCAAATCCGCACAGCGTGCCGTAGAGAGTGCCGTCCCGCCTGCGAATAGGTACACCGATGTACGCACCCGGCATGCCTATCGGCCCGAGTCCCAGTCGGGTGAGGTCGGCGCGAAGCTCCGCGTAGGCAGGGACGGCAGAAACCACCGAGGCCACCTGCGGTCCCTCCCCAGCGACCATGCGGCTACAGAAGGTCGCCGACCAGGGCAGAGACATCCCTGCGCGGACCTGTCCACGGGGATAGACCGAGATCGCAGTCTGACGTTGTCCGTCCAGGTGAGTGAGCATCCAGAGGTCCAGTCCGACGTGTTCAGAGAGCATGGCGAGCACGGCACTGGCAGTTTCGTCCAGGCCCAGCCAGGGCCGGGAGTCCTGCCCCGCGGATATACCCGTGACAGTGTGCATCGGACCTCCCTCGCGCCGACTTGAGCGTGCCGTAGTCAAGTGTGCGTCCGTTATCATACGAACGCAATACGCACAACCCTAGGCTATGCAATGTGATGGAGACCTCAGGCTCGCAGGCGCGCGTGCAGTTCTCGAAGTCCCGCCCGTTGGGTGAGCACCTCCAATACGCGAACACCGACGGCCGTCTGCGCCAGTTGAGCGCCCAGCGCCTGCACGTCGAGCAGCCGATGCTCCACGCCGTGGGCAGCGCACAGTGCACCCAGGTCCGTGCCGTGCGCCGTTCCGAACACCCGCTCAAACGCAGCCGAATGCTCCGGCGCTCCCTGTTCCAGAAGCGCGAAGATGCCGCCGCCGTCGTCGTTGGCGACCACGATGGTGAGATCCGGCCGCGGCTCGTCCGGACCGACGAGCAGGCCTCCGCTGTCGTGCAGGAAAGTCAGGTCCCCCATCAGCGCGATGCTGCGACCCCCACCGGCGCTTCCGTGTGCCAGTGCCGCGCCGATCGCGGTCGACACCGTACCGTCGATGCCCGCCACGCCCCTGTTCGCCAGCACCCGAACGCCGGCCTTGGGCAGGCCGACATAGGAGGCATCACGCACCGGGTTGGACGAGCCGAGTACCAGCAGATCGCCCTCGGCGAGGCTGTCGGCCACGACGCGGGCAACGTGCAGTCCGGTGGGTTGCCCCTCGGCCAGCACCGAGGAGACTCTGGCCTGCACCTGCCGCGACGCGCGCAGCCATCCCTGCACCCACTCCGCCGCGGGTTGCCCGGTGGCCACGACTCGGGTTCCCACCGACCGTGCGGTGGCGGCCACGTCGGTCCACACGGTTCCATCGGCAATGACGTGGACGGCGACGTCATCCGCAGCGAGCAGCTGCTGCACCGGGCGGTGCAGCGTCGGGCGGCCGGTTACCACGACCTGCTCTGGGCGAAACATCTTGACTGCCAAAGGATGTACCGACAACTGGGGCGCAGGAGCCGAGGGCTCGGCCACCGTTGCGACGCCCTTCAACTCTGGGTGCACGCGAGCGCCATCCCCGGCAACCACCAGTGTCGGCACGCTCAGGTCCAACTCCAGTGGTGCGTCGACCTCGACGGCAAGGACCCTCGACCACGGCCCGCCGTCAGCGCGGCCACTCATCTCGCCGGGGCACTCGGCCTGCTCCGGCATCAGCGGTTCACGGAGCGCCACGTTGAGCTGCACCGGCCCGGGAT
The DNA here is from genome assembly GCA_017882745.1 of Mycobacteriaceae bacterium. Taxonomy (GTDB): domain Bacteria; phylum Actinomycetota; class Actinomycetes; order Mycobacteriales; family Mycobacteriaceae; genus X156. Next base: position 6,206 of record JADGOX010000088.1, on the reverse strand, counting down.
TGCCGTCCCTGGCGCCGGTGGCGGCCGCCAGGGCCCGGCACACAGCCACCCGCCAGCGGGCGTTCGGCCACGGCGATTGTTCCGCGGGGTTGAGCGTGAGGCTCAGCCGCACCGCGGGTCCGAACAGCCCGTGTTGCTGCACCGTCTGGTTTGCCCCGGACCCGATCAGCTCGGGCGGCCGGTCCGCACTGACCACCAGCACCGGCACCCGCGAGTGGCTGGCCTCGAGCACAGCCGGGTGCAGGTTGGCCACCGCGGTGCCCGACGTGGTCACCACAGCGACCGGCGCTCCGCTGCCACGGGCGAGTCCCAACGCAAGGAACCCGGCACTGCGCTCATCGACACGGACGTGCAGCCGCAGAGCCCCGGCCCGATCGGCGGCGTACAGCGCGTAGGAGAGCGGCGCGTTGCGCGAACCGGGGCACAGCACGGCCTCCCGCACACCACCCCGGACCAGCTCATCGACGATCGCCTGGGCCTGCGCGGTGGAAGAGTTCACACCCCAGAGCCTCGCAGAGATGGCCGCGGGCGCTGCGAGGTGGCAGCGTTACCCCCCGTGCGCACCGACTTCGACCCGACCGAGACCGGACACCACCGCTTCTACAAGCTGATGACCTCGGTGGTGGTGCCGCGGCCCATCGCCTGGGTGTCCTCGCGCTCCGCCGAGGGCGTGGACAACCTTGCGCCACACAGCTTCTTCACCGTCGCGGGGGTGAGCCCACCGGTGGTGCAGTTCACCTCGGTGGGCCGCAAGGACAGTCTGCGCAACATCGAGGCCACCGGGGAGTTCGTTGTTTGTCTTGCCTCGGAGCCATTGTTCGAGCAGGTCAACGCCACGGCAACGAACTTCGACCACACCACCAGCGAGTTCGACACCGTCGGGCTGGCCCGCGAGCCCAGCCTCCTGGTCGCTCCACCCCGGGTCGCCGCCTCCCCCGTCGCCCTGGAATGCCGCCTGCGGCAGGTGATCGAGGTCGGCGACTGCTTCCTGGTCCTCGGAGACGTTCTGCACGCCGCTGTCGACGAGGACACGATCGGCGAGGACGGACTGCCCGTGCTGGATCGTCTGCGGCCGTTGAGCCGCCTGGGCCGCGACGATTGGGGCCTCTGCCCGGAGGTGCGGGAGATCACCAGGATTCCGGTCGAGGAGTGGCCCGGCCACTTCCAGCCGGGGGCCACGCGGGATGCCCCGCCGCGAGCAGGCCGTAGCAGCGACTGAGCCGCTGTCGCCACCACAGCTCGCGGTCACCGCTCGCGGCCAATGCCGCCAGCCGCTCCGGGTCAGGGGAAACAGCCCCGACCTGCAGCGCGCCGTCGACGGGCAGCAACGGTGCCGTGACGTTCTCGGCGAAGAGTCCGCCCGTCGCAAGACCACACGCATGGTCGAGCACCGGAAGTGCCGCTGCGGCGGCCAGCCCCGCACCGATCCCCACGGAGGTGTCCAGGGCACTGGAGATCACCACCGGGAGGCCGTACTCGTGGCGCAGCGTGTGCGCGAGCGCCAGCACTCGTCGCATGCCACCCAGCGGGGGAACCTTCAGCACAGCAAGGTCGGCTGCACCCGCACGCGCCACCCGCAGCGGGTCCTCGGCACGGCGGATGCTCTCGTCCGCGGCAATCCTGACGTCCACTGCGTCCGCCGCCAGGCGGTCCCGAACCTGCACCAGCTCTGCAACGCTCGCGCACGGTTGCTCGGCGTACTCCAGGGGTCCTTGCGCCCGCAGTGCGGTGAGGGCCGTAACGGCCTCCGCCGGCGTCCACCCGCCGTTGGCGTCCACCCGCACCTGGGGCACCCGGGCACGCACTGCCGCCACCCGCGCCAAGTCCTCGTCCAGGCTCTGTCCACGCTCGGCGACTTTCACCTTCGCTGTGGCGCAGCCGGGAAAAGCCGTGAGCACCTCCGGCACGCGCGCAGCAGGAACGGCCGGCACCGTGGCGTTCACGGTGACGGTGCTGCGCAGGGCGGGCGGCGGGCCCCACCACGCCGACTCCAAGGCTGCGGCCAACCACCAGGCCGACTCGGCGTCGTCGTACTCGGTGAAGGGGGCGAACTCCCCCCACCCCGCAGGCCCGCGCAGCAACAGGACCTCCCGGACGTCAATGCCCCGGAAACGCACCCGCAACGGGAGCGCCACCACGTGAACCTGCTCGAGCACCTGATCAAGGGTGGGTAGCTGCATGCCCCCATCCTCTCCGATCGGGCGCACCTCGGAACAACAATCACACCGCTCTAGGGTGATGGCATGACCTTCGACCCCACTGTCTGGCGCGTGGTACCCGGATTCGACGAGCTTACTGACATCACCTACCACCGGCACATCAGCGACGGCACTGTCCGAGTGGCCTTCAACCGCCCCGAGGTGCGCAACGCGTTCCGCCCGCACACGGTCGACGAGCTGTACCGGGCGCTGGACCACGCCCGGATGACCTCCGACGTCGGCTGCGTCCTACTCACCGGCAACGGGCCGAGCGCCAAGGACGGCGGGTGGGCGTTCTGCTCCGGCGGTGACCAGCGCATCCGCGGCCGCAGTGGCTACCAGTACGCGGGCGGCGACACCGCCGAGACAGTGGACCCCGCACGTGCCGGACGCTTACACATCCTGGAGGTGCAGCGGCTGATCCGATTCATGCCCAAGGTCGTCATCGCCGTGGTCAACGGGTGGGCAGCCGGTGGTGGGCACAGCCTGCACGTGGTGTGCGACCTCACGCTGGCCAGCCGTGAGCACGCCCGTTTCAAGCAGACCGACGCAGACGTGGGCAGCTTCGACGGCGGTTATGGTTCGGCATACCTGGCGAAGATGGTGGGCCAGAAGAAGGCCCGGGAGATCTTCTTCCTCGGTCGCGCCTACACCGGTGAGGAGATGGAGCAGATGGGCGCGGTGAATGCTGTCGCCGATCACGCCGAGCTGGAGTCCACCGCGCTGCAGTGGGCGACGGAGATCAACGGCAAGTCCCCCACGGCCCAGCGGATGCTCAAGTACTCCTTCAACCTCGCAGACGATGGGCTGGTCGGCCAGCAGCTGTTCGCCGGTGAGGCCACCCGGCTGGCATACATGACCGACGAGGCCGTCGAGGGCCGCGACTCCTTCCTGGAGAAGCGCAACCCCGACTGGAGCCCCTACCCCTGGTACTTCTGAGGCACATCCGATGGAGATCCTGAGCAGCCGCATCATCCTGCGTCCCGCCGACCCCGCACGCTCACGACGCTTCTACCGCGACGTGCTCGGTTTGGCGATCTACCGGGAGTTCCCCGGTGGCACTGTGTTCTTCCTCGGCCAGGGCCTGCTGGAAATCTCCGGGCACGGGGACGACGGGGACGCGCGGGCCAGCACCGTGGTGTGGCTACAGGTGCGAGATCTCACGACCACCGCAGCGGAGCTCACCCTGCGGGGTGTGCCGATCGATCGCAAACCGCAGCGTGAGCGGTGGGGCCTCGACGAGATGTGGGTGCGCGACCCCGACGGGGTACGGCTGGTGTTCGTGGAGATCCCCCCGGATCATCCGCTGCGCGCGGACGCACGCCCGTGAGCCGGACCCTGCATACCCTGCCCGTACCTGCCGGGGTAGCCGTGCTCGGACTCCTTCCCGTCCTGGCTGACGCACTGGCCGGGATTGGCCCGGCGTGGCTGCCGGTGCCTGCCGACGACGAGCGCGAGACGGCACGGTTGGTGGACGCACTGGCCGCTGGCGCCCCGATCCAGGACGGGGTGGCACTGGTGATGGCCACCTCCGGCTCCACGGGTACCCCCAAAGGTGCGATGCTCCCCGCGGGAGCGCTGCTGGCCAGCGCAGATGCGACCCACGACCGCCTGGGCGGAGCCGGTTCCTGGCTGCTGGCGCTCGCCGCCCACCACGTCGCGGGCATGCAGGTGCTGCTGCGCAGCGTGCTCGCGGGCACCGAACCCACCGTGGTGACGATCGACGGCGGATTCGACGCCGCCGCACTGGTTCCCGCGGTGGCCGCCATGCCCAGTGGGCGGCGGTACACCTCACTGGTGCCCACGCAGCTCATCCGCGCCCTGCAACATCCGGGGGCCACCGCCGCGCTCGCTGAGCTGGACGCCGTGATGCTGGGTGGCGCGGCCACCTCCCCTGCCCTGCTCGACAAGGCTGAACAGGCCGGGATCCGAGTGGTGCGCACCTACGGGATGAGCGAGACCAGCGGCGGTTGCGTCTATGACGGGGTGCCACTGAATGGCGTGGACGTACGGATCTCGGACGGGCGTGTGCTGCTCGGCGGATCGCCGCTGGCCCTCGGCTACCGCAACCAGCCAGGCCATCCCGCGTTCAGCGAGCCAGGATGGTTCCGCACCGATGACGCGGGAACCCTGGCCGACGGCGTGCTGAGCGTGCTCGGCCGGCTCGACGACGCGATCACCACTGGCGGACTGACGGTGCTGCCGCAGGTGGTGGAGGCCGCACTCGCGACCCATCCGGGTGTCCGCGAGTGCGCGGTGATCGGCGTGCCCGACGAACAGTGGGGCCAACGGGTGGTGGCGGTCGTCGTCCCGGGCACCCCAGTGCCCACCCTGGCGGAGCTGCGTCAGTACGTCGCCGCAACGGCCGGGAATGCCGCGGCACCCAAGGAACTGCACCTCGTCAGCGAGCTTCCCCTGCGAGGCCCAGGCAAGGTGGACCGCCGCGCGCTCGCCGTCGCCGCGCGCAACCGCCTGCACTAGCGGTGCAACTGCTGCGCAAGGGTCACGCACGCACTCAGCCGCAATCCCGAGACTCCGTTGCCCGCAGGTCGCTCCCGGCCAGTACTCGTTCTCCGACCTGAAAGGATTGAGCCATGGCCACCACTTCGGAATGGATCGAGGGCGCGCGCCCCCGGACACTGCCCAACGCGATCGCCCCGGTTGTCGCAGGTACCGGCGTCGCGGCTTCCTTGGATGCGGCAGTCTGGTGGAAGGCGCTGCTCGCCCTGCTGGTCGCCCTCGCCCTCATCGTCGGCGTCAACTTCGCCAACGACTACTCCGACGGCATCCGCGGTACCGACGACGAGCGGGTGGGGCCGCTGCGCCTGGTCGGCTCCAAGCTCGCCTCGCCGAAGGCGGTGAAGACCGCGGCGCTGGCCTGTTTCGCCGTCGCGGGTGTCGCTGGGCTCGTGCTCTCACTGACCAGCGCCTGGTGGCTCATCCTCATCGGCGCCCTCTGCATCGCTGGCGCCTGGTACTACACCGGCGGCAAGAACCCCTACGGCTACAGCGGTTTCGGTGAGATCTCGGTGTTCGTCTACTTCGGACTAGTTGCCGTGTTGGGCACAGAGTTCGTGCAGGCCGAACGGATCGACTGGGTCGGAACGGTGTGCGCAGTGGCGGTCGGTTCCTTCTCCAGTGCCGTGCTGGTGGCGAACAATCTGCGCGACATCGATACCGACACCGCCTCCGGCAAGCGGACCCTGGCTGTGCGGCTCGGCGACCGCTCGACCCGCACGCTGCATCTCGCGTTACTGGCCGTGCCGCTCGTGGCCACTCTCGTGCTTGCCTTCCGTACGCCGTGGGCCCTGTTGGGCCTGTTGACGCTGCCGCTGGCCGCCAAGGCGAACGCCCCCGTGCGCAGCGGATCTCTCGGCCTCGCCCTGATCCCGGCCCTGCGCGACACCGGCCTGACCATGCTCGCGTGGTCAGTGCTCACCGCGCTGACAATCGGCCTGGGTTCGCCCCCCGTGTAGGAATCCCGATTCCGTGCGGGTGTTTCATTGTCGTCTCGTCACCGCTCACCGCATGGCGCGAGCGAGCAAGGCCTCAAGGGCTGGTTGCGACCGGCTGGCCCTGCGACATGGTGAGCCGGTCGCGGCCGGCGTTCTTGGAGACGTACATGGCTTGATCGGCCAATTCGATGAGTTGTTCGGCCGAATCCGCCTCAGCGTCGGGGAATGTCACGCCACCGAGACTGACAGTCACGCTCACGTTGGTATCTCCGACCGAGAGCACGTTCGCGGCGACCGCACGCCGGATCCGTTCACCCACGGACTGCACATCGTGGCGACCGGCCCCGGGAAGAACGACCAGAAACTCCTCACCGCCGCTGCGGATGAGGACGTCACCTTCGCGCAGGGCCAGCCGTGCGGCGGCCACCACGTCGCGGAGCACCCTGTCACCAGCCAAGTAGCCGTAGGTGTCGTTGACGGACTTGAAGTGATCGAGGTCGAAGGAAAGCAACCCCAGCGGGGTACCCGAGCGCACAGCCCGTCCCCACTCCTC
>JADGOX010000347.1 GCA_017882745.1 Mycobacteriaceae bacterium | reverse complement strand
CGTGCGGAGGCCGCATTCACACTGTGAGGTGCAGGCGGGTGTGGGTGTTACAGCGGGATGTTGCCGTGCGCGCCCCGGCCGGCTGGGGCGGAGGCCAGTGTCTCGGCTATGCGGCGGCGCGTGTCGGCGGGGTCGATGACCTCGTCCACAACGCCCAGCGCGAGTGCCCGGTTCACGCCGCCGGCAATCTGCTCGTGTTCGGTGGCCAAGTGCGCGTGCAGGGCTTCCCGATCCTCCTCGGCGGCGGCCGCGAGCGCCCTGCGGTGCAGGATGCCCACCGCGGCCTTCGCGCCCATCACCGCGACCTCGGCATCGGGCCAGGCGTACACCGCCGTCGCACCGAGGCATTTGGCGTTCATCGCGATGTAGGCGCCGCCATAGGACTTTCGGGTCACCAGGGTCACCCTGGGGACGATGGCCTCGGCAAAGGCGTGCAGCAGCTTGGCGCCACGCCGGACTACTCCGTCCCACTCCTGGCCGACGCCGGGCAGGTAGCCGGGCACGTCCACGATCACCACAAGTGGTACCCCAAAGGCGTCGCACATGCGGACGAAGCGGGACGCCTTCTCCGCGCTCTCGGAATTCAGGCAACCGCCGAGGCGCAGCGGGTTGTTGGCCACCATGCCGACTGTCCGACCGGCGAGCCGGCCGAGCCCGATCACCACGTTGGGTGCCCACTTGGCCTGCATCTCCTCAAAGCTGGAGACACCGTCGGCGCTGTCCAGGAGCTCGGTCAGCAGCGGGTGGATGTCGTAGGCGCGCTGACGCTGCGGGGGGAGTACCAGACCGAGGTCGGTCTGCTCGCTGGCCTTGCGCATGTCGAAGATGCCAGGCCGGGCGAACAGCCCGACAAAGCGACGGGCCCGCAGCAGCGCGTCCGCTTCGCTCTCGGCAATGACGTGCACCACGCCCGACTTCTTGCCGTGCGCCTCCGGACCGCCCAGGGCAGCCATGTCGACCTGCTCGCCGGTGACGCTGCGGACCACGTCCGGACCGGTGACGAATACCCTGCCCTCCGGAGACATGATCACCACGTCGGTGAGTGCGGGCCCGTAGGCCGCACCGCCGGCGGCCGGTCCCAACACCACCGAGATCTGCGGAATCTTGCCCGAGGCCCGAACCATCGCGGCGAACACCAGTCCGACCGCGTCCAGCGCTTCGACGCCCTCGGCCAGCCGGGCGCCACCGGAGTGCCACAGTCCGACGATCGGACTGCGTTCCTTGGTGGCCTTGTCGATGGCCTCGACGATGTGCAGGCACCCCTCGGAGCCCATGGCGCCACCCATCTTGGTGGCGTCGGTGCAGTAGGCCACTGTCTTCGCGCCGTCGACCCGGCCGCGAGCGGCGAGCACCCCGGAGCTGTCCCGCGGACGGAGCAGCTCAACGGTGCCGGGATCGAAGAAGTTCTCCAGCCGGACCAGCGGGTCGCGCGGGTCCGGGGCTGGAGCGTCGTCAAGGGCTGGGTCGAGGGCGAGGGCAGTCATGGGGTCTCCTGAACTGGGAGGACGGGTAGCCACTAGCCGGTTAGGCCCTGGCGAAGGCGAGCGCTACGTTGTGCCCGCCGAATCCGAAGGAGTTGGTGATCGCGGCATCGAGCTGGACGTGGCGTGGTTCACCGGTAACGATGTCCAGCTGTATCGCTGGGTCGAGGTTGTCCAAGTTGGTGGTGTGCGGGATGACACCCTCGCTGATGGAGAGCACCGTGATGATGGACTCCACCGCCCCTGCTGCGCCGAGCAGGTGACCAAGTGCTGCCTTTGGTGCCGTGACCGGGGCGTGGTCACCAATCGCGGTCCGGATGGAGTTGGCCTCCGCGGAGTCTCCAACCGGGGTCGACGTGGCATGCGCGTTGACGTGCCCGATGTCGGTCGGGGACATTCCTGCGGTGCGCAGGGCCTTGCGCATCGCACGGGCCTGGCCTTCGCCATCGGGCGGGGAGGCAGTGATGTGGTACGCGTCTGAGGTGGTACCGACCCCGGCGAGTCGACCGAGGACCTTGGCCCCGCGGGCTGCGGCGAAGTCGGCCCGCTCCAGCACCACGATCCCCGCGCCCTCGCCGAGGATGAAACCGTCCCTCCCGATATCAAAGGGGCGCGACGCGTGTTCCGGGTCGTCGTTGCGCGTGCTCATTGCGCGCATCTGGGAGAAACCGGCGAAGGGGATCGCGGCGATGCAGGCCTCGGTGCCACCGCACACGACGACGTCGGCCTCATTGGTCATGATCATCCGCCAAGCCCAGGCCAGTGCCTCGGAACCGGACGCGCACGCAGCCACCGGGGCATGCACCCCGGCCCTGGCGCCGAGCTCCAAACCGACTGTTGCAGCGGAGCCGTTGGGCATGAGCATTGGGATCGTGAGAGGAGAGACCTTGCGGAGTCCGTGCTGTTCGAGCAGGTCGTCCTGGTTGAGCAGGGTCTGTGCGCCGCCGATTCCGGTGCCGACGATCACAGCGAGCCGCTCGGGGTCGACATCAGGGGAACCGGCATGCGCCCATGCCTCTCGGGCGGCGACGAGGGCAACTTGTTCGGTGCGGTCGAGTCGGCGTGCCTCGACGCGGGTGAGGGTATCGGTGGGCTCGACGGCGAGCTGCGCTGCGATGCGCACGGGCAGGTTGAAACGCTCAACCCACTCCTGGTGCATGACGCTCACGCCACTGCGGCCCTCGAGGAGACCGGCCCAGGTGGAAGCGACGTCGCCGCCGAGCGGAGTCGTGGCACCGAGCCCGGTGACGACGACCCCGCTGGGGGCGCCGTCACCGGGAGTGCTGGGGAAAGACGTCACTTGTGCTTCGCGATGTAGTCCACGGCGTCGCCCACCGTCTTCAGGTTGGCGAGCTCGTCATCAGGAATCTTGACGCCGTACTTGTCCTCGGTCTGCACCGCGATCTCCACCATCGACAGCGAGTCGATGTCCAGGTCGTCCACGAACGACTTCTCTGGCGTGACGTCGGCTGCCTCGATGCCGACGACCTCTTCGATGATCTCGGCGAGGCCGGCGGTGATCTCGTCGTTGCTCACAGGTGGTAATTCCCTTCTTGTGGTGGATAGGACGGCAAAATCATGGCAGGAGTACCGCCTGCGCGGCGAAGCAGAGCCCCGCACCGAACCCGACGAGCAGTGCAACGTCCCCGCTGCGTGCTGATCCATCGGCGCGCATGTGCGCGAGGGCCATCGGTATGGAGGCAGCGGAGGTGTTTCCGGAGTGCACGATGTCGCGAGCGAGCACCATGTCTTCACGGGCGCCGGACTTACGCAGCGCCTTGGCGAGGGACTCAAGGATGCGCAGGTTGGCCTGGTGCGGCACCAGCACGTCCACGTCGGAGGGCTGCAAGCCGGCCTGCTCGAGGGCCTGCAGTGCGATGGGAGCGATCTTCGTTGTCGCCCAACGGAATACAGTCTGGCCTTCCTGGTGGAGGAAGGAGGTGCGGTCGGCGATGGAGATCACCTCGGCCATGTCCCCGGCGCTGCCCCACACCACGGGCCCGATGCCGGGGCCCTGCTGCTCGGTGGCCGGACCGATCACGGCCGCACCCGCGCCGTCCGCGAAGATGATCGAGGTCGACCGGTCGAGTGGATCGACCCAGTCGGTGAATTTCTCCGCGCCGACCACCACGATTCTGGTGGCGCTTCCCGAGCGGACCAGGTCCGCACCCACGGCCAGGGCGTAGGTGAAACCGGCGCAGGCTGCGTTGACGTCGAAGGCGCCCACGCCGTTGATGCCGAGTGCCGTGGCGACGCGTGCTGAGGCATTCGGCACCGAGGTCGGCATGGTGCAGGTGGCGACGATGACCGTATCGATGTCGGTGGGTATGAGTCCGGCATCCTTGATGGCTTGCGCGGCGGCAGCCGTAGCCATGTCGATCAACAGCTCGCCCGGCGCGGCGACGTGGCGGCTCGCGATCCCCACGCGGCTCTGGATCCACTCGTCGTTGGTATCGATGGTCTGGGCGAGCTCGGCGTTGGTGACCACGCGCGCCGGCTGGTAGCTCCCGACTCCGAGGATCCGTGCACCGGCGACGGGGGGCGTGATGCGCAGCGTGGCACTCATCGGCTGACCGCCAGCTGGTCGAGTGCGGCGATGTCGTCCGGGGTCTTCAGGGCCACGGTCGGCGTTCCGCGCATCTCTCGTTTGGCCATGCCGACCAGCGCCCCGGCTGGGGGCAGCTCCACGAGTGCGGAGACGTGCGACGCTGCCATGGTGGCCATGCACAGGTCCCACCGGACAGGGTTGGTCACCTGGGTCACCAGTCGGCGCAACACCTCGGCGCCGTCATCGAGGCGCGCTCCGTCTGCGTTCGAGAGCAGGGGACGGATGGGGTCGGCCGGAGTGATCTCGGCAGCACGCGCGGCGACTGCTTCCTGCGCGGATGCCATGAATGAGGTGTGGAAGGCCCCTGCGACGCTGAGCTTGCGGATCCGGGCCTTCTCGGGCGGATTCTGCTCCAAGGCCTCGAGGGCCTCGAGGCGGCCGGCGGCCACCACCTGGCCGGTGGCGTTGCGGTTGGCCGCGGTGAGGCCGAGCTCCGTCAAACGGTCGAGCACCTCCTCGGCATCGCCACCGAGCACTGCCGACATGCCGGTGGGCTCGGCCGCGCACGCCGCACTCATCGCTGCGCCTCGAACGGCGGCGAGCGCCACTGCGTCGTCGGCGCTGAACACTCCGGCGATCGCTGCCGCGGCGATCTCGCCGACGGAATGGCCGGCGGTGAGGGTTCCCGGCCGAACTCCGTGCCGACGGTCGAGCTCCTCGTAAGCAAGCAGGGCCAGAGCGACGACCAAGGGCTGCGTTACTGCAGTGTCGGTGATCTCCTCGGCGGTGGCGGTGGTGCCGAGACGCTCAAGGTCGAGCCCTGCCGCTGTGGACCACTGCGCAACACGCGCATGTGCTCCGGGCAGGGCGAGCCACGGGCCGAGCATGCCGGGAGTCTGCGAGCCCTGGCCGGGTGCAAGTAAGGCGATCACGTGCCCCAGGTAACCCTGTTCGGTCCATGCCGCGCGGTGTCGAGGCCCACCAAGTCTGCAGGCATCAGTTGTCGGGTTCCTACAAAGAGCCGAGAGGGTGGTCGACTTCCAGCGTCAGCCACGTGCCTGGCTCATCCGGGGTGGTATTGGTGCCTGACGTGCACAGAGGCGCCGACCGAAGGGTCAGGAACTGCCCCGTGACGCCGCCAATTGACCGACTGCGCAAGCAACCCTCAAGACGTAGGCGTCTCGGGGGAGAGTGGGTTCGAGGTTCGTGATTTCCGCCACTTTCCGTAGCCGGTACCGCACAGTATTGGCGTGGACGAACAACGTGCGTGCGCAACTCTCGACCGCGCCGCCCACCTCGAGGTAGGTCTGCAGGGTGTCAGCGAGGGCGCCGCCGGCCTCGGCCAAGGGGCGGACCACCCCCTCCGTCAAGGCCTGCTCGGCGTAGGGATCGCCGTCCAGGGCGCGCTCGGGCAACAGGTCCGCGGCGAGGACCGGTCGCGGTGCCGCCGGCCAGGCGGGCACCGCGCGCAGCCCGGCGAGGGCCTCCACCGCGCTGCGGTGGGCGGCACCGACCGAGCGTGCCGCAGGACCCACCACAACTGGGCCCGCCGCGAAGCACGCCGCCAGCTCCTCGAGCAGGGTGGCGTCGGCGCACGGGCCGCTGATGATGACGACCAGGCGCGAGCCCTGCACTCCGACCAGGGCGCTGCGCTGGCGGCGGGCGGCAGCGTCGTGGACCGCACCTACCAGTGCGAGCCCTTCGTCGTCGGTTGGATTTCCGACCAGGACAGTGGCTTGGGCGCCGGGGTCCCAGCCGAGCGCGGAGGCGCGGGACAGCAGGGACTCATCAGCATCGCCACGGACGACGCCGTCGACCACCAGTGCCTCCAGCCGCGCGTCCCAAGCGCCACGAGACTCCGCGGCTGATGCGTAGACCGTGGCGGCGGAGAATGCGATTTCTCTGCTGTAGCGCAGGACGGCCTCGGTGAGCCTGACGCGTTGGTCGTCGTCGTAGGCCAGCGCGGGTAGATACCGTTCGAACACGCCGGTGGCGGTGCGCACCATGTCCACGGTCTGGCGCAGGCTCACCTGCTTCATCAGTTCTGGAGGCACTGCGCCGAAGGCCTGCGCCGTGAGCTGCACGGCCGCGGCCGGGTCGCGCAGCCACTCGACGAAGTTCGCGACGCCGGTCTGTACCACCAGTGCGACGCTCGCTCGCACGTCGGCGTCGAGGAGCTTGAAGAAGGGCAAGGTGTCGTGCATCGCGGCCACTGCCTGCACCGAGTACTCACCGGAGGACAGCTCCAGCTTGCGAATCAGCCGTCTGGGCAGCGGCGGGGTAGGGGGCACGTGCACCACGCTAGCGTTGACCCATGATCAGCGACCAGGGCGAACCGACCACCAGCTTGTATGACGCGATCAGGATGCGCCGTGACGTCCGGGCAGAGTTCACCGGCGAGCCGGTCGCCGAGCAGGTGCTGCAACGGGTGCTCTCCGCTGCGCACGCGGCACCGAGCGTCGGGATGACGCAACCATGGGACTTCATCCTGGTGCGTTCGCCGGAGACCCTTCAGCGCTTCGCCGCTCACGTAGCCGACAAGCGGAGGGAATTCGCGGCCACCTTGCCGCCGGAGCGTGCGGACACTTTTGACCCGATCAAGGTGGAGGGTGTCTGCGAAAGTGGTCTCGGCATCGTGGTGACCCACGACCAAACACGCGGGGGAGCCCACGTCCTCGGCAGGCACACCGTGTCGGACACAGGGTTGTTCTCCACCGTGCTTGCCGTGCAGAACCTGTGGCTCGCCGCCACCGCTGAAGGTCTGGGTGTGGGGTGGGTGAGCTTCTACGACGAGGAGGTGCTGACGGAGCTGGTGGGTATCCCCGCGCAGGTCCGGCCGATCGCCTGGTTGTGCGTCGGACACGTCGACAAACTCCAAGAAGTGCCCGACCTGGAGCGCCTTGGATGGCGGCACCGGCGTCCGCTGGCCGACGCCATCCACTATGAGCGCTTCGACGGCTGAACGCCCTTGCCCGGAGGCGGTAAGGCGTCCAGCCGTCGAGTGCTTGCGGCGCGGATGCTCAGGCGAGGCCGGGATCACCGGTCGACGGTCCGGAGGCCTGGATGTCGTCGAGCTTGTACCGCTCTGCGGCCTCCACCGCGGTCGCCTTGTCCACCTCACCGGAGTCGGCCAAGGCGGAGAGCACTGCGACGACGATTGATTCCGCGTCCACCGCGAACTTGCGCCGTGCCGCGGGGCGGGTGTCGGAGAAGCCGAAGCCGTCGGTGCCGAGCGTGACGTAGCGGCCAGGGACCCACTGGCGGATCATGTCCGGCACAGCGCGCATCCAGTCCGACACGGCGATCACCGGACCAGCTGCGTCGGCGAGTGCCTCGGCGACGTAGGGGATGCGTTTCTCCGCTCCCGGGTGGAGCAACGCCTCCTGCTCGCACTCCACCCCGTCGCGCCGCAGCTCCGTCCACGAGGTCGCCGACCACACGTCGGCCGAGACCCCCCAGTCTCGCGCCAGCATCTCCTGGGCCTGCAGCGCCCAGGGCATGCCCACGCCAGACGCCAGAATCTGCGCCCGCGGCCCGGTGCCTGCAGGAGCCTGGGAGAACCGGTAGAGGCCCTTGAGAATGCCCTCGGCGTTGACGTCCTGCGGCTCGGCCGGGTGCTGGTAGGGCTCGTTGTAGAGGGTGATGTAGTAGAAGATGTTCTCGCCGGCACCGTCGGGACCACCCTCGCCGTACATGCGGCGCAGGCCGTCGCGGACGATGTGGGCGATCTCGAAGCCGAACGCCGGGTCGTACGCGACCACAGCCGGGTTGGTCGACGCCAGGAGCAGCGAGTGCCCGTCCGCGTGCTGCAGGCCTTCCCCGGTCAGCGTGGTCCGTCCTGCCGTGGCACCGAGGGCGAATCCGCGGGTCATCTGGTCGGCCGCCGCCCACAGTCCGTCGCCGGTGCGTTGGAAGCCGAACATCGAGTAGAAGATGTAGAAGGGGATCATCGGCATGCCGTGCGTGGCATAGGAGGTGCCGACCGCAGTGAAGGAGGCCGCTGAGCCCGCCTCGTTGATCCCCTCGTGCAGGATCTGGCCGATCTCGCTCTCCTTGTAGGCCAGCATCAGTTCGGCGTCCACTGAGGTGTACAGCTGCCCGTTGCGGTTGTAGATCTTCAGCGTCGGGAACCACGAGTCCATGCCGAAGGTGCGCGCCTCGTCCGGGATGATCGGCACGATGCGCTTGCCCAGCTCCTCGTCGCGCAGCAGCTCCTTCATCACGCGGACGAAGGCCATGGTGGTGGCGATCTCCTGTTTGCCGGAGCCGCGCATGAGTGCGTCGTAGGTCTTGTCTCCGGGGAGCTTCAGGGCTTTCGCGGTAACGGTCCGGTCTGGGACGTAGCCACCGAGTGCGCGGCGCCTGTCCTGCAGGTACCGGATCTCCGGCGCATCGGGGCCGGGGTGGTAGTACGGCGGCAGGTACGGGTCGCGCTCCAGCTCCGCGTCGCTGACGGGGATGTGCTGTCGATCACGGAGGAGCTTGAGGTCGTCCAGCGTCAGCTTCTTCATCTGGTGCGTGGCGTTACGGCCCTCGAAGTGGCTGCCCAGTCCGTAGCCCTTCACGGTCTTGGCCAGGATCACGGTGGGCTGCCCCTTGTGGGCCGTGGCGGCCGCATAGGCGGCGTGCACCTTGCGGTAGTCGTGGCCACCGCGCTTGAGGTTCCAGATGTCGGCGTCGCTCATCGCGCCGACAAGTTCCTTGGTGCGCGGGTCCCGCCCGAAGAAGTGTTCGCGCACGTAGCCACCGTCGTTGGCCTTGTACGTCTGGTAGTCGCCGTCAGGGGTGGTGTTCATCAGGTTGACCAGCGCGCCGTCCCGGTCCGCGTGCAGCAGCGCGTCCCACTCCCGGCCCCACACCACCTTGATGACGTTCCAGCCGGCGCCGCGGAAGAAGCTCTCCAGCTCCTGGATGATCTTGCCGTTGCCCCGTACCGGGCCGTCCAGGCCCTGCAGGTTGCAGTTGACGACAAAGGTGAGGTTGTCGAGCGCCTCGGTGGCGGCCACGTGGACCAATCCGCGTGACTCGGGCTCGTCCATCTCGCCGTCGCCGAGGAAGGCCCACACGTGCTGTTCGCTCGTGTCCTTGAGGCCACGGTCGTGCATGTAGTGGTTGAACCTGGCCTGGTAGATCGCGTTCATCGGCCCCAGGCCCATGGACACGGTCGGGAATTCCCAGAAGTCGGGTAGCAACCGCGGGTGCGGGTAGGACGGGAGCCCGCCGCCGGGTCCCGCGTGGCTGTACTCCTGACGGAAGCCGTCGAGTTGCTCGGCTGAGAGCCGTCCCTCGAGGAACGCACGAGCGTAGATGCCGGGGGAGGCGTGGCCCTGAATGAATACCTGGTCTCCGCCACCGGGATGCTGTCGGCCACGGAAGAAGTGGTTGAATCCCACCTCGTAGAGCGCGGCAGAGCTGGCGTAGGTGGCGATGTGCCCACCGACTCCGACGCCCGGTCGCTGCGCGCGGTGCACCATCACCGCAGCGTTCCACCGGATCCACGCGCGATATCGGCGCTCGGTCTCCTCGTCGCCGGGGAACCACGGTTCGTTCTGGGTCGGGATGGTGTTGACGTAGTCGGTGGAGGTCAACGCGGGCAACGGCACCCGGCGGTCGCTGGCGCGTTCCAGAAGCCGCAACATGAGGTAGCGCGCGCGTTGCGACCCCGATGCGGCCAGGGTGGCATCAAAGGACTCCAGCCACTCGCTGGTCTCTTCGGGATCGATGTCGGGCAGATAGGAACCGACGCCCTCCCTGATCACGTGCACCCGGGCTGGGGGCGGCGTCGTCCCGGCATCTGAACTCGATGCGTGCGACTCCGTGCCGACGGTACCGTCAGGTTGCTCAGCCACGGTCTGCTCCTCGTTACTAGGGGGGCCGTCGCCCAATGGTGTCGGGCGGCCCGCGTCAATCGTGCCGCACGTTCGCCCATCTTCGCGATGCGGTCCTCTACCAACGGGTAGCGTCGTCTCGGCGCGTTTGTGACCTTTGCTCGACTCGGGCGTTCAGATGTGGTGGGAGAAGGCGAAATGGGGAGGAAGACCGGGCCTGGGCTCGGGTGCGGCGCAGCGGTGGCGGTGCTTGCCGGGCTGCTCGTTTCGGCGTGCAGCGGCCAGGTCGACGGTGAGGCGAGTCCGGATCCAGCAGTGACGGTTGTCTCAAGAACGACGCAGCCTTCCGCAGCGTCCTCCGCCGCGCGGTCCCGTGCGACCACACCGACGACGACGTCTTCCAGCTCTGGCCGACAGGCGCTGTGTAGCTTGGCCGCCACGATCGCATCGTCGGCGACGCGGTCGATCAACACCTTCAACGGTGTGTACAACGCGCAGAAATCAGTGACTCCGGAGCTCGTCGCGGCAGAGGGAACGCTCACCGCGGAACTCACCCCGGTTCCCGGGCGGATGCGCCGACTGCCCGGGCTTGCCTCGCTGCCGTCCTCGGATCCGCTGACCACCGAGATACCGGCGTTAGCCACCGCAGTGGAACAGATACTGGCAGCCGTTCCGTTGCGGCAGTCCGCTCCCCTCAACACTGCGACCCATAGCTACAACGACCATCTTGGCGCGATCAAGGCGACGTGCACGAGCTAGTCAACGGGCCGTCGGTGGGTATCAGTTTCGTGCTCCGGCTTGCGTAGTTGCCGCCGAGCATGTTCGCTCTTCACAGTTCCACACAACTTTGTTGCGCAGCACGCGCGGCATTCCAAACGTAAGACTGACACGAAGGAGGACCGCACCGTGGTCGCCGCGGGGGATTCTCGAAACGACGCCGAGAAGCTCGGAATCACGCACGGAATGGTCGTGCAAGAGCGCGGATGGGACGAAGACACCGACGACGACCTGCGTGCGCTCATCGAGCAGCAGTGTGGAAGCGAACTCGTCGAGGAGGACACCGACGAGGTCATCGACGTTGCGCTGCTGTGGTGGCGCGACGGTGATGGTGACCTGGTCGACGCCCTGGTTGATGCCATCGGCCCTCTCGCGGACGACGGGATGGTGTGGGTGCTCAGCCCGAAGACCGGCGTGTCCGGTCACGTGGAGCCGAGCGAGATCGCTGAGGCCGCACCGACTGCGGGGCTCACTCCGACCCTCAGCATGAACCTCGGAGACTGGGCGGCCAACCGGCTGGTCCAGCCGAAGGTCAAGGGCAAGCGCTGAGGCCGGACCTTGGGGTCACACATCGTCGTGGTTACTCTTCTCAGGGCGCACGGTGCGCCGGATCGGACTCAGCCGCACAGGTTGGCTCCGCGGGACGAGGAGGATTTCCATGACGCTTGACGTCGGCACTGCAGCACCGGATTTCACCCTCAAGGACCAGAACAACCAGGAGATCACGCTCTCGTCGTTCAAGGGCGAGAAGAACGTGCTGCTGGTGTTCTACCCCTTGGCTTTCACCGGGACGTGCCAGGGGGAGCTGTGCCAGGTGCGCGACGAGCTGCCGAAGTTTCAGAACGAGGACACCGCCATTCTTGCGGTGTCGGTGGGCGCTTCGCCGTCCCACAAGGTGTGGGCTGCCGAGCAGGGGTACACCTTCCCGTTGCTGGCGGACTTCTGGCCGCACGGCGCTGTGGCCCAGGCCTACGGCGTGTTCAACGAAGCCACGGGTTTTGCCAATCGCGGAACCTTTGTCATCGACAAGTCGGGCGTTGTCAAGTTCGCCGAGATGAACGGACCGGGCGAGGCGCGTGACCAGTCCGCCTGGGAGAAGGCACTCTCAGCGTTGTCAGCCTGATCGGCAGCGTGACATTTCCTTGAGGATCTTCGCGCGCGCGGTGCCGCCGCGTCGCGTGCGGGCGTGTAGCTCAGCGGTAGAGCACCTGTCTTACACACAGGCGGTCG
>JADGOX010000087.1 GCA_017882745.1 Mycobacteriaceae bacterium | reverse complement strand
GCCCGCACCGCAGGCACAGCGTGTCGAGCACTCGCATCGTGCAGAGCCTGAGGAGCCGTCCGCGCATGAGGCTGCTCCAAGCAGTGCAGGACCCGAGCCAGAGGCTGGGGGGAGCGATACCAAGCGCACGGTTTCCGAGCTGCTGGCGGCCTACGGAGGCCAACCGCTGAGTGGCGGTCGGCGTAGGCGGCGATAGGCGGGCTCTTTCGGGCAGGTTATTTGTCGATGTCTCCGACGACGACAGCGAAGGACCCTAGTGCCGTCGGTAGCTGGTCCAAGGCGGTGCCGGGCAGCAAGCACGACAGCGCCTGCACGTTGTTGAACGACGCGGTGCGCAGCCTGAGCCGCCACGGGGTGCGCTCACCTCGGGAGACCAGGTGCACTCCGGCGATCCCCAGTGCGGCCTCGCCCCAGCTGTAGACAGAGCCCTCCGGTGGGGCGATGGTGCTCGGCAGCCGAACATTGACCGCCCCCCCCGGTATCCCCTGCAGGCACTGGAGGGCCAGGTCGACGGCCAGGTCCACCTCATCGATCTGGCAGGCCACGCGGGCCAGGGCATCCCCGGCGGTACGGACCACGGTGCGCAGTTCCAGTTCGGCATAGCCGGGGGCCGGGTCGTCACGACGGAGGTCGACGTCGAGTCCGCTCGCGCGCCCGGCTGGTCCGCTGACCCCCAAGGCCGTCGCATCGGCGAGGCTGAGCACCCCGACACCGCTGTGGCGCTCCACGAACGCGGTGTCGTTCACGGTGCACGCGGCTATCAGAGGCAGTGCTCGTTGCACCGTCGCCAGTGCATCCTCGACGTGCGCCGACCAGTCGGCGGGAACGTCCTCACGGAGACCGCCGATGCGGTTTGCCATGAAGTGAATCCGTCCACCGGAGGCTTCCTCGAGCACTCGTTGCAGTGCTTCTCGCGCGCCCACCGCTACGGTGGTTCCTACGCTCCGCGTGCCATCAGCTGCTTTGGTGAGTGGGGTGAGAAACGCCAGGTGGGCCATCGCCCTGGTCAGTTCGCACAGCAGGACCCGCAGGCGCACGGCTCGCGGCGGCGGAGTCATTCCGGTCATCTGCTCCACCGCGCGGGCGATGAGCACCTCGTTGGCGAATGCGGCCCACCAGTCGTGCCGGTTGGCCAGCGCCATCACCTGGCGGTAGTCACGCACCTCGAAGAGCTTCTCCGCGCCCCGGTGCAGGTGACCCACGAGCGGCACAGCCTCCTGCACGACGGAGTCGGCGTCCACCCGTAGCCGCAAGCGGTAGGCGCCGTGCGCAGCCGGATGCAGCGGTCCGAGGTCGACCACCTGGTCGACACCGAGGTACTCCGTTACTGCGCCGATGCCGACGGTCAGGGTGCGGTCCACGGATCCGATCGTGCCAGGTGCGGAACCAGCTACACCGATAGCCTGGGGTGAGGAGCTTGCGCCAGCACCCGAAGGTCACAGCGGAAGGTCGATGTTCGTGGGGTGCAGGACCCAGCCGAAGCCGCCGAACCCGGCCGGGTCGGTGAGCTCGGCGATCTGGCCGGTGCGCACGGCCTGCCTCAGCCATGATCCCAACTGGGGTTGCTCGCGGGCTCCCAGGTTGTCCAGTGCCTCGGCCTGAGTGGTGTGGACACCTGGTGCGAGGGCGGCCAACGAGTCGAGGCTGACGTGGGCGGTCAGGTCGCAGCTGCCGTCTGGAACGGGCCGCACCTGGCGACCGTGGCGGTATGCGGCAAGCGTTCCCGCGCAAGGCCGCTCTGTCCGAAGATGGCCGTAGTCCACGGCCAGGGCGGCACCGGCGTCCATGTGCCGCAGAACCTGCTGCCAGGCGCGGTCGCGGTGCAGGCCGACCTCGGCGCGCTCACCGTCCGCCAGGGGCCACCAGCGCCGCAACCAGGCCAGCCCGGGCCCGCTCAGTGCCACGCCCAGGCGCTCGGTGCCGTCCGCGGACACCTGCATCCGGCGTGCGTCGTTGCCGTCGTGCTGCACCACCGGGCACGGTATTGCGTCCAACCACTCGTGTGCGATCACCAGGCCGGTGACTCGCTCAGGCAGCTGGGCCAGCCAGGGCAGCTGCCACTGCATCGGCGCCGGACGCAGGTCCACCGCCGAGGGGCGCAGACGTCGACGCAGTGGGGCGCCGGCGATGTCGACCATTGCGCTCAACAGCTCCCCGCCACCGGCACCGAGGTCGACGAGGTCCAGCACTTGCGGCCGCCCCAGCGCGTGGTCGGTGCGGTCCAACAGCTCCGCCAGTGCATCGGCAAGCACGGTGCCGACATGCACCGAGGTGCGGAAGTGCAGCACCGGTGCTTCGCCGGTGTGTACGAACCCGCTGGACCCATAGAGCGCGTCGCGCCAGGCCTCCTCCCAGTCGACCCACTGCGTGCGCATCTCCTGACTCTGCACGAGTGAAGCCGGTCACGTCCGACTGCCGGCACGTGAGCGGAAGCCGTACCCTTTTCTCCACGACGTCTGGTACCTGCTCGGCAGGACTGGAACGACAGAGAGGACAACGGTGACCTCATCCGAGATCGCTGGCGCTCACAGGCGCGCGCGTGGACGGGCCCGACTCGCAGTGGGTGTTGTGTCGGCGGGGCGCGTGGGCGCCGCACTCGGCTCCGCGTGGGAGCACGCCGGTCACCACGTGGTTGCCGCCTCCGCCATCTCCGAGCAGTCGCGTCGTCGTGCGGCGCAGCGCTTGCCCAACGCCGAGATCGTCCCGCCTGACGAGGTCGCGGCGCGGGCTGACCTCCTTCTGCTGGCGGTGCCCGACGATGAGCTCGTCGGACTGGTCCGTGGCCTGGCCGCGACCGGTGCCGTCCGGCCCGGCCAGATCGTGGTGCACACCGCGGGCGCGCGCGGCGTGGCTGTCTTGGCCCCGCTCGCCGAGCGTGGCGCTTTGCCGCTGGCGCTGCACCCCGCGATGACCTTCACCGGCCGCGAGGAAGACACCGCCCGGCTGGCGGCCTGTTGCTTCGGGATCACCGCGGCTGATGACGCCGGTTGGGCTGTGGCTCAGGCGCTGGTGCTCGAGGTGGGCGGGGAGCCCGTGCGGATCGCGGAGGCTGATCGTCCGCTTTACCATGCAGCTCTGGCCCACGGGGCGAACCACCTCGTCACCCTGGTGCGTGACGCAGTGGAGCTCCTTGGCGGCATCACCGGCGACGCAACGCCCCCCGAGCGCTTGCTCGCGCCACTGTTGTCCGCCGCTCTGGACAATGCGCTGCGCCACGGTGACCGCGCGCTGACCGGACCGGTGGCTCGAGGCGATGCAGAGGCGGTGGCCACCCACCTTGCCGTCCTGACCGCGGCGGATCCCGCCGTCGGAGCTGCATACCGGGCGTTGTCCCGGCGCACAGCTCAGCGCGCCCGCGAAGGCGGCCTGATCAGCGACACGGCTGCGCGCGCGGTACTGGAGGAGTTGGCATGAGGTTCGATCCAGCAACGCTCACCGTGCACCACGACCCGGCCGAGCTCGTCCGGGTGTGCCGTGCTTTGCGGGCGACCGGCCGCCAGGTGGTGCTGGTGCCGACCATGGGCGCGCTGCACGCCGGGCACCTCGAGCTGGTGCGCCAGGCCAAGCTGGTGCCGGGCTCGGTGGTGGTGGTCTCGATCTTCGTCAACCCTCTGCAGTTCGGCGCCGGGGAGGACCTCGACGCGTACCCGCGCACCCTGGAACGCGACCTCGAGCTGCTCCGCCAGGTCGGTGCTCCGCTGGTGTTTGCGCCCTCGGCACACGACATGTACCCGGAGGGCGGTGGCCGGACGACGGTGCACCCCGGCCCCCTGGGTGCGGAGCTGGAGGGCGCTTCGCGGCCCACCCATTTCGCCGGGATGCTCACTGTCGTCGCGAAGCTGTTCGCCGTCGTCGCCCCGCACGTTGCCTACTTCGGTGAGAAGGACTACCAGCAGCTCACCCTCATCCGGCAGATGACGGCGGACCTCATCATGGGGGTTCGCGTGGTTGGGGTGCCCACTATCCGGGAGCCCGACGGTCTGGCGCTGTCCTCGCGCAACGCGTACCTCGACGCCTACCAGCGGCACGCTGCCGTTGCTCTGTCCGCGGCGCTGACGGCAGGGTCGCACGCAGCCAAGGGCGGTATCGAGGCCGCGCTGGAGACGGCGCGTGCCGTGCTGGCCGCCGAGCCGGGGTTGGATATCGACTACCTCGAGGCGCGTGATCCGCAGTTGGGACCGGCGCCGGAAAACGGGGACGGGCGCCTGCTCGTCGCAGCTCGGGTGGGCGACACCCGACTCATCGACAACGCGGGTGTCACTTTCGGCAGCGACCCGTCCGTGAACGACTCAAGCCAGCTCTGACCGAGAGGAACGCAATGTTTCGCACCATGCTCAAGTCCAAGATCCACCGGGCGACGGTTACTCAGGCCGACCTGGACTACGTCGGCTCGGTAACCATCGACGAGGACTTGATGGACGCCGCTGACCTTCTCGAGGGTGAGCAGGTCGCCATCGTCGATGTCACGAACGGTTCGCGCCTGGAGACCTATGTCATCCCCGGTGAGCGGGGCAGTGGGGTAATCGGGATAAACGGGGCGGCGGCGCACCTGGTGCACCCCGGCGACCTTGTCATCCTGATCTCCTACGGAGTGATGGACGCCCAGGAGTGCCGCACGTACGTGCCGCGCGTCGTCTTCGTGGACAGTGACAACCAGGTCGTTGAGCTGGGCGCCGACCCGTCATACGCACCGGCTGGCTCGGGCCTCGTTTCCGGCAGCCGTACGGCCGATCAGCTGCTGGCGGTCTGAACCGGTGCTGCTCACCGTCGACATAGGCAACACCAATATCGCCCTCGGCCTGTTCGACGGGACAGGGAAGGACGCCAGGATGGTCCGCAACTGGCGGATGCGGACTGACGCGCGGATGACGGCCGACGAGATGGCGCTGGTCATGCGCGGGCTCATCGGCAGGTACCTCTCCGACATCACCGGTGTGTCTGCCTTGTCGACGGTTCCGTCCCTGCTTCACGAGCTGCGCACCATGCTCGACCGGTACTGGGGTGGCATGCCACACGTGATCGTGGAGCCGGGAGTGCGTACCGGGGTGCCGCTGTTGGTTGACAATCCCAAAGAAGTCGGCGCTGACCGGGTGATCAACAGCCTGGCTGCGCACCACCTGCATGGCACCGCCTGCATCGTGGTGGACTTCGGCACCTCCACCAACATTGATGTCGTCTCGGCCCGCGGGGAGTTTCTGGGTGGGGCTCTGGCCCCCGGCATCGAGGTGTCGATGGATGCACTGACCAACCGGGCAGCCGCCCTGCGCAAGGTGGAGTTGGTTCGGCCCCGATCGGTCATCGGCAAGAACACGGTCGAGTGCCTGCAGTCCGGAATCATCTACGGATTCGCCGGTCAGGTCGACGGGCTGGTGGGGAGGATCATTCAGGAGATGGTCGGCGACTCGGGAGCGCCGGTGACCGTGCTCGGTACCGGAGGTTTGGCCCCGCTGGTCGTAGCTGAGTCGCGCACCATCACCGAGCACGTGCCGTTTCTGACCCTGAGCGGGCTGCGGCTGGTGTACGAGCGCAACGTGGATCGGGCTGTAGTTCGCGTCTGACCTGTGCTTCACTGTGGGGGTGAACCGAATGCCCGCCGTGGCCGCCCCGTTGTGGGTCAGCAGGCCTCTCGTGGCATTCGCTCAGTGGTGTCTCGTGTCCTGACTGACCCCAGTCCCGTCACGTCACCCACCACTGGAGTACCTCTCGTGAACACGTCTGCTAGTTCTGGCCGCCAACATGCGCCGACCGCCCTGACCCTCCCTGATCTACTGCGCATCACCGACGAGCACGCCGCCGCGCTCCTCGACGGGCAGAGTGACCACCTCTTGCCCCTCGACGGTCAATGGCCCACCGACGGCCGCTGGTACACCAGGCTGCACGCGGACGATGAGTTGGATGTCTGGTTGATCAGCTGGGTCCCGGACTTTGCCACCGAGCTGCACGACCATGCAGGGTCGTTCGGTGCGCTCACCGTGGTTGCCGGAACACTGACCGAGCAACGCTGGACCGGTAGGGAGCTGCGGACCAGGAAGCTCCGCGAGGGGGATCAGGCCGCGTTCGCGCTCGGCTGGGTTCACGACGTGGTCAATGGTGAGCCGACCGCGCCGAGCCGCCATCGTGCCGGGCAGACGCTCAGCGTGCATGCCTACTCGCCGCCGCTGACGGCCATGTCCTACTACGACATCGGCAAGGGCGGCAACCTTCGTCGCACGCGGTCGGTGCTGACGGAGCACCCGGAAGACGTAGCTCTCAAGGAGGCAACGGCGTGACGGTGGCCGAGCTCTTGGCCGAAGCGCGTGCAGGGCTGGACCGTCTCGCTGCAGAGGACCTTCCCATCGCGGTCAGGGACGGTGCGGTCGTCGTAGACATTCGTCCTGCCGCCCAGCGTGCCGAGGAGGGTGAGCTTGACGGCGCCCTGGTGATCGAGCGGAACGTGCTTGAGTGGCGGTGCGATCCGAGCAGCGACGCCCGGACAGAGGAGGCGGTGGACCACGACGTGGCCTGGGTGGTGGTGTGCTCGGAGGGCTACACGTCCAGCCTCGCGGCGTTCGCGTTGAAGCGGCTCGGCCTGCACCGCGCCACCGACCTCGTGGGTGGCTACCAGGCGCTGCGGAGAGCTGGCATCAACCTTCACTAGGCTGGTGCCCCGTGACCACCAGCCTGCCTTCTCCGGACGTTCCCGAGCAACTGCGAATTCGCCAGGACAAGCGGGCGCGGATGCTCGCGGAGGGGCACGATCCGTACCCGGTCTCGGTGCCCCGCACACACACTCTGGCGGAGATCCGGGCCACGCATGCGGACCTCGCGCCGGACACCGCCACCGGTGAGCAGGTGGGTATTGCCGGGCGCGTGATCTTTGTGCGCAACACCGGGAAGCTCTGCTTCGCGACTTTGCAGGAGGGTGATGGCACCCAGTTGCAGGCGATGCTCAGCCTCGCCGGTGTGGGTGAGCAGGCATTGGCCGCGTGGAAGGCGGACGTCGATCTCGGGGATCACGTCTTTGTGCACGGTGAGGTGATCACTTCGCGGCGCGGTGAGCTGAGTGTGATGGCCGATGAGTGGCGGATGGCGGCGAAGAGTCTGAGGCCGCTGCCGGTCGCGCACAAAGAGCTGAACGAGGAGACGCGTATTCGACAGCGGTACGTCGACCTCATTGTTCGGCCCGCGGCGCGAGACATGGTTCGAAAGCGCAGCACGGTGATGCGGGAGCTACGGCGTTCCCTGGAAGGCCGTGGATTCCTCGAGGTGGAGACCCCGATGCTGCAGACCCTGTACGGAGGGGCGGCGGCAAGGCCGTTCATCACGCACTCGAACTCGATGGACATGGACCTCTACCTGCGTATCGCTCCGGAACTGTTCCTCAAACGGTGCGTGGTCGGCGGAATCGAGAAGGTCTTCGAGATCAACAGGAACTTCCGGAATGAGGGCGTGGACTCCTCGCACTCACCGGAGTTCGCCATGGTGGAGACGTATGAGGCGTACGGCACATATGACGACTCTGCCGTGATGACTCGGCAGCTTGTGCAAGAGGTGGCGGATGCCGCGTTTGGAACGCGCGCCTTGACCTTGGCCGATGGCAGCCCGTACGACATTGACGGCGAATGGACAACGCTGCAGATGTATCCCTCGTTGTCGGAGGTGCTCGGCGAGGAAGTCACCCCCGCCACAACCGTTGCCCAGCTGCGGAAGATCGCCGAGACGCTTGATCTGGTACCCGATCCGGCGCACGGCCACGGCAAGCTGGTGGAGGAGTTGTGGGAGCACCGTGTCGGAGATCACTTGAGTGCGCCCACTTTCGTCAGAGACTTCCCGGTCGAGACGTCGCCGTTGACCCGGCAGCACCGCAGCATCGACGGTGTTGCGGAGAAGTGGGATCTCTATGTTCGCGGTGTTGAGCTTGCCACCGGCTATTCGGAACTGATTGACCCTGTGGTCCAGCGCCAGCGCTTTGTGGAACAAGCCCGCCTCGGCGCAGCGGGGGATGACGAAGCGATGCGGCTCGACGAGGACTTCCTTGCTGCTATGGAGCACGCGATGCCTCCGACCACCGGCACCGGAATGGGTGTTGATCGCTTGCTGATGGCACTGACCGGACTCGGCATCAG
>JADGOX010000086.1 GCA_017882745.1 Mycobacteriaceae bacterium | reverse complement strand
TCTGTGTCCTGCGCCGAGTCAGCTGGCGCCGCATCTCGGTAGGCACCCGCAAGGTCCGGTCCGCCTGGTACCCGTCAGCCCGGCCGTCTACTGCCACACGTTCACTCATCTTTCGCACCTTTGCGGTTGGGCTTCTCCACCAGAGCGAGGAACACGTCTTCCAGTCGATTGCGAGGCGACAGCGCGCTCACTGCCACGCCTGCTCCGACCAGGCTCCGCACCGCCTCTGCGGCAGGCACCCGTTCGAGGTCGGCCTGCACCTGGGCCGAGCCGGTCCCGTTCTCGGGCTCGGAGATGGTGATCGTGCCCACCCCTGGCAGCGCTCGCAGCACCTCGACCGCACGGTCGGCGGAGTCCACGCGCAGCACGACGCGGCCATCGGCGGAGACGATCTCCGCGACAGTGCCCGCGGCGACCACCTTGCCTTTGTGCATCACCACGACGTGGCTGCACGTCTGCTCCACCTCGGACAAGAGGTGGCTGGACACCAGCACGGCTCGTCCCGTGGCCGCGTAGTCCCGCAGCACGGCACGCATGGCCATGATCTGTGGCGGGTCGAGACCGTTGGTCGGTTCGTCGAGGACCAACAGCTCGGGCAGGCCGAGCATGGCTTGGGCGATGGCGAGGCGCTGACGCATCCCTTGGCTGTATGACTTCACCTTGCGGTCCACCGCGGCACCGAGCCCGGCGATGTCGAGTGCCTCCCGCATATGGGCATCCGCGCTCGGCCGTCCCGTTGCGGCCCAGTACATCGAGAGGTTGTCCGCGCCGGAAAGATGCGGCACGAACCCCGAGCCCTCGACGAAGGATCCGAGCCGTGACAGCACCGGCGAACCTGCGGTGATCCGCTGGCCGAACACCCTGATCTCGCCGTCACTGGGGGAGATCAGGCCCATCAGCATCCGCAGCACGGTCGTCTTGCCTGCACCGTTGGGTCCGAGCAGCCCGAGGACCTGGCCGTGCTCGACGGTGAAGTCCACCCCGTCCACCGCTCGGTAGCCGTCGGCGTAGGACTTGGCGAGACCGCTGACCACCAGCGGTACGTCGGACAACTCCCGATCGCCGGGTTTGGCGCGTCGGCGGCGCACTCGGGTGAGCCCCGCGACGGCGAGCAGCCCAAGCACGATCACGCCGATCCCCACGAGAGGCAGTAACGGCACCGTGGAGGCCGTCGAGCTCTTCCCGGCGATCGCCGGCACCGTCAGCGCAGCCGAATCCGGCGCGAGTCCGATGGTGTACGCGGCGGGGGTCAGTGGGGTGGCGTACGCCTGGTCGGTTGTCGCGACGGCCAGCTCGAGATGGTGGCCTGCAGGTATCGATGCCACGATGCCGGGGAGAGTGACTGTCACAGTTGTGCTGGCACCTTCCGCCGGCAGCTCGGGTATCCGGAAGGCGGAGACTCCACCGCCGGGCAGCGTGCGCTTGCCATCGGGTCCGACGTCGTAGAGCTTGGCGAACAGCACCGCCTCAGAGGTGTCCCCCAGCCCCGCGACGGTGATGCGCACTCTGCTGGATCCGGTAATGGTGACCGGCGATGACAGTGTGTCGCTACGAAATGTGGCGGCTTGTCCGGGCACGTCCAAGGCGGCTGCGCCGCTGAGTGCGGAAGCGGAGACGCCCGCCGCGGCGAGGCCGGCGAAGGCCGAACCCAGCCCCGGGAGAGTGCTGATCGACGAGGGCGCACCGCCGGCCGGACGGCTGACCGGCTGCGCTGCACCGGTGATCGGAACGCGCTGGGTGGGGGTCGGGTCGTTGCGCAAGCCCGGGTAGGCCGAAGCAGTGACGGTGCGCGTGGCCACATTCCCGTCGGCTCCCAGCGAGCCGGTCAGCTGGTAGTTGAACCCGGTGCCCGGATCGCTACCGCGCCCCGCGAGGTGGAAGTCGAGGAATCGCTGCGTCTGTGCGTCGGCGTCGGCAGTTGCCCCACCTGTGTCGTGGCCACCGGCGAACCAGCTTGTCAGCACGGGTCCGCCGGCCGACGAGATCTGGCGGGCGTTCGCGTCGGACTGATCGAGACCGAAGAGGGTGTCCTGCTGCCCCTGCAACAGCAATGTCGGCGCTGTCACCTTGTCGTTGGTCGTTGCCGGAGAGTTCTTGCGCAAGAGATCGAGCAGTCCAGGGGAGGGGCTCCCGCTTTGCGAGGCGGCGAGGTAGCCCGCACACACCTGCGCGATGAACTTGCCGCACGGCCCGGCGGCGGCACCAGTGGACCCGGCGCCGAAGAAGATGCCGGACCAGCTGCGCTTGAGCACACCGTCCGGGCCCGTCGCGCCGGCCGCCGGCGTGTTCGCGGAGTCTGTCTGCGGTGACGCCAGATCGGGAAGGAGCGCTTGACCGAGGTCGTTCCAGGTGATGGCCGCCGCGACGGCGTCGATCCGCTTATCGGTGCCGGCCAGTGACAACGCCAGTGCACCGCCGTAGGAGGCACCGGCGACACCCACCCGTGGGTCACCGGGACCGTCGAGGCTGACCTGTGGTTGTTTGGCGAGATAGTCCACCAATGCGCGGGCGTCGGTGATCTCGTAGTCGGGGGAGTTAATGGCGATCTGCCCGGCGGTCTTGCCGAATCCGCGGGCACTGAAGGTCAGTACGACGAAACCGTCCTGCGCCAACGAACGTGCTTGGGCGGCCATGGAGTCCTTGGTGCCGCCGAAGCCGTGGGCAAGCAGGACGGCTGGCGCGGGAGTCACTGCGGGGGTGAACAGGGTGGCATCGATGGCCACCGGCTGATCGCGGGCCGGGCCGTCCTTGACGTCGATGGTCAGTGGACGTTCTCCCACCGCGGGGGCGTCCGACGAGCGGGTGAGTGCGACGGTGGCGAGAGCCCCGAGCAACAGCAGCACCACCCCGAGCAGCACAAGCGATCGGGTCAGACGTCTGCGGGGCATGCCCCAACGGTATGTGAGGTCTCAGGGGGTCCGCTTCACGCGGTCCCGACGATGGTTACGTGGTCCACCTTCGGCGGCTCAGCGAAGAACGGGCCGACGATCTCCCGCCACCGGGTGAACGCCGCGGAATTCCTGAAGCCCTCCGTGTGATCGGTGAGGGCTTCCCACTGCACCATGAGCACGAAGCGCTCGGGCGACTCGATGCTTCTGGTGAGCTGCGCACTGCGGAACCCGTCTGCACCCGCGATGTGCGCGGATGCCTCCTCGAACGCTGCAGGGAAGTTTTCTGCCGACTCGGCGGCCACGGTGAAGTCGGCGATCTCGATGACCATGATGGCCACTCTAGTGACGAGCCTGCGCCGTGGTCGTCGTCCGGCTCGGCTCAGCGGATACCCTGAACACCGTCCATCCCGTTATTGCCCGGAGGTTTGCCTGCATGTCCGTCGTTGAGCAGGAGCGCCGCAAGGAGCACAAACGTGGCTCGGAGAGGCCGCATAAGCTCATGATGGCCGTGCAGGTTGTCGTGGCGGCGATCGCAACGATCTTCGCGGTGGTCATCTCCAATCACAGCTTCATCGACCTCGACGTGTACCGGGCGGCGTCGAAAGCGATGCTCAGCGGCCATGGCCTCTATGACTCGCTGGCGGATGCGCCCTTTGACCTGAAGTACATCTACCCGCCGTTCGCCGCGGTGATCCTGGTGCCTGTCACGTTTCTGCCGCTGGGACTACTGCACGTGCTGTGGACGGTTGCCACGGTGGGCCTGGTCTTCTGCACGCTCTACGTCGTGATGAACAGGCTCGGCATCAGTTCCGCCGAGCTCACGCCGCTCGCCCTGCTCGCGCCCACCCTGCTGCTGGAGCCGATTCGCGGCACCCTGGGCTTCGGCCAGGTCAACATGGTGATCGTGACGCTGGTGGTGCTGGACTGCACCGGCGTCATACCTCGGCGCTTCCGCGGAGTCGGCATCGGCATCGCGGCCGCCATCAAGGTCACCCCCTTGGCCTTCGGTCTTCTGTTGCTGGTGCGCAAGGACTATCCGTCGATTGTGCGGGCGGGTGGCGCGTTCCTGCTCGCCGCCGGTGTGGGAGCAATATTTGCCCCCGGTGATTCGAACCTGTTCTGGACTGATGTCTTCTTCGACACGAGCAGGGGTGGGAAACCCTGGTACGGACCGAACCAGGCAATCACCGGCATGGTGACCAGGCTTGGCGTCACCGGCACCGCTGGGACGCTGGTGTGGATCGTGGGCGTGGCAGCGATTGTTGCGGCTGCCGCATACGCCGCCTGGTACTTCACCCGGGCAGGTGAACACATAGCGGCCTTCTCTGTCGTGGCCCTCGCGTCACTGCTGGCGGCACCGTTTGCGGCTTCGCACCACTGGTCCTATGTCGTGGTGCTCCTTCCCTTGCTCGTCGCGCCGCAGTACCGGTCGTGGCGCTACCCCCTCGCCCTCGCGACCGTGGTGTTCGTCCTCGGCGCCCAGTGGAGCCTGCCGGGCGGCGGTGATCGGGAGCTGCACCAGTGGAGTCTGGCGCAGCAGATCGTCGGCGACGGTGAGTGTCTGGCCGGGATCATGTTGCTGGTGGCTGCCGTGGTCGCCGCGCGCGGCAGGAAACGTGCTCAGACGCTCAAGGTGACGAGAATTGACGTCCCCGAGCGACCGGCGGTACCGGTTCAGGTCTGATGTCGGCCCCCGCGACGGCCCCAAAACGGTTACGGTCTCCCATAGACCGGGCGATCGCGCTCGGCATCGCACTCCGCCGGAGGTTCAGTTGACCCCCTATCGCACCGTTCTCGTCGGTACAGACGGCTCGGATTCTTCCCTCCTCGCTGTGGACCGAGCCGCCAGCATCGTGGCCGCCGGCGGCGGGCAGCTGGTGATCGCGTGTGCGTACTTCCCCGCTAGTCCGCGTGAAGTCAAGCGAGCATCCGATGCCCTACGCGACGAGGCCTATCAGGTGATGGGCTCTGCTCCCGCCGAGGACAGTCTGCAGACGGCGCACGACCGGGCAAAGGCCGCAGGTGCCGAGGACATCGTGACCAGGGCAGTCAGCGGTGCGCCGGTGGACACGCTCCTCGAGTTGGTCGAGGAGGTCAAGGCTGA
>JADGOX010000085.1 GCA_017882745.1 Mycobacteriaceae bacterium | reverse complement strand
CGGCATGACGCCGCTGCAACAGGTCGTACGAGGTGACCGCAGCCAACGCGGCGGTCGAAATTCCGAGGGCTTTCGACCACTTCATGAAGCCACCGTACTTTGCCGCCCAGCGTTAAGTCGGGTGGCGTGTTCGACTGTGAGAGGTGAGGATGTAGCAGTGCCGTTAGGACAGAACACGCCCGAAGGGGGTGCACCATCGCTGAGCCGCCCACAACACGGAATCCTTCTCTTCCAGGCGACCCGGTGGTGCGTGGGCCAAGCCTGGTGCCCGGTGCGACGGTAGCTGGCGGCCGGTACCGGTTACTCAACGCACACGGCGGGTCGGGTCTGCTGCGGTTCTGGCATGCCTTCGACACCGTGTCGGAGCACGACGTGGCACTCACCATCGTTGGCCCGGCCCAGAGCAGTCATGCATCATCCGATCCAGCGCAGCACGACCGAGTAGGTGGCCGTGGCGAGGCGGAAGGCCCTCAGGCGGTGCTCAGACGTACGCTGCGCCTCGACCGGATCGAGTCACCGGGCGTGGCCACGGTGCTCGATGTGGTGCTGGACCGCTCGAGCGGCATCGTGGTGGCTGAGTGGACCGCCGGCCGCTCACTCGCCGAGGTTGCCGCGACCGGGCCGTGCCCGGTGGGGGCCGCGCGAGCGGTAGTCGCATTGGCTGGTGCCGCCGACGCCGCGGATCGTCTGGACGCTGCGCTGGCCCTGGACCACCCCGACCGCATCCGGATCAGCACCTCGGGCAACGCTGTCCTCGCTTTCCCCGGGATATCAGCCGGGGCAACTCACCAGTCCGACGTCCAGGGTCTGGGTGCGATCCTCTACGCCCTGGTCGCGGGCCGCTGGCCGCTGCCCGCGCCCGTCCGCACTCCAGCCGCCGACGGACAGGCAGCGGGCATGCCCCAGGCATCCCGGGGCCCGGCCGGTGCCGTCGTCGCGGCGCACCTTCTGCGCGCTGGCGTGCCGTTCGAGCTCTCCGCGGTGATTGATCGCGCACTGCAACCGGCGGGTGGTCATTGCACCGCGGCGGCAGTGCGGGCCGTGCTGAAACAGACCACCGCGGAGGACCAGCAAACCGACCTCGCGGCTGCCATCCTCGATCCGCACGCGTCCCCCATGTCCACCACGGATCAGCGCCGGTCCGGGGCTGAGGGTCGTGCAACGCGCTTTGCACTCGCCCTGCGCTCACGCAGGCTCTTCCTGGCGAGGATCACGCTGTCCTCGGCGGCGGTCCTGACGCTTGCCTACGTCACGACTCAGGTGATGTCGCTGTCGGGCGGGGGATAGCGCGGGAGACCATCGGCACCCACTGGTCGCGCGAGACGAGTACCTCGCGCAGGACGGCGGGGTGGTCGGTGATGATCGCATCCACCCCGGCATCAAGCAGATGCCGCATGACGTCCGGCTCATCCACCGTCCACGTCACCACCCGCACACCGATGTCGCGTGACATTGCTACGAGCCGCTCGACAAAGATGGGGACACGCCCGAGCTTGACCGGCACGTGCGCAAATGGGGCGGTGGCCAAGGCCTTCGGCGGCCGCAGCCCGGTCCGCGCGCACGACAACAGCGCGATCAGCGATCGCCAGCCCAGTGCCGTCGTGACCTCAGGCACCTCGCGACGGACATGACCAAGCCACCCGTCCCAGGCGCCAGCGACACAGACTCGTTCAGCAACTCCCTTGCGCTGCAAGCACTTCACCAGTGGCCCGATCGCGGCTTGGTCCTTCAGGTCGACCGTGAAGCACTGCTCGGGGAAGGCGTCGAGTGCCTCGTCGAGAGTCGGGATCGGCTCGATTCCGTTGATCCTCAAGGCACGCAGCTCGTGCAGTGATTTCGACCGGACCAGACCCGTGGCCGACGTGACTCGATCGAGGGTGTCGTCATGGAAACACACCAGGTGGCCGTCGCAGGTCAGCCGAACGTCGGTCTCGAGGTAGCGCAAGCCCAGCGCCGACGACAAACCGAACGCAGCGAGGGAATTCTCTTGCGCGTGCGCCGCGCCACCTCGATGGGCAATCGCCAACGGTCCGGATCCCTCGCCGTAGATCATGAGTCAAGGGTGGTCCACTCTGTGCGCCCACCATGACTCGACTGGCTGCCAATGACTGAAGTTCACCAAGCCTTTGCCTCCCGACCATCGGTGAGCCAGACAGTCCCGATGTGCTCCATCGACTCAGAGACCGGCCACGCTCCGCCGGCTTGGCCCGTCAGGCCGTGGTCCGAGCGAATCGGGTGCGCTGAGGCCGTGCAGCGCGAGAATCGTGTCCGTTGTCCGCGACCAGGGGAACAACTCGGCTCGGGCCCGTGCCGCCTTCCGCCGCCGCGCCGCCGGCACGGCGAGCAGTTCCGCGACGGCTGCGGCGAGCGCGCGGGGCTCGGGCCTTGCGCTGCGACCGGCGCCCCCTTCCACGAGCTCGGCCACTGCGGATGTGCTGGCCGAGACCACGGGTGTGCCGCACGCCAGGGCCTCGAGCGCCGCGAGTCCGAACGTCTCCACCGGGCCCGGGGCCAGGACGACGTCGGCGGCCCCGAGAAGGTCGGCGACAGACGAGCGGTCCGCCAGATGCCCGACCAGTTCCACCGGCAGTCTTCGAGCCCGCCACCGCAGCGAGGCGGTGAGCGGGCCAGACCCGGCAATCACGAGCCGGGCCGGGAAGCCGCCACGGTGCAGCACCCGCAGGGCTTCGACTGCGAGGTCGGGCCGCTTCTCCCGCGACAGCCGGCTGCAGAGCACGAGCAGAGGGACGCCGTCGGTCGGGGGATGCGTGGCCGGTCGGAACTGCTCCAGGTCAACGCCCAGCGGCACGTGGTCGGTGGGTATGCCGATCCGGGTGAACTCCTGCGCCGCGAAGCGGGTGGTGGTCACGACTCGGTCGAAGCGCCGCGCTGTCGTCGCGTTGTGGCGGTCGGCCACCAGC
The DNA here is from genome assembly GCA_017882745.1 of Mycobacteriaceae bacterium. Taxonomy (GTDB): domain Bacteria; phylum Actinomycetota; class Actinomycetes; order Mycobacteriales; family Mycobacteriaceae; genus X156. Next base: position 2,930 of record JADGOX010000085.1, on the reverse strand, counting down.
CGTGCGCCCCGGGCGCCAAGCGGGGAGAAGGCGCGAAGGACTCCGTCCAGCCGCTCGTGCGCGATGACCGTCGACGGCACCCCGGCCGTGCTGGCCCACCGGCCGAGCCCGCGCAGGGTCAGACGGTCGGACACCTCGAGTCGATCTGGCTGAAGAGCGTCCAGGACGGCGCGCACCCTGCGCAGGTCCGCCAGGACACGGTAGCCACCAGACCCGGGAACCCGCGGCGCCGCCAGGGTCATGCGGCGGCCCCATGGCAGGTCCTCGTCGTCGGCTCGCGGACCTGGGACCACGAGCACGAACTCGTGGCCCGCGGCCCGGTACCCGCGCCCGAGCGCGTGAACGGTGGTGCGGATCCCTCCGCTGAGCGGGGTGTAGGCGTTCGCGACATGGACGATGCGCACTCAGGACCCGCCGACGACCACGCTGCGGGCGGCCTCGTCACAATCGCGCAGGAGAAGAGACACGGACACCACGGCGACCTTCATGTTGGCATCACAGCATCGCTACAAGTACCCGAGGGTGGGTCCCCGATGTCGTGTTGTGGGCCTGCGCGTGAACCCTCGGCGCTGGGCAGACAAGGCCGGCCAAGCTCAATCCACCGTCAACGACGATCTGGGCTCCCGTCACAAACGCGGCGAGCGGCGACGGCAGTTCGAACCCGGGTGCCGTGCTCACGCAGCTGCTCTGCTGCCGCAACGAGTGTGGATTCGGTGCGGCCACAGATCGCAACGTCGGCACCGACGGAGGCAAACGCGTTCGCAATTGCGAGGTTGATCCCGCTGCCTCCGCCGGGGCTCACTGAGCCACCTCCTTCTGCGCTGGGGATTCAGCCTGCGTAGATCGCGGTGAGCTTGCCCTTGACGAGTTTTCCTGTGGGGGTGCGCGGCAGCTCGTCGACGAAGTCCACCGACTTCGGAGCCTTGTAGTGCGCGACCCGAGCGCGGACGTAGTCGATCAATTCACCCGCAAGCTGTGGGGTCTCCTCGACGCCCGGTGCGAGTTGGACGACCGCCTTGACCTGTTCGCCCATCTCGGCGTCCGGGACACCGATCACCGCCACATCCAGAACCTGCGGGTGAAGTGCGAGAACGTTCTCCACTTCCTGCGGGTAGATGTTGACCCCCCCGGAGATGATCATGAAGGACTTGCGGTCCGTCAGGTACATGTACCCGTCGGCGTCGAGGTAGCCGAGATCGCCGACCGTCGTCCAGGTGGGATGCGCAGGGTGCTGCGAGGCCGCGGTCTTGTCGGGATCGTTGTGGTACGTGAACGGCAGGGTCTCCCGCTCGAAGTAGATGGTGCCCACTTCCCCGCTCGGCAGGAGGTTCCCCTCGTCGTCGCAGACGTGCGCCGGGCCGAGCACGCTCTTGCCGACCGAGCCGGGACGCTCGATCCACTCGGCGGAATTGATGAAGGTCATGCCGTTCGCCTCGGTCGAGCTGTAGTACTCGTACACCACGGGGCCAAGCCAGTCGATCATCGCCTTCTTGACATCGGGCGGGCAGGGAGCGGCCGCGTGGATCAGCACCCGCAGGCTCGACAGATCGTGCGCGGTGCGGGTCTCCTCGTCCAGCTTGAGCATCCGCACGAACATTGTCGGCACCATCTGCGCGGCAGTGACCTGGTACTGATCGATGTAGCGCAACGCCGCTTCGGGATCGAACTTGCTCATCATGACGACAGTGCCGCCGAGCATGTGGACGGTGCTGCCCCACCGCAGGGGCGCGGCATGGTAGACGGGGGCGGGAGAGAGGTAGACGTCATTCTCGTCGATGCCGTACATGTACTGCGCCAGCATCATCAGCGGATCGCCCGGTTCGTCGACCCGCCGATCCGGCAGCGGCGACTGGACGCCCTTCGGGAAACCCGTTGTGCCCGAGGAGTACAGCATGATCGAGCCGCACGGTTCCTCGTCCAGCCGCGGGCCGGCCGTGGCGATCGCATCCTCGTAACTGTCGAATCCCGCGACTGAACCGCCGAAGGCCAACCGTGTTGCGTCAGCGCCCGCGCGTGCCCCCGCCTGCTCGGCCAACATGCCCAACGCCGCGGAGACAATCAGGGCCTTCGCGCCACTGTCGTTCACGATGTAGGCGACCTCATCAGCGTTGAGGTGGCTGTTGACCGCCGTGATGTAGAGGCCCGAACGCTGTGTGGCCCAAAACACCTCGAACGCCTCGACCGCGTTGTCGGTCAGCAGCGCGACGACATCGCCTCGACGCAGGCCTGCATCCCACAGAACCCGGGCCAGAGAGGCCGAGCCGTCATCAAGTTCACGGTAGGTCAACTGCCTGTCGGTGCCCGCCAAGACAACAGCGAGGCGATCCGGATGGTTCTGGGCGATCGTACCGGGATACATCGTATTTCCTATCTGCTCAACAGAATTGGTGTGAGGTACCGAGTACTGCGATCCGCCGCGACGTTCCGGTGCTCGGTTGCCCTCGATGCATCGTCACAACAGTCTGCGCAGAAGATTCAAAGCCTTGTCCGTGTACGGCGGATACAAGAGCTTCAGGTCCGGACTGAACGGCTTGGTCAGCACGCTCTTTCGGTGACTGAACGCCTCGAAGCCCCACTTGCCGTGGTAGGCGCCCGTACCGCTGGGACCTACTCCACCGAACGGCAACTGGGGCGCGAGCACGTGCATGCCGACGTGATTGACCACGGCCGCACCGGAACTGATCTCCGACAAGAATCGTGCACGCAGCGCCTTCGAACGGGTGAAGTAGTAGGCAGCCAACGGCTTCGGCCGAGCCCGTACGAACTCGATGGCCTCATCCATCGAGTCGACAGCCAGCACTGGCAGGATCGGTCCGAAGATCTCCTCGCCCATCACCGCGTCGTCGGGTGCCGGATCGACCAGGATCGTCGCTTCGATCGTCAGCGCCTCCCGATCGAGGCCGCCTCCGGAAGCGACCCGCCCGGATGTG
>JADGOX010000346.1 GCA_017882745.1 Mycobacteriaceae bacterium | reverse complement strand
TTTCACGCGACGTCCATGGATGACATCGCCACGGTAGCGCACATCTCGAAGCCGATGCTGTACCTGTACCTGGGATCCAAGGACGAGTTGTTTGCGGCCTGCATCAGGCGTGAAGCCGCCCGTTTCCTCGAAGCGGTGATCGTGGACGTCCGCCCCGAGCTTCCCCCGCGGGAGCAGCTGGCCAGCGGTATCAACTCGGTGTTCGCCTTTGCCGCCGAGCACCGGGACAGCTGGTTGGTGCTGTATCGGCAGGCGCGGCTGCAGCAGCCGTTCAACCAGCAGGCGGCGGCGGTACACCGTCAGGTAGCAGGCGCGGTGTCGGAGCTCCTGCAGCAGTCGGCTTGGGGTAAACATCCCGCAGAGCACTTCGACAGCCTGGCCATCGCACTGGTGGGGGCCGGCGAGGCGCTGATCGACCAGATGCTCGACCAGCCCGAGCCTGATCCGCAGGCTTCTGCCGCAGTGTTGATCGACTTCGCGTGGCACGGGCTTGGCGGTCGCCGAAAAGCGGAGTCCTAACCAGGCTTCTGCGGATAGACGGTCTCGCCTCGAGCGAGCATCTCGACGAACTGCGCGATCTTCCGCGCCCGCGTCTCGGCCCGCTTGACCGCGTTCACCCGATAGATCAACGCGTAGCGGTTGGTGGAGCTCAGCGTCTCCAGCATCGCCGCAGCCGCTGGGTTGGCCGCGATCGCGGCAGTGAGGTCCTCGGGCATGGTCGCACTGCCCTGTCCGGCATACGCCTTGTCCCACCGGCCATCTGCCTTCGCTGCATCCGCGGCCGCATGTCCCGCGGGGTGCATGCGACCTTCCGCGGAAAGCCGTGCCACGTGGTCGGCATTGCGGGCTGACCAGGCGCTGCGCGCCTTTCGTGGCGTGAAACGCTGCCGGTAGCTGCTGGCGTCCCGACGGCCAAGCTGGCCGTCGATCCAGCCGAAGCACAGTGCCTCGTCCAGCGCCTGGCCGTAGGTGAGTGTGGTCACCTCACCGCCCTTCTTGTGCAGCACCAGCCACACACCCGGGGAGTCCGCATGGTGCTGCTCGAGCCACTCGCGCCAGGCTGGGGCATCGGCAATCAGCAACTCAGGCAGCTCCATGGTCAGAGGCTAGCGATGGTCCCCGTCAGGTGCGGCGTCCCCTTCTGTGCGTTGCGCAAGCCGAGCACCCAACCGGTATCCGTCTCTGCGGCCGAGAACGCCACGGTGCTCGGCAGTAGCACCGGAGCGCGGAACGCCACCTGGTAGTCCATGGCTGCGGGCAGTCGGCCTTCCAGCTCAGCCAGGCAGCGGGCGGCCGTCCACATCCCGTGGGCGATGGCGCGGGGGAAACCGAACATCTTGGCGCTCAGTGCGTGCAGGTGAATGGGGTTGCGGTCACCGGAGACGCCCGCATAGCGACGCCCCAGCCCGTCGTCCAGCCTCCAGATGGAGGACACGCCCTCGGGGACCTCCACCTTGGGTGCGGACGGGGCCGTATCGGAGGCTCCGCTGCCGCTGCGCAGGTAGGTGCTGGTTCCGGTGTACACACGTTCGTCGCCGACGCTGACCTCGGCGATGAGGTCGAGTTGGCGACCCCGCCTGTGCGCGCGAAGGTTGGCTGCCCGGACGGTGATGTCGAGCTTTTCGCCGGCCAGCACCGGGCGGGCGGTCTCGATGCGGTTGGCCACGTGCACCAGGCCCAGCAACGAGAACGGGAAGTCGCCGGCCGTCATCAACTTCATGCTCATCCCGAAGCCCAGCACGTGCAGGTAGGTCGGCGGCAGGGTGTCACTGAGCCGGAAGCCGCACACCCGTGTGTAGTCGGCCAGGTGCGAGCGGTCCACCGTGACACCGTCCAAGCGCAGGGCACGCTCGGGGAGCTGTTGCGGGCGTCCGCCGGGCAAGGGCAGCGCGGCGAGCGCCGCCTTGAGGTAGGGCTGCATGAGTCCCGGCGCGGAGCTCAGGGTTTCGGTCCTCATCTCAGGCCCCCAACAGGCTCTGTCCGCACACGCGGACGATCTGGCCGGTGATGGCGGCCGATGCAGGGCTCGCGAAGTAGGACACGGTCTCGGCGACGTCGACGGGCAGCCCGCCCTGGGTCATGCTGTTCATCCGCCGTCCGGCCTCCCGGATCACCAGGGGGACGGCCGCGGTCATCTTCGTCTCGATGAATCCAGGGGCGACGGCGTTGACGGTGATGTCACGCCTGCCCAGCTCCGGCGCCAAGGCCTGCACGAACCCGATGACGCCGGCTTTGGACGTCCCGTAGTTGGTCTGCCCGTTGTTGCCCGCGATGCCGGCGATGGAGGACACCCCGATCACCCGGCCGCCGTCGCGCAGTGCGCCCTTGTCGAGCAGCTCGGCGGTGAGGCGCTCCGGTGCGGCGAGGTTCACGCCGATGACGGCGTTCCACCGGCCGAGGTCCATCCCGCCCAGTGTCGTGTCGCGGGTGATGCCGGCGTTGTGCACGATGATGTCGGCACCGCCGTGGCGTTCCAGCAGGTATGCGGACAGGGTGGCGCCGGCCTCGGGTGCGGTGACGTCGAGGGCCAGGGAGCTGCCGCCGACGGCGTTGGCGGTCCGCGACAGTGCCTCTGCCGCCCCGGCCATGTCGGCGCACACCACGTGGGCACCGTCGCGGGCGAGCACGGCCGCGATGGAGGCGCCAATGCCCTGGGCGGCGCCGGTGACCACGGCAACCTTGCCTGCAAGCGGCTTCTCCCAGTCTGCGGGTGCGGTCGCGCTGTGCGTGCCCACGCGAATGACCTGGCCGGACACGTAGGCCGACTTGGCGGACAGCAGGAAGCGGAGTGTCGACTCCAGCACGGAGGCGTCGGCCTTGGGGGAGACGTAGACCAGCTGGGCGGTGGCGCCGCGCTTGGCCTCCTTGCCCACCGAGCGGGTGAAGCCCTCGAGGGCGCGCTGGGCGATGGACTCCTGCACCGAGGAGGTCTCCTCCGGAGGGGTCCCGATCACGACCACGCGCCCGCTGGGGGCAACGTTGCGGATCACCGGGTGAAAGAAGGCGTGCAGTTGCTGCAGCTCGTCGATGCTGGTGATGCCGCTCGCATCGAACACCAGGGCGCCGTACTTGTCGGCGTCGGCGCTCAGCTCGTACTCGGCGCCGAGCAGCTCGCGCAGGGGTTCGACGAGACGTCCCGCACCGCCGAGGAGCACCGGGCCGGGCAGTGCGGGCTGGCCGGGGTCGTACCGGCGCAGGCGCTCGGGACGGGGCAGTCCCAGCCGACCGGCGAGGAAACTGCCGGGCCCGGAGGCCACAAGCTGGGAGTAGCGGTCGGACGGGGTGGTGTGCGGCGGAGTCACTGGTTGCACCTTTTCGCAGGGGGTTGCTTGCCTCGGAACTTACTCACGGGTAAGAATACTCATGAGTAGGAACAGCGTCTAGGTAGGAACAGCCTCCGCCTGGACACAGCGTCGATCCCAGGAGTGAATCGTGGCCGCACAGTCTGATCGCAGCAAGCCGAATCCGCCGGTGGGCAACATCAGTCGGCCCGTGGCCGTGCTCGGTGGCAACCGCATTCCCTTTGCGCGGTCCAACAGCAGGTATTCCCGCGCCTCCAACCAGGACATGTTCACCGCCGCACTCGACGGCCTGGTGAGCCGATTCGGGCTGCAGGGCGAGCGTCTCGGCGAGGTGGTCGGCGGCGCGGTGCTCAAGCACAGCCGTGACTTCAACCTTGTGCGCGAGTGCGTGCTGGGCAGCGCCCTCTCCCACCAGACGCCCGCCGCGGACATGCAGCAGGCCTGCGGCACCGGCTTGCAGGCGGCCATCACGGTCGCGAACAAGATTGCGCTCGGTCAGATCGACGTGGGTGTGGCGGGCGGCGTGGACACCACCAGCGACGCCCCGATCGCCGTCAACGACGAGCTGCGCCGCGTCCTCCTGCAGCTCAACCGCACCCCGAGCACCGTCGGCCGGATCAAGCTCCTCGGCTCGCTGCGGCCAGGCCAGATCGTGCCGGAGACCCCGCGCAACGGGGAGCCCCGCACGGGTCTGTCGATGGGTGACCACGCCGCGGAGACGGCGTTGACTTTCGACATCTCGCGCGCCGACCAGGATGAGCTGGCCGCCGCCAGCCACCAGAAGATGGCCGCGGCCTACGAGCGGGGCTTCTTCGACGACCTGATCACCCCCTACCTGGGCCTGTCCCGCGACGAGAACCTCCGCCCCGGCTCCACTGCGGAGAAACTGGCGACGCTGAAGCCGGTGTTCGGCCATGGTCCCAAGCAGACGATGACGGCGGGCAACTGCACGCCGTTGTCCGACGGGGCGTCCACGGTGCTGCTGGCCAGTGACGAGTGGGCGGCCGAGCACTCGCTCCCCGTCCAGGCCTGGATGACGTACTCCGAGACCGCGGCCGTCGACTACGTCCACGGCGAGGACGGGTTGCTCATGGCGCCGGCCTACGCCGTGCCGCGGATGTTGGCCCGCGCCGGGCTGACCTTCGACGACTTCGACTTCTTCGAAATCCACGAGGCCTTCGCGTCCCAGGTGCTGGCTACGCTGGCGGCCTGGGAGGACGAGGGCTACTGCCGCACCCACCTCGGCCTGGACGCGGCGGTGGGAGCCATCGACCGCGCGAAGCTCAACGTCAACGGTTCCTCGCTGGCGGCGGGGCACCCCTTCGCGGCCACCGGTGGCCGCATCGTCGCGAGCCTGGCCAAGCAACTGGCTGAGAAGGGCTCGGGCCGGGGGCTCATCTCCATCTGCGCCGCGGGTGGCCAGGGCGTCACGGCGATCCTCGAGCGCTGAGCCTGACCGCCCGGCCACAACGAGTGCGCTGCGCCGCTAACCTTCTCTGCGCGCCTATCGGCGCACTACTAGAAAGGCCGATACGGTCCCAGAGTGGACCCAGTACGCAACCCCTTCGCCCCCGGCGCGGGCCAACGCCCACCCGAGCTCGCCGGACGGGACCGTGAGCTGCAGGCTTTCGACGTCCTGCTCGAACGCGTCTCACGTGGCAGGCCGGAGCGCAGCCTCGTGCTCACCGGACTGCGCGGCGTCGGCAAGACCGTGATGCTCGGCGAACTGCGGTCCCGGGCGTTGCAGCGTGGGTGGGCCACCGGCAAGGTCGAGGTCAAGTCCGGCGCGTCCCTGCGGCGACCGCT
>JADGOX010000084.1 GCA_017882745.1 Mycobacteriaceae bacterium | reverse complement strand
CCGCACTCACGCCCACCATTGCGTCCACAGCAGTGCCGCGCTGAGCGCAACCACCACCGCAAACGCACCGACCGCCCTCCGGGGGCCACCGCGATCACCCAGCACCTGCACGACCACTGCTGTGATCGCCACCACCACGTGAATCACCACCATGCTGGGCCCTGGACCATCCACGGCGCGCCGCGTCGCCAACACCGCCACGCCGATCACGACCAGCGCAAGGACCACCAGACCGCCCACGAGCATGCCGGAAACTCCGCGGGCGAGGCTCACCAGGCGGGACTCGGTACGGGCTGTGCTGCTGACGGTCATGGCGCCAGCCCCGCCCACGGCTCCAGCTGCGGGGCCGCCTGCAAGCCAACCGCGCAATGCCTGCGGACGTCGCACCACGAACACTGCGGACCGGGACTCGGCGGGAACAACACCTCCGCGTCTCCGCCCGCCCGCAGGGTGTCCGCAGCCAGCGTGATCTCGTCCGCTGACTCCTCCGCCCGGAGCTGGTGACGCCGCAGGGACTCCTCGGTGTGGTCGAAGGACAACACCTCACCAGTGGGCAGATGATGAAGCTCCACACGACGGCACGGCTTGCGCAGGGTGCGGCGGGTCGCGAGCACGTACAGCGCCAGCGCTTGCGAGCCGCGCGCGTCTTCGGCGGTCAACGGTCGCTTCCCTGTCTTGTAGTCCACGACGACCAGCTCGGTGCGCTCCGGTGCCTCCACGCTCAGCCGAGAGTCGATCCGGTCGACCCTGCCTTCAGCCACGATGGTGCCCACCGGGGCTGCCACCCAGCGCTCCAGACCAACGGCCTCCACGTCAGCGGCCCCGCCGTCGAGGGCGTCGACATAGTCGCCGACCCAGTCTTGCGCCCGCTCGCGGTAGCGAGCAGCCTGCGCGGCGTCGGCGAACCCGCTGTTCTCGCTCACAGCCGCCCAGGCCCTGACGACCTGCGTCCGTGCTGCCTCGGCGGTACGTGTGGACGGGGCTTGCGCGAAGAAGGCCCGCAGAGCGGCATGTACGACCGAACCGAGGGTGCTGTGCGCCCAGGCCCCAGCACGCACGGGTGCTGGGCGGTCGAGGTAGGTCATCCGGTAGCGCCGACGACATGCCGACCAGGTGCCGAGCTTGGAGGGCGTCACCTTCACGAGTTTCGTCGGCATGCCCTCGAAGCCGAGCTGCTCAGTCTTCATGCGACCAGGAATCCGCACACCGCGTGACGCCGAAGAGGCTCATCCACACATCACCGTGGCACCGCTCGCCCGGGCCAGCAGTCGCTCGTACTGCTCGACCGACGTGCTGTTGGCGCCGAGCTTCACGGTCTTGTTGGCGCCGTGGTAGTCGCTGGACCCGGTGGTCAGCAGCCCCAGCTCAGCAGCCAGCTCGAGCAGGCGCTTCCGATCGGACTCCGCGTGGTCGATGTGATCCACCTCCAGCCCCTCCAGACCGAGCGGCACCAGCTCCGCGATGGCGTCCTCGGTGAGCACCTTGCCTCTGGTCCTCGCCCGGCAGTGTGCCAGCACACTGACCCCACCGGCAGCCGCGACGAGCTCGACACCCTGCCGCAGCGGGGTGTCCTCCTTGCGGACGTAGTAGCCACCCCGGCTGGACAGTAGATCCGCGAACGCCTCGCCGACGGACGACACCACGCCGGCGTCGATGAGCGCCCGTGCCAGGTGAGGTCGTCCCGCCGCGGAGCCCGCACTGTCGAGCACCGCGGCAGCGTCGACCGGAAGCCCGTCCGCAGCCATCCGTTCAGCCATCAGCCGCAGCCGTCGGGTCCGTTCACCCCGCAGGCGGGCAAGCTCCGCGGCCAGCTGGGGGTGCTCGGGATCGAACAGGTAGGCCAACAGGTGCACCGTCACCCTGCCACCGCCGGGAGCCTCTGCCTCGCAGGACAGCTCCATACCGGGCACCAGCGTCATGCCCGGCGGCAGCGCGGCCGCAGCCTCACTCCACCCTGCGGTGGTGTCGTGATCGGTGATGGCCAGCACGTCCAGGCCCGCGTCCCGACCGGCAGCGACCAACTGGGCCGGGCTGTCGGTTCCGTCGGACGCCGACGAGTGGCAGTGCAGATCGATGAACACGGGGGCCAGTCTGCTCCCTCGCAACTACGCCTTGGGCTCCGGTCGGCCGGGCTGCTCTCCACCACGGGCTTCGCCGTAGGAACGCTTGGGCACCAGCACCTTGCGGCGGAACACACACACCACTGTGCCGTCCTGCTTGTAGCCCTTGGTCTCCACATAGACGACTCCACGGTCGTCCTTGGACTTCGACGGTGTCTTGTCCAGTACCTCGGTCTCGCCGTAGATCGTGTCGCCGTGGAAGGTCGGCTTGATGTGCTTGAGCGACTCCACCTCCAGGTTGGCGATGGCCTTGCCGCTCACGTCGGCGACGCTCATGCCGAGAAGCAGCGAGTAGATGTAGTTGCCGACCACCACGTTCTTGCCGAAGTCGGTGGTCTCCTCGGCGAAGTGGCTGTCCAGGTGCAGCGGGTGGTGGTTCATCGTGATCAGGCAGAACAGGTGGTCGTCGTACTCGGTGACCGTCTTCCCGGGCCAGTGCTTGTAGACCGCGCCGACCTCGAACTCCTCGTAGTACCGACCGAACTGCACCGTCTGCCTCCAGGAAGATGATCACGCGGGGAACGACAGCCCCGACTCCGGCCTACAGTCTGACGGAATGAGCGGCAACCCATGCCGTCGGGCCGGGGATCATTGCGTCACAGTGTCATTGCCGTCACAGTGCCATTGCAGTCGCGGGGTCACAGAGTGACGGCCGAGCGACCGGGATCACGAATGTCGACTCCTGCGTCGGCCCAGGCGTCACGCAGCGCCTGCGCACCGCGCAGTCGCACCCAGGCTGCCTCGGTTCCGGTCACGGGAACAACCTCGAGAAACGCCACCGGATCCATCGGCGCAGCCAGTTCGAGGGCTGGGATCACGCTCGGTCCCAGCACCACCGCGGTGAAGGCGGTGCCCTCCCACAGTGGTTCCCGCAGGTCCACCAGGGCATCCGGCTGCAGGATGAGGCCCTCCACCACCGGCGCCGCCGCGAGGACGGACAGCGAACGAAGCACCCCGTCCACCCCGCCACGCACCGAGAGCACGAGCTCGGCCCGAGGACCGTGGACGCTGTCCGTGAGCATCGCGTCGGGATCGCCCATCGGGTGCCGTGAGCAACCGACAGTCGCGTAGTGCACCATCCGCTCCTGGTTCGGCCCAAAGCGCAACACGTCTACCGCCTGCGCCCCCAGGAAGGTGACCGACGCGCGCGTCGGCTCCTCGCCCCCGATGGACTCCCGCAGATGGGACTCGACGGCAGCACTCACCTCGGTCACGCTCAGCTCGCACTGCCCATCGAAAGCTTCGACAGCAGATCCCGCGCCTGCTCCGCGCTGCGCGGCTCACACAGCACGTCGTAGCGGCCGGCCACCAGCTGCATGGTGGAGGAGAAGTCACGCTGGCCACGGGTGGCGCCAAAGGTCAGTGCTCCGGAGATCATGCCGAACACGACCCCGACGGTGATGCCGGTGATCAGCGGCGCAGCCAGATTCCCGGACCCGAACAAGCTGAGCAGCAGACCGACGAACACACCGAGCCACGCACCGGAGACGGCACCGGCTCCCAGCACCTTTCGCCAGGTGAGCCGGCCGAGCACGCGCTCAACCTGCATCAGGTCAACGCCGACAATGGTCACGTCCTCAACGGAGAACTCACTGTCGGACAGGTAGTCCACCGCGCGCTGCGACTCGGCGTAGGTCGGGTAGGAGCCAATGGGCCAACCCGTCGGCGGGGTGGGCGTCGCAAGTCGCTTGCCTTGGTTCACCAAGGCCGGGTTCGACAAAGGGCCGGTCATCGGTTCAACTCCTCACGGTGACGGATGAAGTACTCCTTTTTATCAACGCACGAAACGGTCAATACGTGCCCAGCGCGTTGCCCTGCCTGCCCGTCACAGCCCAAAGATCAGCGACGCGCCTTGTACTCGCGCAGCAGTCCTCGGCTGATGATCGTCTTCTGGATCTCACTGGTGCCCTCGCCGATGAGCAGGAACGGCGCCTCGCGCATCAACCGCTCGATCTCGTACTCCTTGGAGTAGCCGTAACCGCCGTGGATGCGGAAGCTCTGGGTGGTCACCTCGGCGCAGTACTCGCTGGCCAGCATCTTGGCCATGCCCGCCTCGACGTCGTTGCGCTGCCCGGAGTCCTTCAGTCGCGCCGCATTGACCATCATCATGTGCGAGGCCTCGACCTTCGTGGCCATCTCGGCCAGTTGGAAGGCGATGGCCTGGTGCTGGGCGATCGGCTTGCCGAAGGTCTCCCGCTGCTGGGCGTAGGCGATGGCCAGCTCGAAGGCGCGGATCGCGATGCCACAGGCGCGAGCGGCCACGTTGACGCGGCCGACCTCGACGCCGTCCATCATGTGCCCGAACCCCTTGCCCGGTTCGCCACCGAGGATGTCCGTGGCCTTGGCCTGGTAGCCGTCGAACACCATCTCGGTGGTGTCCACGCCCTTGTAGCCCATCTTGTCCAACTTGCCGGGGATGGTGAGGCCAGGCTTGACCTCGCCGAAACCGGAGGGCTTCTCGATGAGGAAGGTGGTGAGGTTCTGGTAAGGCTTCTCCGCACCCTCGTCGGTCTTGACGAGGACAGCAACCAGGGTCGAGGTGCCGCCGTTGGTCAGCCACATCTTGGCGCCGTCGATGGTGTAGTTGCCGTCCGCACCCTTGGTCGCCTTGGTGCGGATGGCGGCGACGTCCGAACCGAGGCCGGGCTCGGACATGGAGAAGGCGCCACGCACCTCGCCGGTGGCCATCCGGGGCAGGTAGTACTCCTTCTGCTCCTGAGTTCCGTGCTGGATCAGCATGTACGCCACGATGAAGTGCGTGTTGATGACGCCGGAGACGCTCATCCAGCCCCGGGCGATCTCCTCGACGACCAGCACATACGTGAGCAGCGACTCACCCAGACCACCGAACTCCTCGGGAATCATGAGGCCGAACAGCCCCATGTCCTTCATCCCGTCGACGATCTCCTGCGGGTAGGTGTCGGAGTGCTCCAGCTCCTGCGCGCGCGGGATGATCTCCTTGTCCACGAAAGTCCGGACGGTGGAGAGGATCTCCTGCTGGATCTCAGTGAGGTTCGCAGTCTGAGCGAGACGTGCCATGACGAACACCTTTCGAGGCTGGTCGGGGGTCGGAGCGGTCGAGATTCTGCCGCGGAACCGGCGGCTATTACCCGCCAGTATGGCGGGTGTGCGAACTATTACCCGCCAGTATGGCGGGTGTGCGAACTATTACCCGCCAGTGGTAGTTCACACCCACAGGGGCTGGACTGGCGAGCGGTGCACCGACCTGCTGGACTGTCCGTATGAGCAATCCATCTGGGGGTGGCCAGAACCAGCCGTACGAGGGCTGGTCCGGGCCGGACAAAATCGAACAGTCCCACGAGACTGCACAGCCAGCGTATCCCGGCAAGCAGTACCTGGACCCTTACAGCGGGGCCCCGCTGCAGGACCCCAACGTCGGCGGCCAGCCCTACCCAGGCCAGCCGTACCCGAGCCAGCCCTACCCAGGCCAGCCCTACCCTCAACAGCCCTACGGCTCGCCGTACCCCATGCCCCCGCAGCGCGGTACAAATGGGATGGCCATCGGCTCGCTGGTCACCTCCATCGCGTGCCTCCTCGTGTTCGGGGGGATCGGGAGCTTCATCGGCGCGATACTGGGTCACGTCGCGTTGGGGCAGATCAAGCGCACCGGCGAGCAGGGTCGCGGGCTGGCGATCGCCGGCATCATCATCGGCTGGGTGGCCACAGCTCTGTGGCTCATCGTGGCCGTGATCGTCATCTGGATCCTCGCCGTCGCGGCGAACACGACGCCCAGCCAGTACTGAGGACCACCGAGATACCGAGATACCGAGATACCGATGACCGTGTCCAAGGCCCAGCTCGACGGCGCGTTGCGCAAGGCTGCCGCGGTGTGGGTCCAGCCGGAGGGACACCCGAGCCGTCTCGTGTGGGCCGTGTGGCCCAACCGGCCGCCCTACGCAGGTTCACTGCTGCTGGCGGTCGGCGGCACCGATCAGCAGGTGCCCGGCCTGGCGGACGGCGTGCCGGTCAACGTGGTGGTCGCTGCACCGGGAAGCCGTCATCGCCTCGCCGAGATCACCTGCACGGCGCAACGCATCGACCCGGATGAGCCGACTACCGCTGCACTCGCAGCGGCACGCCGCAACGCGGCGCCGGCCTGGGCGCAGGTCTATCGGCTGCCGCTGCTGTGAGTAGTGCGAGTAATTACGCTATAACCTTGCGACATGGCAGCGGTGAGCAAGGTTTTCGTGGCCAGGCTCGCCGGTTTGGCGGTGCTCGGCCCTGACGGCGAAACAATCGGCCGGGTGCGGGACGTCGTACTCACGGTGCGACTTGCCCGCGAGCAGCCACGCGTGCTGGGCTTGGTCGTCGAGTTGGCCACCCGCCGTCGAATCTTCGTCCCCATGCTCCGAGTCACCGCCATCGAGCCGACCTCCGTCACCCTCAACACCGGAAACGTCAGTCTGCGTCGGTTCGCCCAGCGGCCCACCGAGATCCTGGTCCTGGCCCAGGTGTTGGACTCCAGCGTGCAGGTCCGGGCCCCGGAGCTGTCGGGCCCCGCCGTGGTCACCGACGTCGCCATCGAGTCCACCCGCACCCGCGACTGGGTGGTCAGCAAAGTGGCGGTGCGCCCACACCGCGCGCGCCTGGGTCGCCGGGGTGCGGTGACGGTGGTCGGCTTCGAGGAGGTCGACGGATTGACCCCCTCCACCTTGGCGCAGCCTGGCCAGAGCACCGACCACCTGATGATCCAGTTCGAGAACATGCGCGCTGCCGACGTCGCCCACGCACTCCGCGAGCTGCCGCCGAAACGACGCATGGAGGTCGCGGAGGCCTTTGACGACGAGCGCCTCGCCGACGTGGTGCAGGAGCTGCCCGAGGAAAACCAGACCGAGCTGCTCATGCACCTCAAGCTGGAACGCGCGGCAGACGTGCTCGAGGCGATGGATCCCGACGACGCCGCAGACCTGCTCGGCGAGCTGCCGGAGAGCGAGGCAGAGGCGCTGCTCGGGTTGATGGACCCCGAGGAGTCCGAACCGGTCCGCAGGCTCCTGCAGCATTCCCCCGACACGGCTGGCGGAATGATGACGCCGCAGCCACTGGTGCTCGCCCCCAGCGCAACAGTGGCCGAAGCACTCGCTCGAGCCCGAAACCCGGACCTCACGCCTGCGCTCGCCAGCATCGTCTTCGTCGTTCGCCCGCCGACCGCAACCCCAACAGGCCGCTACCTGGGCTGTGTCCACCTCCAACGGCTGCTGCGCGAGTCCCCGGCCAACCTGGTGAGCGGGGTGCTGGACGCGGGGCTGCCCGTGCTCTCACCCAACTCCACCCTGTCGGAGGTCACCCGATACTTCGCCACCTACAACCTGGTGTGCGGCCCCGTCGTCGATGACGAGAGCCACCTGCTGGGCGCCGTGGCCGTCGACGACCTGCTCGACCACCTGTTGCCCGACGGCTGGCGGCTCGCCGACAGTGAGTCGGGCAGCACGGTGATGGACGACGAGCGCATGGACAGGAAGAGGCCTCGCCGTGGCTGACAACTCGGTGGCACGCCAACGCCTCGGTACTCCACGGGGAACCAAACGGTTCGAGATCAACTTCAACCTCGACGCGGTCGGCCAGGTCAGCGAGCGCATCGCGCGTTTCCTCGGTACCGGTCGCTACCTGCTCATCCAGACGGTCCTCGTCATCGTCTGGATCACCATCAACGTGGCTGCCGTCACACTGAGGTTCGACCCCTACCCGTTCATCCTGCTCAACCTGGCCTTCTCCACGCAGGCCGCCTATGCCGCCCCGTTGATCTTGTTGGCGCAGAACCGGC
Organism: Mycobacteriaceae bacterium; assembly: GCA_017882745.1. Taxonomy (GTDB): domain Bacteria; phylum Actinomycetota; class Actinomycetes; order Mycobacteriales; family Mycobacteriaceae; genus X156. The sequence continues at coordinate 11,782 of JADGOX010000084.1, read as the reverse complement.
AGGAGAACCGCGACCGGGTCTCGCTCGAGGAAGACCGTTCGCGTGCCCAGCAGACCAAGGCGGACACCGAGTTCCTCGCCAGGGAGATTGCCTCGCTGCGCATCGCCGTGGGTGACGTCGCCACCAGGGACTACCTCCGCCGCGAGATGGAGGACCTGAAATCGCTGCTGCTGGAGCACGAGACAGATAGCGACATCGCTCGTCTCGCCCACGGGGAACGCCCCTAGACGGTGCCCGCCATCGCCGCGCACCTACCATGGACCGAGTGACACCCACCGAAGACGCCATCCGCACTGCGCTCTCCCGCGTGAACGACCCCGAGATCCACAAGCCGATCACCGAACTCGGCATGGTCAAGGGTGTCGAGATCAGCACTGATGGGAGTGTCGATATCGGCATCTACCTCACCGTCGCCGGCTGTCCCATGCGCAACGAGATCACCGAGCGCGTCACCAAGGCCGTCTCGGACGTTCCCGGTGTCGGCGCCGTACGGGTCGCACTGGACGTCATGGATGACGAACAGCGCACCGAGCTGCGCAAGAGTCTTCGCGGTGACGCCGCCGACCCGGTGATTCCCTTCGCCCTGCCCGGCTCGCTCACTCGGGTGTATGCGGTCGCCTCAGGCAAGGGTGGCGTCGGCAAGTCCAGCGTCACCGTCAACCTGGCCGTGGCGATGGCCGCCAAAGGGCTCTCGGTCGGTGTGCTCGACGCGGACATCTACGGCCACTCCATCCCCCGCATGATGGGCACCGACGCGGTGCCGACCCAGGTCGAGAAGATGATCATGCCGCCGCAGTCGCACGGCGTGAAGCTGATCTCCATCGCGCAGTTCACCACCGGCAATGCGCCTGTGGTGTGGCGCGGCCCGATGTTGCACCGCGCGCTGCAACAGTTCCTCGCCGACGTGTTCTGGGGTGACCTGGACGTGCTGCTGCTTGACCTGCCGCCCGGCACCGGTGACGTGGCGATCTCCGTGGCCCAGCTCATTCCCGGCGCCGAGATCCTGGTGGTGACCACCCCGCAGCAGGCGGCGGCCGAGGTTGCCGAGCGGGCCGGCGCCATTGCGCTGCAGACGCGGCAGCGGCTCGTGGGCGTGGTGGAGAACATGTCCTGGTTGGAGCTGCCGGACGGTTCGCGGATGGAGGTGTTCGGCTCTGGCGGCGGTGCGGCGGTCGCCGAACGACTGACCAAGGCAGTGGGCGCCGACGTGCCGCTGCTCGGTCAGGTCCCGCTGGAGACCAAGGTCCGCGAGGCCGGCGACGCCGGGGTTCCCATCGTGCTCAGCGACCCTGAGTCCCCTGCCGCGGTCGCGCTCAGTGCGATTGCCGACAAGTTGTCCGTGCGGGCACGTGGCCTTGCGGGCATGTCGCTGACCATCAACACCAGAAGCGCCTGAGCACCCCGGTCAGATCACGTGGCGTCGGCGTCAAAGGGGGGAGCCTCGCCCGGCGCCAGGGGTACCTGTGCGGTGTTGGGGTTGAGGGTGGGCTTGTTCAGATTCGGCTTCGTGAGGTCTGCGGGGCTGCCAGCTCCACCCTTGATCTCGTCCCAGGTGCTGCTCGCCTCAGCGGCCACCGAGCTCGGCCCGAACAAGAACGAGTCGTCTCCGTCGAGGAGATGTTTGGTGATGGCGGTGCGGGGGTTGAATCCGCGTAGCTGCTGCAGGTCCGCCAAGGGCTTGCGGAGCTCGTCGAACTCGGGTCCCAGCTCGTTCTTGAGCTGTTCACGTGCACCGGTCGCGTACTCGCGCACCTGCTTCAGGGTGTGGGCCAGCCACGCCGCAGCCGAGGGCAGACGTTCTGGGCCCAGGATGAACAGCCCTGCGACCATGAGGATGAGGAACTCGGACCAACCTATGTTGCCGAACACAGCCCCAGCCTACGGGGCAGCTGCGCGGGGTGCCCAGCCCGCACTGCTCAGTCCGACTGCGGCGTGACCTGGATGTCGACCGTGCGACCGGCTCGGACCACCCTGACCTGCACTGGGACACCGATCTGCCGCTCCTGAACAGCCACCGTCAGCTCCTCAGCCGTGGCAATCGACCGATCCCCCACCTTGGTGATGACGTCTCCCTCGGCGATGCCCGCCTTGGCCGCCGCACTTCCGTCCACGACGTTGGCCACCGCCGCTCCGTCGGTGGATCCGTCAGTGACCGACCGAACGTTGACGCCGATGGTCGGATGATGCACTGACCCCGTACGGATAATCTCCTGAGCCACCTGAGTCACCTCGTCGACCGGGATGGCAAAGCCGAGCCCGATCGACCCGCTTGAGTCCGCGCCGGACGTGCGGATCGCGGAGTTGAGCCCGACCACCCGGCCTTGGGCGTCCACCAACGGGCCACCCGAGTTTCCCGGGTTTATTGCTGCGTCGGTCTGCAAGGCGTCGATCACCGCGTCGGTGTCGGTGCCGTCTCCACCGAGACGCACCGGCCGCTGCCTGGCACTGATGATTCCGGTGGTGACCGTGCCGGCGAGGCCGAGTGGCGACCCGATGGCGATCACCGCGTCGCCGACGTTGAGCTTCGCTGAGCTACCCAGCTGGGCGACGGTCGGGTTGGAGACTTTGGCGCGAAGCACCGCCAGGTCGGTCTTGGTGTCCCTGCCGACGATCTGTGCGGGCGCCCGCGTGCCGTCGAAGAACACCACGTCCAGCGTCGCCCCGGTCGGGTTGGTCGCCGCCTGCGAGATCACGTGGTTGTTGGTGACGATGTAGCCACCACCATCGATGATCACGCCGGACCCGCTGCCGCCTGTGTCACCGGTCCGTACCTCGATGGACACCACCGAGGGCAGCACCGCAGCAGCGATGGAGGCGACACCACCGGCGGGCGGCGGGTTGGTGTCCTTGGCCTGAGCGAGCGTGACGTCAGGGCTGGTCAGCGCCGTGCTCACCTCGGCAGTGGTGCGCCCGACAACGCCGCCCACCGCACCCACCGCAAGCGTCAGCACGGCCAGGATGACCAGGGCGGCCGGCCGTACACGCGAACCCAGGAGCAGCTCGCGGACACCGAGCTTCTCCACCGGTGCTCGGGTCGCCGGATCCGTCTCCGGCTCCTCGGCCAACGCGGGCGCGCCCAGTCGCGCACTGCTGCTGGGCTCGCGCCACGGGTCCGACTCTGTGAGCGCCCGCTCCGTCGGTTCCGGCACGCCTCGTTGCAGACTGTCCGGCGCACCAACGGGACGCCGGAACGCCTCGGCCAGTGCGGGGTCCGGTGGGGGTGCAGTCACCATCCTGGCGTCGGCGCGGCGCTGGTCGATGTCGGCAAACGAGCCCGAGACCTCTGTGGGCCGACCGAAGACCGCCGCCTGGATCGGGTCGACTGCGCGGCGCTGCGGCGGTCGCGGCGACAAGCGAGGCGGACCGAGCGCCCCCTCGGTGTCCGAAGGGGCGCTCACCCGGGGCTCGGTCATGTTCGGCTGCAACCCCTCGTGGACGTCAAGTACGTGAGACCCCAGCCTGCCTGACCTACGGTGAAGTCCGCGTCTGCGCTGGTCCCAACTGCGCCGACTCTATCTCGGTCATCCCTGTCTCTGTCTCTTCGGGCGCAGTCACTCCGACGGCGCCCGAAGCACCGGGGAACATGACGCCGAACGACGCCAGCTGCGAATGAGGCGCCGTGCTGGCCGGTAGCACCGCGGCGCCGCGCTGGGCGGGAGCCGCCGCGCGGGTGAGAAGTTCGGCCCCCGGGCCCGCGGGAGCGGCGGCGGCGGCCGCGCTGACGGCCAGTGCACCTACGGCGAGCGCAGTCACGGTCAGCACGGAGAGCGCGAACGGTCGGCGAACCCGCTCGTGCACTGCCGGTTTGGGCGCAGCCTGCTCCAGAACCGGGGGTTTGAGGAGCGCGACGAACCTACCTTCGGCCCTCTCTACGACGGCACCGGGACGATAAGCTCCAGGTTGGGGAACGCCAGCAACTGGATCCTCTGCGCGGTCCGCACGACTTTCCGGGATGCGGCACAGCAAGCCCCGCAGGCTCACGGGCATCGTCAATACAGCCGCTGAGCGCAACGCTGAGCGCATCCGCTCCTGCGCATCGACGTCGGCAGCACACTCGGCGCAACTGCTTACGTGCGCTGCCGCGCGCTGGTACGCCGTCATGCTCAGCTCACCGTCGACATAGGCCACGACTGCCTCGGTCGCCAGGTGCTCCGAGGAGGAGAAGGCGCTGAGAGCCCCGCGCACCCGCGCAGCACCCCGCCCACGGCGCAGATCGTGGTGCATCAACGCCCGCCTCCGGGTCCTGGTGTGGTCGTGCGGTGGACTGGGCTCATCCCGCTACCGCCGAATACGCACCCATCCTGCCCTTACTCTCCAGAGCGGCGCGCAACGCCTGCCGACCACGGTGAATGCGGCTACGCACTGTGCCCATCTTCACGCCGAGCGTGGCACCAATCTCCTCGTACGACAAGCCTTCGACGTCGCAGAGCACCACGGCGGCGCGGAACTCCGGCGCCAACGCGTCCAGCGCTTCCTGCAGGTCGGAGTCGAGGTGGGCCTCGGTAAAGGCCTGCTCGGGACTCGGTTCATCACCGGGCACCCGGTCGTAGTCCTCAGGCAGCGCTTCCATCCGGACCCGGTTGCGCCGGCGCACCATGTCGAGGAACAGGTTGGTGGTGATGCGGTGCAGCCAGCCCTCGAAGGTGCCCGGCTGGTAGCTGGACAGCGAGCGGAACACCCGAATGAACGTGTCCTGGGTGAGGTCGTCGGCGTCCTGCGCGTTGCCCGAGAGTCGATACGCCAGTCGGTATACCCGATCGGCGTGCTGACGAACGACCTCGTCCCACGTCGGCATGACCCATTCCGTGCCGTCCGCATTGAAAAGGGCAGCTGCGGCTGGTTCACTCACCGGCAGGGCAATACCGGCATCCGTGGCGGGAGTCCGAGGGGCTGTCATCGCGGGGGTAGCTGCCTCCTGATAGGGGCCGGCATCGTGGATCGACACCTGGTATCTCAACTAACGCCTGTGCGGGGCGGTCTGTTCCTGGTCCACTGGCCGTTGCGCACCGGTACTTCGTGGAACCACCATCGCCCACCTGGGTTAGATACCGATGAGAGTTGCCTGTGCAACACCTGAGAATGTGGACTGCAGCGCGCCTGCAGCTGATGCGACCGGGACCGCGATAGCCTGGACACGTGACAGCAAGCGTTCCCACGAACCCAGCCGAGCGGATCCTCGCGCACGTTGAACTCTCCGTGGTGGAGGACGAGGTCCTCGTCTCCGCTCGTGAACGAGCCAATGATCTCGGGGCCAAGCCGGTGACCGGGTCTGTCGGGGCAACCCTGTCGTTCCTCGCCCGCGTGATGGCCGCCCGCACGGTGGTGGAGATCGGCACCGGGGCAGGGGTCAGCGGCGTGTGGCTGTTGCGCGGCATGCGTCAGGACGGAGTGCTCACCACGATCGACATCGAGCCCGAGCATCAGCGTGCAGCCAAGCGCGCGTTCGGTGACGCAGGCATGTCCGCCGGCCGCTTCCGGATGATCAACGGACGCGCACTCGAGGTACTGCCACGCTTGACGGACGCCGGCTACGACCTGGTGTTCGTCGATGCCGCGCAGGTTGACCACCCCCGCTACCTCGCCGAGGCCCTCCGTTTGCTCCGCCCGGGCGGAGCGGTGGTGCTGCACGGCTCGCTTGCCGGCGGACGGGTGAGCGACCCGACCCAGCGCGACCCTGCCACCGTCGCGCTGCGGGAAACCGCGCGTGCCATTGCCGAGGACGAGCGGCTCGTCCCGGTGCTCCTGCCCCTGGGCGACGGACTGCAGGCGGCCGTGCTCGCCACCTAGACAGGCCCGCAGTCCGGGGTTCCACGTTTCAGTTGTCGACCCGGATGCCCTTGCCGACCACGACCACGCCCCCGGGGCTGACGGTGTATCTCTGCCGGTCGCGCGCACCGTCCACGCCGATGATGACACCCGGCCCGACCACGACGTTCTTGTCCAGGATGGCCTTGCGGACCACCGCCCCCTTGCATACGCGGACGCCGGGCATCAGCACGCTGCCATCGACGGTCGCACCCTCCTCGACCAGCACGTCGGAACTGAGCACGGAGTTGCGAACGGTGGAGCCGGAGATGATGCAGCCCGCTCCCACCATGGAATCCTGCGCGAGGCCGCCACGGACGAACTTCGCCGGAGGCAGCATCTCGAACGCGGAGCGGATGGGCCAGCGTTGGTTGTAGAGGTTGAACACCGGGTGCACCGACACAAGATCCATGTGGGCGTCGTAGAAGGCATCCACCGTTCCGACGTCCCTCCAGTAGCCTTGGTCCCGCTCGGTGGTCCCGGGGACGACGTTGTCCGCGAAGTCGTACACGTGGGCTACGCCGGCCTCGACCAGGGCCGGGATAATGTCGCCGCCCATGTCGTGATCCGAGCCGTCGAGCGTCGCATCCGAATTGATCGCCTCCAGCAACACCTCTGTGTTGAAGACATAGTTGCCCATGGATGCAAAGGTGACGTCCGGATCGTCCGCAGTCGCGGGCGGGTCAGCCGGCTTCTCCAGGAATCGGGTGATCTTTCCGTCGGAGTCGGCATCGATGCAGCCGAAGGCGTGCGCTTCGCTGCGGGGCACCCGGATCCCGGCGACGGTAACCCCGGCGCCCGACTCGATGTGCCTGGCCACCATCTGCTCGGGGTCCATCCGATACACGTGGTCCGCACCGAACACCACGACGTGCTCTGGACGTTCGTCGTCAACGAGGTTCCATGACTGGAAGATCGCGTCAGCACTGCCGGTGTACCACCGGGGGCCGAGGCGCTGCTGGGCCGGCACCGGGGTGATGTACTCGCCGGTGAGGCCGGACAGCCGCCAGGTCTGGGAGATGTGCCGGTCGAGCGAGTGCGACTTGTACTGCGTGAGCACGCAGATGCGGGTGTATCCGGCGTTGACGAGGTTGCTCAGCACGAAGTCGATCAGACGGTAGGCGCCCCCGAAGGGCACCGCCGGCTTGGCGCGATCTGCGGTGAGGGGATACAGGCGTTTTCCCTCACCCCCGGCGAGAACTATCCCGAGTACGTGCGTCCGGCTCCTCACACGTGTGAATCTATCGGTTCGAAGGCGTCCGCGGCCACACGGGGATCGCAGAGTCGTCGACCGAGAGGATACGGTGCGTACTTGTGCGAATAGGTGTGCTGACCAAGGAGTACCCGCCAGACGTGTACGGCGGGGCAGGAGTGCACGTCACCGAGCTGGTTCGCCAGCTTCGTGCGCTGTGCGAGGTGGACGTGCACTGCATCGGCGCACCGCGCGACGGTGCCTGCGCACACTCCCCCGCCCCCGAACTGGTGGAGGCCAACCCGGCGCTGGCGACGCTGTCGGCCGACCTGTCGATGGTGCACGGCGTCGCGGGGGTCGACCTGGTGCACTCCCACACCTGGTACACGGGCATGGCTGGCCACATGGCGAGCCTGCTGCACGGAGTTCCGCACGTGCTCACCGCGCATTCGCTCGAGCCTCGCCGACCGTGGAAGGCAGAACAGCTCGGCGGCGGCTACCGCGTGTCGTCCTGGGTTGAGCGCACGGCCGTGCAGCACGCCGACGCCGTCATCGCGGTCAGCGAAGGCATGCGACTCGACGTGCTCGACTGCTATCCGTCGCTGGATCCCGCACGGGTCCACGTGGTGCGCAACGGGATCGACACCGTCAGCTACCACCCGGGGATCGGATCTGCGGTGCTGGAGCGGCTCGGGGTGGATCCCACGCGACCGGTGGTGGTCTTCGTCGGGCGGATAACCCGGCAGAAAGGCGTAGGGCACCTCATCGCCGCCGCGCACCTGCTGCATCCCGACGCCCAGCTGGTGCTCTGCGCGGGTGCACCGGACACCCCGGAGCTCGCCGCGGAGACCGAACAAGCAGTGGCCGAGCTGTCAGCCGCCCGCAGCGGCGTGTTCTGGGTGCACGAGATGCTGCCGGCCGAAGAGATCCGCGAGCTGCTCGCCGCGGCCGCAGTGTTCGTCTGCCCCTCCGTGTACGAACCGCTGGGCATCGTGAACCTCGAGGCAATGGCTTGTGGCACGGCAGTGGTGGCCTCTGACGTCGGTGGCATCCCAGAGGTGGTCAACCATGGCCGCACCGGCCTCCTGGTGCACTACGACGAGCAAGAACCAGCGGCATTCCGTGCCGGGCTGGCCGCGGCAATCAACGAGTTGGTGGCCGACCCTGTGCGCGCGGACACGATGGGGCGTGCCGGACGGGACCGGGCAGTCGCGGAGTTCTCCTGGGCGACAGTGGCCGAGCAGACCATGACCGTATACAACTCCGTGTTGCACTGACGGGCGGTGAGCGGTCTTGCCAGTCAGAGGCCCCGGGCGGTCACAACACCTCGTCAGTCCGGTGTGGACGGTTGGTACTCCGACAGAAGAACAGAGCCTGTCACCGACATCGGCTCCGGTTGCGCCGCAATGCGTTCGGCGCGGACCGCGGCACTGGAATGCCAGGCCGACGGGCCCATGCCGACAAGCGCATCGAGGTCACTGTGGCGCAACGACATCACGAACTCGAGCATCGTCTGACTGCGACGGGTGAAAGCGGGGCTCATGGTGCGCTCGAGCCGCTCGGGTTTGCGCTCGTCCACATGCAACAGCTCCAGCGGTGCCACCAGCTCCTGTAGGTGGCGCACCGTGGGTGTGAGCACAAGGAGCGTCCCGTCGCTGCGCAGCACCCTCCGCAGCTCGTCCGCGCCCCGGGGGGCGAACACCGTCATGGCGACGCTCACGGAGGCGTCCTTGATGGGTAGGGCCTGCCACGTGTCGGCCAGTACCGAACCCACCCGTGTGTGACAGTGCGCGGCCCGACGAGCGGCGGCCTTCGACGCGTCGACGGCCAGTCCCACCGCGTCCGGGCACAACTCCAGCGCGGCAGCCAGGTAGTGCCCCGTACCCGCACCGACATCCAGCACGCATTCGCCGGGTCGCCCTTCGCGCGCCCTGGCCACCGCGGCCCCCACGGCGCTCGTCAAGGGCGCGAAGTGCCCGGCGTCGAGGAAGCGCCCCCGAGCGGCCACCATCTCGGCCGTATCGCCCGATGCCGCGGTACCCGAGCCGCTCAGCAGGCTGACGTAACCCTGGCGTGCGATGTCGAAACTGTGTCCCGCAGCGCACCGCAGTGCCGCATCCTCCTGGGTGAGGCTTCCAGCACAGTGTGGGCAGGCAAGCACGGCCACGACATCACTGAGCACGGACCCAGTGTCCCATCCTCACCTCGGTGCGGACTGACCCACAGCGAGCCCACACGCCAGCTCGACCAGCGTCCGAGCGGCGAAACCCGTGGCGACTGGGGCAACGTCGTCGTAGGGTTTCTCCGCACGGGCCGGTCCGGCGATGTCCAGGTGCGCCCACGGCACCCCCGCCGTGAACTCCCGAAGGAACAGGGCCGCGGTGACGCCGCCCGGACCGGGAGGACCCTGCCGAAGGTCGGCGATCTCCGACTTCACACCCTCCACATGCTCGGCGAGCAGGGGCATCCTCCACCACTGCTCCCCGACTCGGGCTCCGGCCGCGCTGATGTCGGCGGCCAGCGCGTCGGTCGTGGCGAACAGCCCGCCGGTGCGCAGGCCGAGCGCCACCTTCATCGCTCCGGTGAGCGTCGCAACATCGACAAGGAGATCCGGCGCGAGCGTGTCCACGGCGTAGGCGAGCGCATCGGCGAGGACCATGCGCCCCTCGGCGTCGGTGTTGCTCACCTCCGTCGTGGTCCCGCCGAAGTGGGTGACCACGTCACCGGGCCGGTAGGCCGACCCGGACACGTGGTTCTCCGCGCAGGGAACCAGCCCGCTGACCTTGATCGGCAGCTCCAGCTCAGCGATGGCCCGGAGCGCGGCGATCACCGCCGCACCCCCGGACATGTCGGTCCGCATCAGGTGCATGCCCTCAGCCGGCTTGATGGAAATGCCGCCCGTGTCGAAGGTGACACCCTTGCCGACGAGCACCAGGTGCGTGGTCGCCCCTGCGGGAGACCAGCGCAGCTCGAGCAACCGAGGCGGACGGGAAGATCCGGAGCCAACGGCGATCACGCCGCCGAAACCATTGTCCTGCAACCAGTCCTCATCACGGATGGTGGCTTCGAGCCCCGAGACGGCGACGCACGCCGCTTTCGCGGTCTCGGCCAGCCACTCAGGACTCTTCACATCCGAGGGCATACCGGCAAGGTCGCGGGCCAGTGCCGTCGCCCGGCCCAGCGCGCGACCCTCCCCGAGCGCATCGCGCAGCTCGTAGGTCGCCGTGGTGATGAGCAGCACCGAGGTCACCCGGTGCCTGGGCTCGGTGGCAGAGATGCGTAGCCGGTGCGAGCCGACGATGAGTCCGGTGACCAAGGCACGCACCTGGCCAGGGTCCACGATCGCGGGGAGCCAGATCTGTAGGTCCGTTCCGCCTGCGGCACCGACCTTCTCCAAGCGCTGGTTCGCTGCCCACACCAAGGCGGCACCCGCAGAGCGCCAGGCCCGCTCGGTGCCGTCGCCGAGGCCGAGTAGCCAGGCGTGGTCGGGGTTCGCACCTCCCCGGGAGACGACCCAAGTGTCGCCCTGACCGGCAGTGAACCCCACTGACGTCAACGCGGCCGCATCCCCTGCGGCGTCATCTGCGAGCTGTTCGCAACCCGCGCCGAGCACCACCCCCGCGTCCTCATCGGCGGTGCAGGTGATGACCTGGGGAACACCGTCCTCGAATGCGCCGACCAGCTCGACGTCGAGAAGAACACTGGGCACGCTGGGATGAACCACGCAACTCCCCTTCACACCTCATGACGGCGCAGGACCCCGCGATCGTCGCCGACCGTCAGGGTCCCAATTGCGTCGCGGGCCACAGGGCCCGGTGGGTACTAGCTGGTCACGCCCTTGAGTTCGTCTCCGAGTGCTGACGCCTCATCCGGCGTGAGCTCGACGACCAAACGGCCGCCGCCCTCAAGCGGAACGCGCATGACAATGCCGCGCCCCTCCTTCGTCGCCTCGAGGGGACCGTCCCCGGTCCTGGGCTTCATGGCCGCCATCGTGTGCCCTCCGCATCGTGTGCTGGCCTGCTGAAAATCGGCCGCCGCTATCTATCAGGTCCTATTGTCCCCTATTCACGCAACGGTTGGTAACCGAGGCGGCACACCGGCGCCGAGAGCTCCCTGGGCTGCGCGCCAACACTCGGTCAGATGATCATCAACCATCCCTGTGGCCTGCATCAATGCGTACGCAGTGGTGGGTCCGACGAAACGCAAGCCTCGGGTCTTCAGCGCCTTGGCCATGGCGACGGACTGCGGTGTGTCCGCAGGCACCTCAGCAACGCACCGCGGCCGTGTTCGGGTGGCCGGCGGGGCGAACGACCACAGGAGCCCGTCAAGATCGTCGATCTCCAGCACCGCCCGGGCATTGCTGACCACCGCCAGGATCTTGGCGCGGTTGCGGACGATGGCGACGTCGGCAAGGAGTCGCTGCACGTCATCGTCGTCGAAGGCGGCCACCAGCTCCGGATCGAAGCCAGCAAAGGCGCTGCGGAAAGCTTCGCGCTTGCGCAACACCGTGATCCACGACAACCCGGCCTGAAACGCCTCTAGGCACAGCCGTTCGTAGAGCGGATTCCGCCCGTGCACGGGGCGGCCCCACTCCTCGTCGTGGTAACGCCGGTAGACAGACGGCGCGTCGCCCCAGGGACACCGCGCAAGCCCGTCGTCGCCGGCGACAACTCCCGCCAGGTCAGACACGGGACACACTCACGGGGAGTCGACCGGGGCTGCTGGGGCGTCCCGTCCGGCCTCGTCCGGAGCGGGGACATCCGGCGTGGGAACATCCGGCGTGGG
>JADGOX010000083.1 GCA_017882745.1 Mycobacteriaceae bacterium | reverse complement strand
TCACCAGGGTGCCCCTCGGGGCCCCCTAGAAGTGACGTCGCCGGCGACACGCGGCGAAGGCCACCGAGCAACCGTCCGCAGCGCTCACCGATCCGAAGCCGCTGCGGCGTTCATGCCGTCTTGAGCACCCGCAGCGCCTCCAGGGTCACCCAGCGGCTCGGCTCGCCCTTGGCCTCGACCGGCACAAGGAAGCGGTCGTTGAAGGTGCTTTCGAGCTTCCAGCGGCCCTGCCCGTCGGCCTTGCCGGCGACCACGTGAAGCGCCTCTTGCATGCGCTCGTCGCGGACGCCCAGCGCCGTAAGGATCCCCAGGATCTCGAGCACATCGGTCTGGTACATGAGCGGGAAGCCGAGGCGCAGCCAACCCGGCTTGGAGACCTTCGCCAGGTCGTGACTGCGTTTGTAGACGTGATGGCGGAGCATAAACTCAACGCCTTGCGCGAGCGTGCACTCGACCTCGAACGAGCGCCGCTCAGGCGGGATCGCGGCCAGGGCCTTGAGCGCCTTGACCGCGCCCAGGTGGCAGGTGTGACGCCCCCAACACATCTCCCACCTGTCATAGGGCCAGCCGTTGGGTACCTCGCCCTCGCTGTCGTCGAAGCGCTGGTAGGTGGTGATCCACTCGACGCCGCGTTGCACTCGCGGGTCGTCCAGCATGCCCAGCCGGATGAGACTCCACACCAGGTTGCCGGTGAGGCAGGGGATGACAGAGCTGTGCAGACCGCCGACTGCCTTCTTCGCGCGGTGGACGGCAAAGCCGCCCGACTCAGCGTCCTGGGCGTCGCGCAGGATCGCCTCGCAGCCGCTGCGCACACGTTCGTCCGCGCCGTCGGCGCCGAGCGCGGCGAGGATGATGAGCTGCCAGACCGTGCCGCGGTACTTGGCCGCGTAGTAGTCGTCACGGCCCTCCCAGTGGCCGTCGCCGGCCTGGGCGGCCAGGATGCGCGGCACGGTGCCGTGGCTCATGATGGCGCGCCGCGCCGCCGTGACGGCGGGGTTGTCCGGCGCGACACCCAACAGATCGGTGAGCGTGAAGTACCGCACCGAGGGGTCATCACCCTCGAGTAGCCAGGGGATGGGGTCCGCTCCCATGGCAGCCCTGTTGCTCACACGGCCAGCATAGGGTCCTGCCCGACCATGACAAGGAGCTCATCCCTTCGGGAGAATCGGCCCGTGGCAGTCTGGCCTGCCGTTGGCTCGATCGAGCAGTATGGGCAAACGCCGACGCTGGACATGGACCATGGGGTACAAATGAAGGCATGAGGCGACCTGCTGCCGCAAAGATGATGACGCGCCTCGCCCTGGCTACGTCGTGTGCAAGCGCACTGGCGCTGCCCGGACTCGTCCCGATGAGCGTGAGCGCTTCGGCCTCGGTCGTGGCGCCGAGGGCAGCCTCGGTTCTCCCACTTGTGAGCGTCGGTCAAAACGCCTGGGTGGCGGTCTCGGTGACGACCCTCTGGCGCACACCCAGGTCCGCCCGTACCGTCGACCAGCTGGCGTTGACCAACCCGGCAAGCATTCGGCGGTGGCTGTCCCGGATGACACTGACCGATCGACGCGGACTGAACGGGCGCGCCGATACGCAGGCGCTGCTTGGTGACCGGGTCATTGTCGTCGCCCGAAGCGGTTCGTGGGTCAAGGTCGTCGTACCCGAGCAGCCGACACCGCTGAATGCTCGCGGATACCCGGGATGGGTGCCGACGGTGCAGCTGACGGCCATACGCCCGGTGGCCTCGACGTGGGTCGCGACGGTGGTGGCCCGCACGACATTCCTGCGCACAGACGACGCCGCGGCGAATCCCGTGACCGAGATCAGCTTCGGCACCCGGCTGCCACGGGTCGGCGCGACCGGCCGATGGGTGCGGGTGATGACGCCGACAGGACGGGTGCGCCGGGTGTACGCCAGCGCCGTGGCGGTCCGGACGCCAAGTGCTGCTGCGCTGCCGGTGACCGGGAGCGACGTCGTGCGGACCGCGCAGATGTTCGGTGGGCTGGCCTATCTGTGGGCGGGACGGTCCGGCTTTGGCTTCGACTGCTCGGGCCTGACATCGCTGGACTATCGCGCCCGAGGCGTGATCATCCCCCGCGATGCGGACGCACAGGCCAATAAGGGGACAGCGGTGAGCAGCCGAGCCCGGCGGCCCGGCGATCTGCTCTTCTACGCCACACGCGGGCACGTGCACCACGTGTCGATCTACGCCGGCAGTGGCCGCATGGTGCAGGCGCCGAGGACCGGCAGCACGGTTCAGACGATCGCGGTCTCAACCCCGTCGTACGCACGCGAGTTCGCCGGTGCCAGGCGTTACATCCGATAGAACCTGGCGAGTGCGGTGGCTCAGCCCTGCACTGACCGGTTGCTGGCGCACCACGGCTGACCATGCACATCCGCGCCCCCCAATATCGAACCGGAGCGCGAGTTCACCAACGCAGACCACGCCGGTGCGATGTGCCGCCGAGCGGGAAAACCGGATCGACCCCGCAAGCGGGGAACCACTGGTTCTGATCGGCATCGGCCCGGCGAGGACGTTGTTAGGCTGGTCGCAAGACTCAAGAATCGAGGGACGATCAGTTGACCACTATCGCTGCAGATAGCGGGGCCAGCGGAGTGGCCTCTCGACGCGCCCGAGTTTCGAACATCTCAGCGCCCGTTGTCATCACGAGGCTCGCCCGCTTCCGACAGACCAGTTCGGTCACCGTCGTGTTTCTGTGACGAACCCGATTGCAGGAGAAATGCATGTACAAGATACTTGACAGAGTCGACTA
>JADGOX010000345.1 GCA_017882745.1 Mycobacteriaceae bacterium | reverse complement strand
TCCCAACCCCTCCCTCCGGTGCCCAAGCTGCTAGCCGCCGCGGTCACCGCGCTGGGCGGCGCAGAACGCAGCGGCCAGGTCACGATGGCCTCAGCGGTCGCGCACGCACTGGACACCGGCGAGCATCTGGCTGTGCAGGCCGGCACAGGGACAGGGAAGTCGCTGGCATACCTCGTGCCGGCCATCAGGCACGCGGTCGAGTCCGGCAAGACCGTCGTCGTCTCCACCGCGACCATTGCGCTGCAGCGCCAGCTCGTCGAGCGGGACCTGCCCCGGCTCGCCGCCGCCTTGGAACCCGAGCTGGGCAGCGCTCCGGAGTTTGCGATCCTCAAGGGCAGGCGCAACTACCTGTGCCTGCACCGGCTCGGGTCGGGGGCACCCGAGGACCCGGACGAGGCACTGTTCGACGCCTTCGCGGTGTCCAAGATGGGACGTGAGGTGCAGCGGCTGCACGCGTGGGCCGAGAAAACCCAAGAAGGCGACCGCGACGAGCTGGTCCCCGGCGTCAGCGAGCAGGCCTGGCGACAGGTCAGCGTCTCGGCCCGCGAATGCCTCGGAGTGTCCCGCTGCCCCGTAGGCATCGACTGCTTCGCCGAGAAGGCCAAGGCTGTGGCGGCCAAGGTGGACGTGGTGGTGACCAACCACGCGCTGCTGGCCATCGACGCCATCACCGGGATCCCCGTACTCCCGGAGCACGACGTGGTGGTGATCGACGAGGCACACGAGCTGGTCGACCGGGTGACCGCCGTGGCCACCGCCGAATTGTTGGCGGTGGGGATCAGCGCAGCCGCCCGGCGCTGCGCCAAGCTCGTCGACGACCGTGACGCCGACCTCCTCGAGGCCGCCGCGGACTCCCTCACGGTGGCGCTGAGCGAGATGGAGCCAGGACGGTGGGAACGGCTGCCCGAGCCGGTTACCGGCGTTCTGGCCGCGATTCGCGATGCTGCCTGGTCGTGCCGCACCGCCATCGGACCCGTGAAGCCAGGGATGAACTCCTCCGACCCCGAGGCGGCGGCCTCGCGCACCGCGGCCCTGGCCCTCCTGGAGGAGGTCCACGACACGTCCGTTCGGGTGCTCGTCGCCTTTGACCAGCCGGACCCGGCCAAGCGCCACGACGTCGTCTGGCTGGTGAACGAGGAACGACGCGGCCTCGTCGTCAAGGTAGCTCCGCTATCCGTTGGAGGGTTGCTCCGGCAGAACCTGTTCGATGGCGCGACCGTCGTACTCACCTCGGCAACCTTGGCGCTCGGCGGTTCCTTCGACGGCTTGGCGCGGCAGTGGGGACTCCCCGCCGAGAACTCGGTGCACAGCGACCCGGCTACCGCGACCGGCAAACAGGCGCCCTCGGACTCCTCCGGTCCGAAGTGGTCCTCACTCGACGTGGGCTCGCCCTTCGCTCATGCGAGTTCCGGCATCCTCTACATCGCCAAACACCTGCCTGCACCCGGCCGTGACGGTCTGGTCGAGGCGTATCTCACGGAGATCGAGGGGTTGGTGGCAGCCGCCGGCGGTCGCACCCTGGGACTGTTCTCCTCGATGCGGGCCGCCAAGACTGCTGCGGAGGCGATGCGAGAGCGCCTGGACACACCGATCCTGTGCCAAGGCGACGACTCCACCGGACAGCTGATCACGAAGTTCGCCGCAGACGAGGCGACGTCCCTGTTCGGCACCCTGTCGCTGTGGCAGGGAGTGGACGTCCCGGGACGCTCACTGTCCTTGGTGATCCTCGACCGCATCCCGTTTCCACGACCCGACGATCCGCTGCTCGTTGCCCGACAGCAGGCAGTGGAGGCGCACGGTGGCAACGGCTTCCTCACGGTGGCCGCCAACCATGCTGCCCTCCTGCTGGCGCAGGGAGTCGGACGGCTGCTGCGCGGCGTGGACGACCGGGGGGTGGTCGCTGTCCTCGACCCGCGGCTGATGACGGCGCGCTACGGCGGCTACCTACGCGCCTCGCTACCGCCGTTCTGGCAGACCACCGACCCCACTGTGGTGCGGGCAGCGCTGGCGCGCCTCGTGAGCGATGAGTAGCGGATAGCCGCTACTCATCGCTCACGAGCGGCACCCGCCGCATCACTCCGTCGACGGTGTCGGCGGCCTCCACCTCTGCGCGGGTGATTCCCAGCACGAACAGCACGGTGTCCAGGTAGGGGGCCGACAGCGCCGTGTCGGCCACCTCACGTAGCGCCGGCTTGGCGTTGAAGGCGATTCCCAGTCCCGCTGCGGCGAGCATGTCGATGTCGTTCGCACCATCACCGACGGCGACCGTCTGCTCCAGCGGCACCCCGGCCTGTGCAGCGAACCGATGCAGGGCCACCGCCTTGCCGGCCCTGTCTATCACCTCGCCCAGCACGCGGCCGGTGAGCACCCCGTCGACGATCTCCAAGGTGTTCGCGGCGACGAAGTCCAGTTCCAGCTCATGCGCCAAGCCCTCGATCACCTGCATGAACCCACCGGAGACCACGCCGCAGTGAAAGCCCAACCTGCGGAGGGTGCGAATCGTGGTGCGTGCCCCCGGGGTGAGCTCCAGCTGCTCGGCGACCTCCTGGATCACCGACTCCGGCAACCCCGCCAGTGCCGCCACCCGCTGGTGCAGCGACTCGGTGAAGTCCAGCTCACCCCGCATCGCCGCTTCCGTCACCGCACGCACCTGCTCCTCGGCGCCGGCGCGAGCGGCCAACATCTCGATGACCTCCCCCTGCACCAGCGTGGAGTCGACGTCGAACACGATCAGCCGTTGCGCCCTGCGTACCAGACCGCCGCGCTGCACGGCGATGTCGACGCCCTGCCCTGCCGCCACAGCGGCCAGGGCCGAACGCAGCGAGGCATCGGAGGCCCCACTTTCGGTGGAGGCGCTGACCATCAGCTCCAAGCCCGTCACCGGGTAGTCGGCGACCGCCCGGATCCCGTCGATGTTGGCGCCCTGGACCGCCAGCTCACGGGCCAACGCGGACAAGGCCCGCGCGGTCACGGGGCTGCCGAGCACCAGCACCGAGTGCGTTGACGACGCTCTGCCGCCGCTGATCGGTGCACCGATCTCGACGTCGACGTGCACCCCCACCGTGGGCATGGCCTGTTCCACAGACTCCTGCAGTGCCTCGGGGTCGCCCGCACACGACACGAGAACGCCCAGTGTCAGCCGGCCGCGGATGACCACCTGCTCGACGTCGATCACGTCCACACCGTGCTTGGTGAGTGCACGGAACAGCACGGACGTGACACCGGGCCGGTCGGGACCGGTGACGGTGACCAGCACGGTGTTGCTCAGTCTCGGCTGAGCAGGCCCACTCACGACACATACCTCCTGGTGCAGACAGTGAACGGAAAAGGCGATGAGCCCCGACCATGTGGGGTCGAGGCTCATCACACCCGGTTGTCGCTATCGCGGGTCGCTGTCGCTGGTGGCGTTGGCGGCGAGTTCCGAGGGTGCGGTGACGGCGTGGGTCTTGCCCGTGTACGACTCGAGTCGCATTCGCTCCGTCATGTGGGGGTAGT
>JADGOX010000344.1 GCA_017882745.1 Mycobacteriaceae bacterium | reverse complement strand
GGCTTGACCGTCTTGGCCAGCTCCTTCGGTTGCGTCTCCTCCAGCCACCCGAACACGTCTTCCGGGAACAGCGCGCGGCCCTTGTCGTAACCTGCGTCGGTCGGTGAGTACAGCCAACCGTTCGCAGCCAGGTACCGGCAAAGTTCCTTCTCGAATTCGACCTCGTTGTACTGCGCCATCGTTCATGCCGCCCCTCGAACGTCGATCTTTCCAGTTACCGCAGCCGTGATAAGAGCCGATCGTCGCTCTTTAGCAAGATCAATACATTGTTGCGACTTAAAGATGAGCAGATCGATCTCGCTAGAGGCGATCTTCCATTTGCTTACGAGCTCCTCTTGACGCTCAATTGACAGCAACGGGACTCGCATCGCTTTCAGGGATCCGACGTTAAAGTGTCCCTGAATCGACCCCACCTGGTCGACCGTCGTTTGCTTCTGACAGGCGGGCGAGTTCATGTACGTTACAAGGAACTCACCTAGCAGACGACGCCCCGGATGGACAATCAAAAGGTCGATGGCATTGATGCAGTTCAACTCCGCGGGAATGACCGCCGCTGCGCCCGCCTGACCCGTACGTACGATCACGACATCGCCTGTACGGAGGATCGACTTGCTGTGCAGCCGATGCCCCTCCTCGCTTAAGCGCACAACGTCATCCAGGACAATCGCACCGGGCTTCACATTGGTGCCGCGGAGCGCAATCACCCCATCGTCTGCATACCACTTCGACGGCGTAACCACGATCCCCACAGTGACCAAATCCGCGACGTATCGCAGCGGCGTCAGCTCATCGATTCCGATTTCGTTCAGGAACCGGTCGATAGTCGCGCCTCGTCGTTCGCTCAGGAGTTCGATTAGGGCGCTCTGCTTGCTGATCAGCTCGTCGATTTTCGCCGTCTCCCGATCCAGGAATTTGGAAATGGCGTGCTGTTCGGCTGGCGGCGGGACCAGAATTGGAAGTTCCATCAGGTTGGTGCGGCTGAGCTGCAGAGAGTTTGGTCGGATCCCAGTCAGCTGGGACGTATAGCCCTCGACACGCGGCAGATCGGAGGAGGTGGTGTAGGAAGCGCTTGTCGCACCGCTCGTCGATCCAGTACGACCGATATGCGGGACTCATATGCCCTTCGACTTCGGACACGCCCAAACCTGCGTAGTTCAGCCACATCGTGTTGACGGCCAGTTGACCTTTCCTGACCACTCGATAAGTTTCGAGCTGGTCCGTCGTTCGTCGCTGATTCTCGTCGTCGTACTGCCTCAACTCGACACCTCGGTAGCCCGAAATGGAGACCATTTCGCCGACGGGCTCCGGTCCGTTAACCTCGGAGCTTTCGCGGAACACGTGTCGGAACTTGCTGACCTTCCAGTGGCTCGGTATTTGCCCAATCCACGCGACGGGGGCATTTACGTACCCCGGGTATGCCGAGCGGCTCATGACTCGACCTGTTCGAGCAGAACGGTGATCTCGCCAATGAGGATCTTGAGGTCAGCGTCGATCGCTTCGAGGTCGCGGGGTGGCACGTATCTGTAGAAGTGCCGCGTGAATGGTATCTCATAGCCGATCTTGGTCTTGGTGGGATCGATCCACGCGTCAGGGACGTGCGGGAGAACTTCGCGTTCGAAGTAGGTGTGGATGTCGTCGTTGAGGGGTACATTTTCGGTGTCCCGAAGGTCGCTGTCGGCTTCGATTCTGCCTTTGGCGTCGCGGCAGGGCTCGGCGGTGTCATCCCGCTCTGACAGGGCGTCCAGCAGTGCTTTCAGCACCGGAGTCGAAGTGCCGAGCCGTTGTGCGGTCAGTGCGTTGAGCAGCGTCTTGCGGAAGGCCGGTCGGTCCTTCCACAGCTGGGAGGAGTCCATCAAGTCCAGCGCGGCGGTCAGCTTGGCGCGTTCGTGCGCGGTGAGTTTGAGGATCGACTTCTCCGCCAGTGCGAGTTCGATGCGTTCCGGGGTTACTGCGAAGTTCAGCTTTAGTGGTCGTTCGACGGTGATGGTGGAGTAGCCGAAGTCTTTGAGGCGAAAGACTTTCGACACGTCGCTGTTCCCGGTGTTCTCCCCGTACAGCTTGACGACCTGGGCGATGTCGTCTTCGCCCATCTCTTTGCGTTTGGCACCGAGGTTCTTGCGCATTTTGTGGAACATTGCCGACCCGTCGATCAGCTGGATCTTGCCCTTGCGGCCGGCGGGTTTGTCGTTGTCCAGGATCCATACGTAGGTGGAAATGCCGGTGTTGTAGAACATGTCGGTTGGCAGGGCCACGATGGCATCGAGCAGGTCGTTCTCGATGACGTATTGGCGGATGTTGGATTCGCCGGAGCCGGCGCCGCCGGTGAACAGCGGGGAGCCGTTGAGGACGATGCCGATCCGGCCGCCGCCGTCGGTGACCGGCCGCATCTTCTTGATCAGATGCAGTAGGAACAGCAGGCTGCCGTCGGAGACCCGTGGGAGGCCGGGTCCGAACCGGCCGTTGTAGCCCTGCAGTGTGTGTTCGTCGCGGACTTTCTTCTCCGCCTTCTTCCACTCGACGCCGTACGGCGGGTTGGACAGGCAGTAGTCGAAGGTCTTGCCGTGGTGGCCGTCGTCGGTGAGGGTGTCGCCGCGGACGATGTTGTTGACGTCCTGACCCTTGATGACCATCTCAGCCTTGCAGATCGCGTACGACGCAGGGTTGATCTCCTGCCCATAC
The DNA here is from genome assembly GCA_017882745.1 of Mycobacteriaceae bacterium. GTDB lineage: Bacteria > Actinomycetota > Actinomycetes > Mycobacteriales > Mycobacteriaceae > X156. The sequence goes on along the minus strand of JADGOX010000344.1, from coordinate 7,249 downwards.
ATGACCAGCTTTGCCTTGGGGTTCAGTGCCCGCAGGTGTTCGTCCGAGATCGAGAGCATGCCGCCCGTGCCGGCCGCCGGGTCGTAGACGCTGCGGACCACACCGCCGGTGGCCAGGGCGTCGTCGTCGTTGGCGAACAGCAGGCTGACCATCAGCCGGATGACCTCGCGGGGCGTGAAGTGCTCTCCGGCGGTTTCGTTGGAAGATTCCGCGAACTTGCGGATCAGCTCCTCGAACATCAGGCCCATCTCGATGTTGGAGACGGAGTTGGGGTGCAGGTCGACTTGGGCGAACTGCTTGGTCACCAGGTACAGCAGTTCGTGCTCGTCGAGCTTGTCGATCTCAAGGAGGAAGCCGAACCGTTCGAAGATGTCGCGGACGTTGGGCGAGAAGCCGTTGATGTAGTTGATCAGGTTCAGTCGGGTGCCGGCGGGGTCGCCGCCGAGCTTGGCGAGGTCGTAAGGGGATGCGTTGTAGAACGACTGGCCGGCCACGGTAGGCAGCACGATCTCCCCCGGCACCTTGCTGTTGCCCAGAGCGGCGTGCTTGGCCAGCACCTGCGTCTTCGTGGATTCCAGCACGCAGTCCAACCGACGGAGCACCGTGAACGGCAGGATCACCGGGCCGTACTCGGCGGGCTTGTACGGCCCGCGGAGCAGGTTGGCGATCGACCAGATGAAGGCGGCGTTGTTGGCGGCGGTCATGCGTATTGGTCCTTGCTATCGGTGGATGAGATGGATATGTCCGACTGGTCGGTGGCTGCTGTCACTCTCTCGGTGACGAGGTTGTTCACGGTTCGGTGCTGAAGGTCCGCCTCGGCCGCAGACCACTTCGTAGGGGCTTTCGGCAGCCGCTGTGCAAGTGGCATGACTGGTTGGTTCCGGGGCGGACACACGTGTGACGGTGTCACAGCTCGGGAAAGCCAGGCGTCGTGACGCTCCGGATTCCACCCGAAACGGCGCAATAGGACGAGGTCAGCGCTAACCAGCGCATTCGATCCGGTTGGTGTTGTCATTGCCGGGTTGCTTCTTGCCGGACCAAAACTGTTGTAGCCGTGGACTGATCTAGGGAGGACCGGTCGCTTTCTGCGGGAACCACGCTGACGCCTGCGCCGGCCGCCTGGATGAGCGCGCTTTTTGTCTCAGCGACACTACCGAGCCATTCGGTAGCTGCATCGGCTTCTGCGCGGAGCACGTAGAGCCAAGAGGACAGGTGCGCTGCTTGGTTAGGTGGGAGTAGGGGGATCGACGCATGCCGCAGGTCGACGCGTTGGATGGTCGTGCCCGTGGAAAGTGCGGCGACTGCGTCGGTGGACAGGAATGCCGCGAGAACGTAGGGGTCGATCACGTCCTGGTCGAGGATCTCGATGACAACGACGTGTGCTGCCGGGAAGCAACCACCGATGTTGTCGACTACTGCTTTCGCCCCGATGGTTGCGAAAACGACGTCCCCTCGCTCAGTCAGGCGTGCCTTTTGGAGTCGCTCGTCGGAGGGGTCGATGTATCCATTGGGGTGACCGTCGAGCTGCGTCACCGACGTTACGGTGAGCACCGGGATCCCGTCGGTGGTGAACTCGGAGTGTTTGACCACAGGTGCCCGGTGCAGTCGAAGGATTCGGCGCTCGATGAGGCTTTCGACTGTGACCCACTCGGGTGCAGCGTCACGTCTCGGGTCGGAGAACCCGACCGTTGAGACGGCTGCGGCAGCCTGGCGTGCTTGTTCGAGACGCTCCAGCGTCGTAGATAGCGTGTCCGTTGCGTCGAACTGGGAGATGTTGTTGACGCGCGGTATCCAATGGGCCGGAGCTAGCGAGGCGCCGGGTGCGAGTGCGTCAAGTAAGGGAACGTTTGCCATGTGACTCGCTATTTGGTCGGGTAGTTCGTAGCGCTGGGCGTGGTGGAAAGCTGATGCGAGTTCGTCCACGGCGGTGTGCGGGTCTGTTTTCCAGTCCCAGTCAGTCCGGGTCGCGTCAATCATCAAGATGTCCGCGCCGCGGTCGCGGTGGCCCGGAGCTCGCAGCACGATCGCCGTCAGTGGGATCGCGGTCCCGTGGGCAAGGCCACCTGGCAGCGCAATGAGGGCTTCGACGAGCCCACGCCTGAGAACTTCCGAGCGTAGGTCGGCTTCGGCACCACCTCGAGTCAACGCCCCGCTTGGCAGCAGGACGACGGCGCGACCATCTTCGGTGAGATGGTCGCTGGCGTAGAAGACCCATGCCCAGTCCAGGGAGGTGTGGCTCGCCCTGCCCATGGCTGCGGTGAGCGGCGCGCTGAGCATTGTGTCGTACAAGCGCATTCCGTAGGGCGGGTCGACGACAACGGCGTCGGCCTTGAGCTCCGGGAAAGGGTCGTCGGTGAGAACGTTGCGGCGCTGGATATCTGCGGCTAGGTCGCGAGCTGCGAGGCGTAGGCCGGTCACATTGACCGCGAATGCGTTTATGTCGACAGCGTTGATCGACTGCACACCGGCAGGTTGGGCGTCGATCGCAGCTGTGAGGAGGCCACCTGTGCCGACGGCGGGGTCGAGGACGGTGTGGTTTGACCGAGTGTTGCCGTCGGGGTGCCAGACCAGCGACGCCAGTAACCGTTGTAGCGGCCGGCTGGTATGTGGCAGTGATGCTTTCCCGAGGTGACGCGAGTATTCCTCGATCAACGCATCGGCAACTCGGCTGGCTGGCGTGTTGACCAGCAGGGATTCGAGTCCGTCGAAGGTCGGCAGCAGTGCAGCTATTTCGTCTGGCTCTAGATCCACATCGCAGCGGAAGTAGTGCTTCACAAGGTGCATGTGGTTGATACCTTTTCGCACATTCAGGACCCTACGGTCATTTGCACCCTCCCCCGGCTTGGCAGATGCCTTGGGGATATAGGGGTGGGCTGCGACGTACAACAAGCAGGCGGTCAACGCCCGCTCTGACCCGCGCGTCACCTCGGCCGCATTCCATAACAGCCTTCCCAGGAGCTGGTCTTCATCGATTTTCTTGGCGTGAACCAACCACGTCAGTACGTCGGCCAATGGGTACAGGTCTCCGCGGGCCGAGCGGCTGCTTGCGGCGGGGAAGTCGGTGTTGCGGCTTCGCCAGTTGCTGACATTGGAGGGCCGCACGTTCGCGAGTCGAGCAATCTCGGAGAGGCTCACGAGGGTCAGTTCTGGCGTGCTCTCGTTCATGCCGCGCTCCCGCTCATGACCGCTGAGAGGCCGGCGAATGAGTCAAGGTATCGAACCTCGTGAGCACTCAACTTCAGCGCTCTGCTCAGGTGACCACGTCGAGCGACGACGGTTACCCGGCTACCACGAGCGGCTAAGCGTGCCGCCGTTGAGGCGAAGATGCCATCACCGGACCCGATGATGACCTCCTCGAAGCGTTCCGCTATCGCTTCCTCGTCGAGGACCTCGAGGAGTGCCTGGTCGGCGCCGTCACGTCCCGGATACCACACCCGACGTGCGCTGGCCCACGCCAAGCCAGCTGTCAGTAGCCCCGCCGGGTGGCTGGTTGCCAGTGCGATGTGCGCGCAAGCGTTCACCGCGGCGATGACGTCGTAGCGAGTCTTGAGCGAGGTGATGTCCCCCTGGTTGAAACGCGGGGTTCCCAGGAGATTCTCCACGTCAACGGCGTGGAACTGTCGGTGTGAACGTCGGACTATGGTGCGCATCATGCGCGTTGTTCTCATGCCTGTGACTCTAACTGACGTTCACACGATGTGCGAGCTGTGAAACTAGATTGCACTCGTTCGAGTGGTCGATAAATATTGCGAGTGTCAGAACTGAAGGCCAGCCACAGCGACAGCCAGCACCGCACCGCTGGCGTGAGCACCCAGATCCGGCTCCGGCTGGGGGCGACACCGGCGGCGATGCCGGGCCGTGGTGGGTGCCCATCCTGCTGCCCCGAGTCTGGTCCGTTGATCGTTAGGCCAAACCGGTCCGTCGACGCCATCGGTGAAACTGGTGAACATGTGTGGTCGGTATGCGTTGAAGGTGTCCGATGACGAACTGTCGGGTCTGTACGGTGCGTTCGTCGTTGGCGAGGAATCGCGGCCGTCGTGGAATGTGGCACCGGCTCAGGAGGTGCGGGTGGTGCTGGAGCATCTGCCCAGTGATGACAGCGACGCGGTGTTGGAGCGGCAGATCCGTTCGGTGCGTTGGGGTCTGGTGCCCAGTTGGTCGAAGGAGGCCAAGCTTGGCCGTCTGATCAATGCACGCGCTGAGACGGTCACGGAGAAGCCGAGCTTCCGGGCGGCGGCCGCGAAGCGCCGCTGCGTGCTCCCCGCGGACGGCTATTACGAGTGGCAAGCCACTCCTGATGGGAAGCAACCGTACTTCTTGCACCTGGACGACACGGTGCTGAACATGGCTGGCCTGTACGAGCTGTGGCGCGACCCGGACAAGGACAGCAACGACCCAACCAGGTGGTTGTGGACCGCGACGGTTCTGAAGACTACGGCGACGGACGCCGCCGGCGAGATCCACGACCGCTGTCCCCTGGTGCTGCCGGACACCATGCTGGACGCCTGGCTCGACCCCAAGCTGACCGACCCGGAATCGGTCCGCGAGCTCATCGCGTCCGTACCGCCCCCGGTGCTGAACCCGTACCCGGTCAGCAAGGCGGTCAACAACGTCCGCAACAACGGCCCGGACCTGCTGACCCCGGCGCACACCTGAGCCGATGTCGACGGCACCGAACCCATCCGACCTTGTCGAGCTGTACGTGGATCAGGGCCTGAGCCTGGTCGTGATCGGCCGGAGGTTCGGTCATACCGCTGACTGGGTCCGGGCCCGCCTGGTGGTTGCTGGGGTGCCGATACGGCCGGCTGGGCGGCAACCCACCATCACGGACGATCAGGTGCGTTCCCTGCTGAACCAGGGTCGGCGGGTGGCCGAGATCGCCCAGGAACTAGGCGTGACCGATTCCAGCGTGTTGGACCGCATGCGGGCGAACGGTTGGACAGGACCACCCCGCCGACCGCGGGGACCGTCCCGGAACGCCCCACCCCCGCCGAATGTCGAAAGCCTGCGCCAGCTGTACATCACCGAGGGCCTCAGCGTGGCCGAGGTCGCGCAGCGTCTCAGGCTGTCCCGGGGCCGGGTAACCGCCGCGCTCGACGCTGCCGGGATCCCCCGGCGACGACCAGGTTGGGCCAACGGGAACCCGCCGGACCCAATCAGCCGCGGAATGCTCATCAAGCTGTACCTCAACGACGGCAGCACCGTGCGTGAGGTCGCTGCCGCACTGGGCACGACCACGACCAGGGTGAACGCTGCGCTCCGCCGACACGGCATTCCCCGTCGGCCGGAGCCCAAGGCGCCACCACCATTGAAGTTGGACAGAACAAGATTGACCGAGCTGTACGTCACCCGGCGCCTGGATGACACGGAGATCGGGGTGAGATTCGGGGTGCCGGCCTGGCGGGTCACGATGAGACGCCGAGAACTAGACGTGCATCGGCCGCCGGCCCCGCCGCCGCACCCGGAACCACCGGTGATGCCGCCGGCTGAGGATTTGCACCGCTGGTACGTCACCGATCGACGCACTCTGGAGCAGATCGCCCGGCAGCACCACACCACCAGGGACACCGTCCGGACCTGGCTACAGACCGCCGGGGTTTCTGTCCAACCCCGGACGAGCAGGGAGCAGCGCAAACACCTGGATCCGAAGCTGCTGCGTGATTGGTACCTGGTCCGAGAGTGGAGCGCAGCCCAGGTCGCCGCCGAACTGGACACGACCGTGCACCTGGTGCTGCGGACCCTGCACGAGCACGGCATCCCGGTCCGCAAGGGTGGGCCACACCCAAGCGCGCCGGCGCACCCGCCCAAGCCCGGCTCGCCGCCCTTTACGACGACCCGGACGTCACCACTCTGCTGCACCAGCACCGCATCCCGACACGGCCAATGGCCGGGACCATCACCCAACGGTTCCCGACACCCACCCCGGTCACCCGCTCATTCCTCACCGAGGCCTACATCGAGATCGGCCTAGCCGCAGGACATATCGAGCAACTCACCGGCCAACCAGCGGGACACGTTCTGCAGCTGCTCCACGAGCACGGGATTCCGGTCCGCCCGTCCGGGTCGCAGTCCCCGTGGCTTCGTCGGCAACGAGACACCCGGTGAACCTTCTCGGGTGTCAGGCGACGTCGACCCCGTACCGGGTCGCGAAGCCTGCCAGCGATTCCTCGTAGCCTTGACCGACGGCACGGAACCGCCACCGCCCACCCCGCTGGTAGAACTCCCCCAGCACGAGGCTGTTTTCCGTCGTACCGGCGTCCAGGACGGTGCGGGCCCACGGTGCGCCATCGGTGTCCCGCAGGACCAGCTCGACCGGGCCGAGCTCGCCGAAGGTCCGGCCGCCGGCCAAGGATGCTCCAACCACGACCCGGACCCCCGGGTTGGACAGTTCATCGAGATCGACGACCAGCCGGCTTTCCCCGTTGGTCTCGATCTCCAACCGCACCTCGCGGCCCGGGGTTTCCAGAGCGTTGAAGAAGACGAAGTGCTCGTCTGAGATCACCTTCTCGTCTGCGTCGGTGACGAATGCGACGACGTCGAGTTCCAGCGGGGGGTCGGCCAGAGTCCAGGAGACAAAGAGGTCCCAGATGGTCACCTCGTCCGGAAGATCGGTCACCTCTCCTCGCCGCAGGATCCGGGCGGGCGGAACCGGTGCAGGATCCGGTGGCGTCGCGTCCCCGACGGGCTCCGCGGCGGCGTCCGTTTGATGGTCGGGCACAGGGGGCGTGTCCGCCTGGCTCGGCGCCGGGGCCGGGGCCGGGATGCCTGGTGCGATCAGCAGCGTGACGGGGTCCAGCCGCAACAGATGGGTGGTCCGCGGGTACCGGATGTCGGTGTCCGCGGCGCCCAGCGCGATCAGGTGAGACACCGTCGGGGTCAGGTTTACCGCGACCCGCCCACCGTGGGCCATCACTTCGTCCCGCACCCGCGCGGACACGTCGTGCGGTCCACCGAGCACGAGCACCCGGCACCCCTTTAGCCGGCCCACCGGGCCGGTCGAGGTCGTGACACGGACAACAGGTCGTGCACCGATCGGTGCCCCCGGTTGGACAGATTGCAGCAGCGCCCGGAATCTGTCTTCGGTGATCACCGAGGATGCGAGATCACCTGCGGCGATGGCTTTTCGGGTCGCCAAGGCGGGGTCATTGCACACCAGGAAGCTCGTCCGGCTGCTGACGCTGTTCATCGGTGTCAGGCCCGCTGCGATACCCGTGAGATAGAGCTCGTCCCGCGGTGTCCGGGTGCCGCC